>NZ_JBSFHY010000023.1:59004-149307 GCF_053597295.1 Streptomyces sp. NPDC001450
CACCGCCACCACTGGGACGATCGGTGTTCTCCGGATCGCCACCACCCTCACCGCCGCCACCACCGCCGTCGCCGCCGTCGCGGTCGTAGATGCCTCCGTGACCGAAGTGGCCGGCGTCCCCGCCGCCGTCCCCACCGGCACCGCCGAAGCCGCCATGCCCGCCCAGGTCACCGAGCCCGCCGGAGCCGACATCCCCACCACCGAGGCCGCCGTGCCCGAAGCCGCCTTCGCCGAAGCCGCCATGGCCGAGAGCACCGTCGCCGAACCCACCGGAACCCAGACCTCCGTCGCCGAACCCACCGTCGGCACCACCGAAGCCACCGGCGCCCAGACCCCCTTCGCCGAACCCACCGTCGGCACCACCGCCGAACCCGCCGAAGCCGCCCTCGGCTCCGCCGAACCCGCCGTCGCCCCCGGCGCCGAAGTCACCGAAGCCCCCTTCGGCACCCCCGCCGACCTGCCCACCGAGCCCGCCGAGGTCCGCGCCGACGCCCTCGTTCCCGTGCTCGCCGAAGCCGCCGAAGTCACCGAAATCGCCGAAACCGCCCGGCCCACCGGGCACTTCGGCGGGCGACCGGTCCAGCAGTGGGCCGCCGAGCAGGCTGTGGGAGCCGGTCGACGCCATGTCGACGCCGCCGACGCCCTCCTGACCCGCGGCGGGGTCCGGCAGGTCCGACGAGTGGCCGGCGGAGGCCGGGGCACCGGCGTCGTGGTCGCCGGAGACCTGGTCCGCCGGGACTGCATGGGTCGTGGAGACGTCGTGCGAAGCCGCGGAGACGTGGTCCGCCGGAAGGGCGTGATCGGCCGGGACGTCGTGGTGCGCCAGCGCATGCGCCGCGCTGCCGAAGAACAGGGACGACTTGGACAGCCGGGGGTCGAGTGCGGCCGGTCCCCCGCCGGTGCCGGACTCGACGCGGAGGGAGCGGAGTTCGGCGAGCTGCGCGGGCGACAGGCCCAGTCTTCGCGCCACCTCGTCGGTGTCGCCGTCGAGTGCGGCGCGGAACGCCGGGTCCACGGCCAGGCGGGTCAGAGCAGCACGATAGGCGTCGTCGGTCATGGTTCGGTCTCCGTCGGTCTGCGGGCACTGATGCCGATCGCGGCGGAGCCGAGGATCCCCCCTGGTCGGCGGCAACTGCCATTTCCGGCCATCCCCGCCGATACCTGCAGGAGACGTTATAGAGCTCTGGCATGACCAGCGCAAGAGCAACGAGCAGGGCGGCAGGCGGGTCCCGGGCTCCCGGCCGGGCCACGTGCCCACCGATCAGAAATGGCCACCGACCCATCGGCACGCCATCGAAATATCGAACAGGAAGCGGAAGTCCGCTCCCGGTCAGCCCGACCGTTCTCCCCGCCGGAAGCGGGCGATCCACTCCGCGGTGCTCCGCAGGCCGCCGAAGGTGTAGAAGTGCACCTTGACCTCGCCGTGCCGCGCGGGGTCGTACCCCTGGGCGAGCGTGTACAGGAAGCGGTCGGGGCCGGCCGTGCCCATGAGGTTGGTCAGCGAGAAGCCGTACTTGCGGGCTATGGAGGCGCTGGTGCCGACACCGAAGCGGGTGGCGTAGGTCACCAGCCGGCGCACGCCGGCCGGGCCGGGGACACCGATGCGGACGGGCACGGCGACGCCTCGGGCGCGGACGTCCGCCACCCAGCCGAGCACCCGGTCGGCGTCGAAGCCGAACTGGGTGATGACGTCGCCCGCGATCCGCTGCGCCCCGAGCACCGCGCTCTTGTCGCCGAGCGCCGACCACAGGGTGTGCTCGGTGATCGCCGGGTGACCCTCCGGGTAGCCGCTGATGCCGACGTGCCGTACACCGTGGCGCTCGAGCAGCCCGGTGCGGATGACGGCGAGGGCGTCCTCGTACGGGCCCTCGGGGCGGGCGGGGTCGCCGCCGACGACGAAGACGTTCTCGGCGGTGCCGTCCGCCGCCAGGCCGGCCAGGAACTCCTCCAGGTGCCGCTGGGAGGGCAGCCGGCGGGCGGAGATGTGCGGGACGGGGACGAAGCCGAGCCGTTTGACCGCGCGGGCGGCCGCGAGCCGCGTGCCCGGGTCCTCGCCGGCGAGGAAGGTGACGTTGATCCGCGTGCCCCGGGGGATGCTGTCGCGCGCCTCCTCCAGCTTCGGCACGTCCTTGCCGGTCATCTCCAGGGAGAAGTCGTCCAGCAGCGAGGCGCCCACCGCGGGCGGGACGGTGGCGGTGGGATTCATCGTGCTCCTCGTACGCCTGCCTGCGACCGCGCACGCCCGTCATCGGCTACGTACGACTTCGGTCCTTACACCGGCCGATGATGCCACGCGCACCCGCGGGCAGGGCACCCAGGAGAGGTACTGAGGGGTGTCTTCTGGCTCACGTCGGCGACGTGGGGCGTCCTCCTGGGCGTGGAGCTCCCTGGGCGTGGGTTCCCGGCGCCGTGGCGGGTGTGTCGTGTGTCGTGGGTCGTCCGGCCGCCCGGTCCCCGGGGAAGGAGTGCCGCCGCGGCGAGGCCGCCCAGGCCGACCAGGACTCCGGTCTGGATGGCGTCGTAGCCGCGGACGACCTGGCGGTAGGCGGCGACCGTGAAGGACGTGCCCGGGTGATCAGGATGGCCGCGTCGGACAGATACGGCTGCCGGACGGACATGCCGTCGCCGTTCCCGTCCGGGAGCTCCGCCGCCAGTCGGCAGTGTCCGCCGCGCTCACTGTCGAGGAGCGCGGCGGACACGTTGGGCGAGCCGAAGCGGGGAGTGCACCACCAGCCGACGTTTCCGCCGGGCGACACCAGGGAGTTCGCCTACGGCCAGGTGCTGCTGCGGGTGTTCTCCTGCGGCCGGGTCGGTTCTCTACGGGCTCATCGTGGACTCTTCCCCCTGGACCACGCACAGGGCCCAGATGATGAAGCCGGACAGCGCGATCATCACGACCGACCAGACCGGGTAGTAGGGCAGGGACAGGAAGTTGGCGATGATGACCAACCCGGCGATGCCCACGCCGGCGAAGCGCGCCCAGGGCGCCGGCCGGACCAGGCCGAAGCTGACGGCGCAGGCGATCACGCCGAGGACCAGATGGATCCAGCCCCAGCTGGTGAGGTCGAACTTGAAGACGTAGTTGGGCGTCGTGACGAAGACGGCGTCGTGGGCGATCGCCATGATGCCCCGGAACACACCGAGCAGTCCGGCGAGCAGGAGCATGACGCCCGCGAAGGCCGTCAGGCCGAACGCCCACTGCTGTTTGGCGGTGTGCGCGCCTGCCGCACCTGGGGTGCGTGTGGGACGTGTGGGGTGTGTCGCGGCCATGCGGCTACCTCGATTCGTTCTCGTGGGTGGTGCTCAGTGTCCGGACGTGGTGGGGGTGGAGCCGGGGCGCTGCGCCGGTCCGGCGCCGCTGAGGACCAGCTCCTTGGCCCTGCGGTACTCGTCGTCGGTGATGTCGCCGCGGGCCCGGATCTCGGAGAGCTTGGCCAGTTCGTCGGCGCTGCTGGTCGGAGCGGCGCCGCCCTTCGCGGTCTCCCGGACGTAGGAGTCGAAGGCCTCCTGCTGTGCGCGCGCCTGCGCGAGCTCCCGCTTGCCCATGCCCTTGCCGCGGGCGATCACGTAGACGAGGACGCCCAGGAAGGGCAGGCAGATCACGAAGAGCGTCCAGCCGGCCTTGGCCCAGCCGCTCAGGTCGTCGTCACGGAAGATGTCGACGATGACCCGGAACAGCAGGACGAACCACATGATCCACAGGAAGAACCACAGCATCGTCCAGAAGGCGCTCAGCAGCGGATAGTCGTACGCGAGGTAGTTCGTCGCGCTCATACTCTCTCCTCCGTCCGGGGCACCCGGCCCGGAAGAGCTCCTGCAAGCTCTCAGGCCGGTCTCTGCCGTTTTCAGCGTGCACACGGCGAGGCGGGAGCGTCCTCACCCGAGGAGGGTGATCGTGGCGGGTGAGGACGGCGGGCGGGACGGCCCGCCGGCTCACTCCGCCGGGTCGGAGCTGCCGGGCAGCACGCCGCTCCTGCGCAGCGCGGACCGCCACGAGAAGGCGACCCACACCTCGGCCAGGCCCAGCAGCACGAGCCACAGGCCGAGCAGCCGGGTCAGCACCCGCGCCGACTCGGTGGGCAGGGCCAGCACGACGATCCCGGCGACGATGCCGAGCACCGCCGCGGCCAGGACGACACCGCGGTGCGGGAGGTCCTCGGCCGCGATGGCCGTGTAGAGCGTCACGATGCCGGATGCCAGCCAGGCGAGCCCGACGATCAGCGACAGGGCGGTGATGGTCTGCAGCGGGTTGCGCAGGCAGAGCACGCCGGCCAGGACGAAGAGCACCGCGATCAGCAGGCCGGCGAGCCGTTCGCCGTGTGCCTCGCGGGCGAAGGCCAGGACGAACCGGAACGCGCCGGCGAGCAACAGGTAGAGGCCGATGAGAACGGCCAGGACGTGCAGCGTCTCGTCCGGCCAGACGAGGATCAGCACGCCCGGTACGAACGTCACGACGGCCGACCCCAGAATCCAGGTCCACGACCCGGCGAGCGCCGTCATGGCGTCTCCGGGGCCGGCGGTCTTCCCGTCGGACGGGTGCGGCGGTCCGGTCGGTGCCGGACCACGCGACTCGGTCATGGCTCCTCCTCGCGCGATCGAACGGGTCGCCTCCGGACCGCCGGCGGGGGCGGCGTGCGCAACCCCTCACCGGGACAGCGTGCCGCGCGGGGCCGGTGCGCCGGGTCACCCACCACGGGTGATCCCTCCGCCCGGCCGCGGCGGTGGGGTGGGTGCACGGGCGGGCGGGCCGCCCACGGTCCTGCCGCCCCCGCGGCAGCCGGATCCGGGAGCGGACGGCCGGCCGCCGGAACTGGAGAGTGGATCATGACCGCACCGAGCGCCTTCACCGGCTCCTCGTCACTGGCCGACCGAGCGGCCTACGGCCGCGATGCCCGTACACGCGCCCCACGTTCGGGCCACAGCGAGTTCGAGCCCGCGCCGGACCGGCCCGACGTCATCGATGTGCTGGAGCGTCAGTCGGCCACCCGGATACCGGAGTTGGTGCCGATCCGCTACGGCCGCATGCTCGAATCCCCGTTCCGCTTCTACCGGGGCGCGGCAGCCGTGATGGCGACGGACCTCGGCCCGCTGCCCGGCACCGGGCTCCGGGTGCAGCTGTGCGGAGACGCCCATCTGCTGAACTTCCGGATGCTGGCCTCGCCGGAGCGCCATCTGGTCTTCGACATCAACGACTTCGACGAGACCTTTCCGGGGCCGTTCGAGTGGGACGTCAAGCGGCTGGCGGCCAGCTTCGTCATCGCGGCCCGCGCCAACGGCTTCCCGGCCAGGCAGCAGGAGGACGCGGTGCGCGCGTGCGTGGGGGCCTACCGGGAGCGGATGCGGGAGTTCGCCGGCATGCGCACGCTGGACATCTGGTACGCCCAGGACGACGCCGACCAGTTGCGCGCGCTGCTGGCCTCCGCGATGGACAAGGAGGGCAGGCGCCGTACGGCCGAGGCGACCGCGCGCGCCCGTACCCGCACCTCGCTGAAGGCCTTCGCCAAGCTCACCCGGCGCACGCCCGAGGGCCGGCGGATCACCCCGGACCCGCCGCTGATCATCCCGCTGCGGGATCTGCAGAACCCGGCCGCCCGGCAGAACGAGGACAAGGAGCTGCAGACGCTGCTGGAGGGGTACGCGCGCACCCTGTCCTCGGACCGGCGGCACCTGCTGCGTCACTACCGGCTGGTGGACCTGGCCCGGAAGGTGGTGGGCGTCGGCAGCGTCGGCACCCGGTGCTGGATTCTGCTGCTGCTCGGCCGGGACGACGACGATCCGCTGCTGCTCCAGGCCAAGGAGGCGCAGGAGTCGGTGCTCGCGGCGCACACGGGCGGCGAGCGGTACGACAACCAGGGCCGCAGAGTGGTGACCGGGCAGCGGCTCATCCAGACCACCAGCGACATCTTCCTGGGCTGGACGCATGTGCTCGGCTTCGACGGGCGCGGCCGGGACTTCTACGTACGTCAGCTGCGCGACTGGAAGGGCATCGCCCGGCCGGACACCATGGACCCGCCTCTGCTGAACCTGTTCGGCCAGGTGTGCGGGGCCTCCCTGGCCCGGGCCCACGCCCGCTCCGGAGATCCCGTCGCCATCGCCGCGTACCTGGGCGGCAGCGACCGCTTCGACCATGCGCTGACCGGTTTCGCGCAGGCGTACGCGGATCAGAACGAGCGGGACTTCGCGGCCCTGGGCGAGGCGGCGCGCTCGGGCCGGATCGAGGCGGCGGTTCTGTGAGTGCCGCGGTCACTCCGGCAGTTGCCGCATCTCGACGACCCGCAGCCCCAGCGACTGGAAGCGGGTCAGCAGCCCGTAGAGGTGCGCCTCGTCGATGATGCGACCGAACAGCACCGTCTGACCGGACATCTTCACGTGGTCCAGCTCAGGGAAGGCCTTGGTCAGCGTCTCGGACATGAGTCCATCGACACGGATCTCGTAGCGCATGTGCCGTTCTCCCGCCGCGGGCCTGCTGCGGTCTTCTTGCGATGCTGCTCCGCACGGCGGCGCCGGGCCTCACCCGGCACAGGTGATCCGGGTCCGGGTTCAGTGCGTCAGGGCGATCTTGAACGAGATGATCACCAGGCCGAGCAGCAGATTGATCGTGGCGGTGACCGACACCAGCCGCCAGGAGGCTCCGGCCTGCCGCGCACCGGCCGCGGACCAGCCCACCTGTCCGGCGACGGCCACCGCGACCGCCAGCCAGGCGGCACCCTCCACGCCCAGGCCCAGCAGCGGGCTCACGGCGACGGCGAGGGCGGGCGGGACGGCCGCCTTGACGATCGGCCACTCCTCACGGCACACCCGCAGGATCGTCGGGCGGTCCAGGGGTCGTTGCGCCAGGCGGGCGCCGAACAGCTGCGCGTGGACGTGCCCGACCCAGAAGACGACGCCGGTGAGCACCAGCAGTATCACCAGTCGCAGCCGGGGGAACTGACCGAGGCTGCCGGCGCCGATCACCACCGACGCGGCGAGCATCGACCCGTAGACCGCGCCCGTGTAATCGGCGTGGGCGCGGCGCTCGGCACGGCCTGCCCGCGCTGTGGTGTCGTCGGTCGAGGACATCGCCGTGGCCTTTCGCACTCACTCGGTGGCGTCGGCGACGCCGGCCGGGGCGCCCCCCTTCGACGGCCCCGGCCGCCGGGCCGGCGCGGTCGGCAGGTGGGGGGTGACGAGGAGACTCGCGAGGGTGATCCCACCAGTGGCCAGGATCGCCGCCTTCAGGCCGTCGAGTTGTGCCTCGGCGTACGACTCCGTGACGGCGTCGACCTCGGACGGCGGCAGTCCGGCTTGCTGGGCCGCCGAGCGCACCTGGTCGGTGGGCACGAACGTGACGCCCGCTTCCAGGGCAACACCGGTCTGCCGGCGTGCCTCGTCCGACAGCTGGGGGTTGTCCCGCACCTGAGTGGTGAACGCCTGCACCAGCGCGCCGATGAGGATCGACCCGATGAGTGCGGTGCCCAGCGCCGAGCCGAGGTTCTGCGCCGTGAACTGCAGGCCGCCCACCTCGCTGCGTTCCGCCTCGCCCACGCTGGACTGGACGACGTTGCCCAGCTGCGAGGCGAGCAGCCCCAGACCGATGCCGAGCACCGCCATGGCCCCGGCGAACTGCGCGTCGTCGATGACCGGGTCGATGGTGGCCAGCAGCCACACGATGGCCGCCGCCAGCATCAGCAGGGCCAGCCGTACGACCCGGCGCGGCCCCACGGTACGGCCGAGCCGGGCGCCGGTCAGGGAGGTGACGAGCATGGTGACGGAGACCGGCAGCAGCCGCAGCCCCGTCCGGAAGGCGTCGAAGCCCTGCACCACCTGCAGGTACAGCGGGATGACGAAGAACAGGCCCAGCAGGATCAGGTTCTGGCTCACCAGGGTCAGCAGACCTGATCGCAGGGGCGGTACGCCGAACAGCGACAGGTGCACCAGGGGGTCGGCGCCCGTGGCCTCGCGTCGGCGGTCCCGGTGCACGAAGAGGGCCAGCAAGGCCACTCCGGCGGCGACGACGAACAGGGTGGGTGCGAAGCCGAAGACGGTGAAGGGCGGGTTGCGCGGCTCCACCCAGCCCCAGGTGCTGCTCTGCAGCACTCCGAGCACGCCCAGCCCCAGCCCGGCCGCCGAGAGCACCGCACCGACCCCGTCCAGCCGGGGCGGCGGTCCGGTCCGCGCGGACTCGCCGATCACCCGGTGGCAGAACAGGACGGCGACGACGATGACGACCTCGCCGGCGAAGACCAGCCGCCAGGTCAGATACGTCGTCACCCAGCCGCCCAGGAGCGGGCCCACGGCGATGCCGGCACCGGCCAGCCCGCCGATCACGCCGTAGGCCACCGCCCGGTCCCCGCCCTGGTAGGACTCGGCGACCAGGGCCGCCATGGCGGGCAGCACCATGGCGGCGCCGAGGCCCTCGATGACGGACCAGCCCAGCGTGAGGACCCACAGGGTGGGCGCCAGGGCGGTCAGGGCGGACCCGATGCCGTAGACGACCAGGCCGAACAGGAACAGGCGACGGCGGCCGTGGATGTCGCCGAGCCTGCCCCCGATGATCATGAATGCCGCCATCACCAGCGCGTACAGCGTGATGACGGCCTGGATCGCGGTGACCTCGGTGTGGAAGTCCTCGACCAGTTGGCTGATCGAGACGTTCATGACGGACGTGTCCAGGACCATCAGGAACTGGGCCGTCCCGAGCACCATCAGGGCTCGCCAATGTCCCACGCCGCCTCCTCGGCTCACATCAGTCCGCGCTCACGGGCCCGCCGCACCGCCTCGCCGCGCCGGTTCACGCCGAGCTTCCGGTAGACGCTCTTGAGGTGGGTCTTGACCGTGTTCACGGAGACGAACAGGTCGGCGGCGATCTCTTGCGTGGACATCATCTGGCCCAGCCGCCGCAGCACTTCGAGCTCGCGTCCACTCAGTTCCTCGACGACCAGCGGCGCACGCTCCTCGGCCACGCGGGCAACGGGGTCGCCAGAGGTGAGCCAGCCCGCGGCGAGGCTCTGCAGCGGCGGGGTGTCCAGCAGGTGCCGGATGCGCGGTCCGGCTTCCAGGAACGGGCGCCGCAGCCGCTCCCGCCGGGCCTCCAGCAGGGCCCGGGCGAGCAGCTTGCGGGCGGTGGCGACGTCCCCGGCGTCCTGCGCGGCACGGGCGCGCACCAGCGCGGCACAGACGCTCACCCCCGGGCCGGTACGGCTCCGGGTGCGCAGGTGGTCCACCAGGTCGAGGGCCGCGTCCCGGTTGCCCGCGGCGAGCTGGGCCCACGCCAGCTCCGCCGCGTACGCCGGCTCGCTGCCGTAGGGCACGTCGTCCAGCACCTTCGCGGCGGTGTCCGTCCGGCCCTCGGCCAGATGGGCGGCGGAGGTGACCAGCGCCGTGTGGACCTCGGCCCACGGGGAGGTCACGTCGGCCGGGACGGCGGGGTCGGCGGCCTCCGCGGCGGCCCGTGGGTCGCCCCCCGCCAGCAGCAGCCGGGCCGTCACGAGGGATCTGCCCGCCGCCGTCACCGGGTCGAGCGCGGCGGGGCCGGAGTCGGCCGCCTCCTCCAGGAGGGCCTGGGCCTGCGCGAGGTCGTCGCGGTCGATGGCCACCGCGGCCAGCACCAGCCGCCCGAGATCCGCGCCGGAGGGCCGGTGCAGACCGAACTGTTCGGTTTCGCTGAGCGCCGCCAGCGCCTTGCGTTCGGCCCTGCCCAGCCAGCCGTTCAGGTAGTCGATCAGCGCCAGGTGTCCGAGGGAGTCCTGGCGGGGCAGGGCGGTCGCGACGCCGCTGGGGCAGCCGACCACCTCGGACAGGGCGGCCCGGGCGTCGTCGAAGCTGCCGGCCCACAGCCGGGCCGAACCCAGGTGGGTGAGCAGGAGGGCGGTGAGTTCGGGGTGCTTCTCCAGGAGGTGGGCCGGGACCTCGTGGCGCAGTTCCTCGGCCGTGGCCACGGCCTTCTCGGCCCGGGAGGGAGAGCCGGTCAGCCGGGCCGCCAGGGATTCCAGCAGTACGCAGCTCAGCCGGAGCGCGGGATCGGGCTCCTTCTCGGCCAGGTGTTCCTCGGCGTGGCGCAGATGGTTCAGGCCGCGTTCGAGATCGTGCTCGGCCAGATCGCGGGCGGCCCGCACCACGTCCGGGGCCGCGCCCGCGGCCTCGGGTCCCATCCGTGCGAACAGTTCGCCGAGGTCGTCCGCGCGCAGGCCGGTGAAGAGCTGGCCGATCGCGAGGTCGTCGACGAGGGCACCGGCGGTGAACTCCCAGTCGCCCGCGGCGGCGCCGTGCGCCAGCGCCTCCGGCAGGGCCCCGGTGGCCCGCAGCCACTGACCGGCCCGCCGGTGGAGTTCCGGCTCGAGGCCCGGATGGCGTGCCCGCAGATGGGCCCGGAGGATCTCGCCGAACAGCGGATGCAGCCGGTACCAGGCGTGCCCGAGGTCCTCGACGAACGCGTTCTGCCGGTGCAGCCCGGCCAGGACCGGTTCGAGACCGCTGCGGCCCGTGAGCGCCTCCGCCAGCGCGGGGCAGAAACGGTCCACGACGCTGACGCGCAGCAGGAGGTCCTGAGTGCGGGCCGTCTGCCGTTTCAGCACCTCGGCGAGGAGGAAGTCGGCGACCGCGCTCCGGCCTGCCTCGAACTCCCTGAGGTACGCCTCGGGATCCTCGCTCTCCTGGGCGGCCATGGCGCACAGGCGCAGTCCGGCGGCCCAGCCCCGGGTGCGCTCGACCAGGGCCCGGGTGGCCTCGGCGGGGAGCCGCAGGCCGTGCAGTTCCAGGAGGTCGGCCGCCTCGTCGGGAGTGAAGGCCAGCTCGGCGTCCCGGATCTCGGTCATGGCCGCGGCCGCCCGGTAGCGGTGCAGCGGCAGCAGCGGTTCGGTGCGGGTGACCAGGATCAGCCGCAGTCCGGGCCCGGCGTGGTGCAGGACGAAGTCCAGCTGCTCCGCGGTCTGGGGGGCGGTCTGGCGGTCGAACTCGTCGAGCACGAGGATCGCGGGCCGGTCATGGCCACTGAGTTCGTCGGCCAGGCGTGCCAGCAGCTTGTGGTCCACACGGCTCGCGTCCGCGGGGCAGCCGATGTCTCCGGGGAGCGGTACGCCGGCGGCGCGCAGGGCGTGCAGCACGTAGGCCCAGAACATGCCGGCGCCCTGGTCCCCGGCCTCGTTGGTGAACCAGGCGACCGGCCGCCCGAGTCCGGCGGCCCAGTCCGCGACCAGCAGGGTCTTGCCCGCCCCGGCCGAGCCGTTGACCATCGTCAGCGGCGTGTCGAGGGCCTTGTCCAGGTGCTCGACCAGCCGTGGGCGGCGCAGGAAGGTGGCCGGCCTGGCCGGCGGGGCGAACCGCGTCTGCAGGAACGGCTCGCCCAGGGGATCGGCACAGCCGTCGGCCGGTCCCCCGGTGTTCTCTTTCCTCGTGGCCATCAGGTCACCACCACGGTCCGTGAGGCAGTGGACGGCGCTCCACTCGATCAGAATCGCAGCCTTCGCGCTCCGGCGCAGTTCACGCGGGTCCGGTAGCCCCCCGTGCCTGCTGTCAGGGCTGGTCGGCGGGCGGTTGTGGCGCCGCTCGAGCCGCGTCCTGCTCGGTGCGGCCACCGGCCGCGAGCAGCGCGAGCACCGCCAGGACGGCGAGCAGGACGACGACCAGGAGCAGGATGGTGAGCACGGTCGGATGGTTCCAGAGCGCGAAGACGAGCGCGATGACCAGCAGCGCGGCGAGGGTGAGGCCCTTGCGGTAGGCCAGCGTCCAGGTGCCGGCGCGCCCGGCGTGGAGGTGGTGGGCGGCCGCCCACCGGGCGGCGGAGTCCGCGGTGTTGTCGGAGGCGCCCCGGATGGCCACGGGCAGGCGGCCCGGCCCGACGAGGTAGGCGCCCAGGGCGATGACCACGCCCAGGACGACGGCCGTCCGCAGGCTGACCTTCAGAAAGCGGAGCACGGTGTCGAAGACGGCCGCGGCGGCGGCCTTCGACTGCACCTGGGGCGGCAGGTGGTCCAGGTAGTAGCGGCGGGCGACGACCAGGGCGACGGCCACCACCAGGCAGGCGAAGGCGGCGCCCAGTGCGGTGCGTGCCAGGGCGCGGCGGCGGTGACGGGCCAGGAAGACGCCCAGGGCGCCGAGGACGACGACGAGGACGGGGAACCAGTTCCCGACGACGTTGAGCAGGTGCGCGCCCTTACGGGCCTTGGCGAGCTCGTCGGAGTGGAAGAGCACCATCTGCTTGTCCACGTCCGGGATCTTCTCGGCGGGTTTCAGGCCCGCGTCGACCAACTCCTTCTTCACCTCGTCGACGGCCGTACCGACGTTCAGGGTGACCGTGCCGTCGCTGACCCCGACGGCACCGCGGCCCTCGCCGGTCAGGGCGTGCACGACGGCCTGGTGGGCGGCGCGGTTGGCGGTGCGCCAGGTCGTCGCGAAGACGTCGCTGTCGACCACACGCGTGGCGATCTTGGTCACCGCCTGGTTCACGGCGGAGTCGATCTGCGGCCCCAGGCCCTTGAGCGCGTCGGCGGCGCGGGGTGGCAGCCCCTGGGACTGGAGCCAGGTGGCGATGTCGGCGGCGACCTGCGGGCCGTCCACCCGAGCGCCCACGGCCTCGGTGATCCGGTGGACCGCCGCGTCCTGGATGGCGGGTTCCGTGGCCAGCGGCGCGACCGTGGACACGTACCGGTCGGTGTCGAGTGCGAAGTCCTTCACCCAGACCGCGAGCAGGGCGACGGGGACGAGGATGCAGGTCAGCACGATCAGCACGGCCGAGGCGGTGCGGCGCGCGACCCGTGCGGCCGCCCCGCCCCCGCTCCGGCGCGCCCCTGCGTCGCCGCGGGCCGTGGGTTCGTCGTCCGGGCTCGGAGGGTGCGGGGCTGGCGGCTCGGTCACGGTGCCTCCGGCGCGGTGGGGTGCCTGAACCCCCATTGCGTCAGCCGCACGGGCACCGCGCGCGCTGGGCGGGCCCGAATGGAGGACGCCCTAGGTCTCCCGGCTCCACCTCGGGGGCGGGCTGCCAAGGCGGCTCGCCAGCGGGGGTTCCTGTGCGACGACGGCGCCCGCGCTGATGCTGACGGCGACCGCGACGGCTACCACGATCATCCAGGACAGCAGCAGGAACACCAGGCCGAGGGAGCCGTAGTCGGCCAGGGCCCGGTTGATGGCCCCGGGCATGTACAGCGGCGCGGTGCTCGTGAGGACGGTCAGGGCGACCCCCGTGATGACGGCGCCCGGCAGCAGGGGTTTCCAGGTGATCCGGCCGCCGAGCAGCAGATGCTGCGTCCACCACCACAGGCCCACCTGGGTCACCAGGCTGAGGGGGATGCCCAGCCAGGCGCCCAGACCGAACCCGTCGCGCATCGGGCCCTGCAGGAGCATCGCCCCGAGCCACAGGAGGAGCCAGGCCACCCAGCGCCACGGGGCGACGCGGGTGCCCGCTCTGGGGATCTCCCAGGCGCGCTTGCACAACCGTTGCAGGGCCCGGCTGACGGCGGTGGCCGAGATCAGCACCATCAGTCCGCCGACGACGCCGGTGGCCTGCCGGAGATCCTCCGTGGTCGGCCGGAGCGCCTGCTCCAGCTGGTCCTGGGCGGGGCCCGTCAGGCCCAGCACCGCGTGCACGGACCTGAGCAACTGCTGCTTCAGCAGCTGCGGAGCGTAGGCCGCGATCACGAACAGCAGCGGGATGGCGGTCAGGAAGCACTGCGCGGCCAGCCGGGTGGCGGAGTCCAGGATGTTCACGGCCACCATGCGATCCGCGAGATGGGTGACGACCGGGAAGCGGGTCTCCGCCTCTTTGTGCAGCGACTCGGCCCGAGCCACGAGCGCGGTGGTGCGCCGCTTCCACCACCCCGGCCCGGGACGCGGCTTCCCCTGCCCGTCCCCTCCCATCAGGGTCCCGCGAGCGCGCTTCGGCGGTGCGCCAGGCGCCCGGCGGACGGCGCCCACGCGGTGGTCGGCATGGCGTTGCTCATGTCCCTGCGACACACCTTTCCCTTCGACACGCCTTTCCCTTCGACCAGAGTGGGGGCCGGGGCACCCGGCGGCACCCGGAGGCCGGGGCGGGGCGGGCGTCGTGCGCGGATGTGCGAGGCTCTGGGGCGCGTGCTGGAATGGCCAGGAGGGCTGACGACCGCCGACGCGGGGGCGCTGCCACGAAGCCGCGGACGGCCCCCGCTCCCCTGTTCCCGAGGAGTGGCCATGAACGGCATCGAAGAAATGGGCCCCGTCGACTACCTGGTCATCGAGTTCCCCGGGAACCGGATGACGGGTGAGGCGTTCCCCCTGGTGGTGGATCTGGTCGAGCGCGGCCTCGTCCGGATCATCGACCTCGCCTTCCTCCGCAAGGAGACCGACGGCTCGGTCGTCGCGCTGGAGTTGCGGGACCTCGGTGACGAGGTCGATCTGACCGTCTTCGAGGGCGCCTCGGCGGGCGTGCTGGATCAGAGCGACCTGGACGAGGCCGGCAACGCGCTGGAGCCAGGGAACTCGGCCGCGGTGCTGGTGTACGAGAACGTGTGGGCCGCTCCCCTGGCCCGCGCGCTCAGGCGCAGCGGGGCCCAGCTCGTCGCGAGCGGCCGTATCCCGGTGCAGGCCCTGCTGGCGTCCCTGGACGCCACGGAGGAGACGACTCCCCCCGGCGGCTCCGCAGTCGCCTGAACGGCCGAGCCGACACCAGCGGCCCGAACGACGGGACCAACACCGGTCGCCTGAACGGCCGGACCGAACCTTGGGAGATGACCGAACATGCCCGGACTGCTTCGGGGCGTCGCACGCACCGCCGTCGTCGCCGGAACCGCCACCGCCGTGTCCAACCGCGTCTCGCGACGGCAGGCGGGGCGATGGGCGCAGCAGGACATCGAACAGCAGCAGGCCCCCGCGCAACAGCAGGCTTACGCGCAGCAGCAGGAGCCGGCGCCGCCCGCTCCTCCCGCACCGCAGACCGCCGCTCCCGACGAGATGACCCAGAGGATCGATCAGCTCAAGCAGCTGGCCGACCTGAAGGCACAAGGGGCCCTGACGGACGAGGAGTTCGAGAGCCAGAAGCGCCGGCTCCTGGGTGGCTGACCTCGGTCGGCGTCAGGCGTAGACCTTCTCGACGAAGTCGTGGATCTGGCGGTCCGTCAGGTGCTTGGCCAGGTCGGCCTCGCTGATGATGCCGACGAGCCTCTTCTCCTGGATCACCGGCAGCCGGCGTATCTGGTTCGTCGACATCGTGTCCAGCACCTGCTCCACGGTCGCGTCCGCGTCGATCCAGCGCGGCGTGCCCTGGGCCAGGTCTCCGCACGTCACCTTCGACGGATCGTGGCCCTTGGCCACGCACTTCACGACGATGTCACGGTCCGTGACGATGCCGCACAGTCGCTCGTTGGCGTCGCTGACGGGCAGCGCACCCACGTTCAGACGTGCCATCAGCTGCGCGGCCCGGTCGAGGGTCTCGGTCGCCGGGATCCACTGGGCTCCGGGATGCATGATCTCTGCGGCGGTGGTCATCGGTTCAACCTCCTGAGACACACGCCCGTTCGGGTGACAAGGGCGTCCTTCTTTCACCGTACGAGCATGTCCGCATCCCCGCGCGGTGTCCCGGACCAGCCGCGCAGCCCTGCCGGTGCGCCAGGTGCTGCAGGCCGTGGAGGCGGCCGCCACAGTGCCTCCGGATGCCCGAGGTGTACCGCGCGGTTAGTGTCGAAAAGGCGCGCCTCCTCTGTCCCCCCCCATCCTCCAGAAGGCATCCCTCCGAAGGAGTGTGGTCGGCGTGGCCCGGAACCGCCGTCTGATCCTGAGCTCGCCGTCCGAGGTCTGGAGCCTGCTCGCCGACGGCCATCGCTACGGGGAGTGGGTGACCGGAACCCAGCAGATCCTCGCCGCGGACCCGCACTGGCCCGCCGTGGGCGCACGCCTGCAAGTCCGGGTCGGCGCAGGCCCGTTGACCCTCGACGACACCTGCGTCGTCCGCATCTGCGAGCCGCGGCACCGTCTGGAACTCGAGGCGAAGGCGGATCCCTTCGGTGCGGCCCGCATCGCCATGAACCTGATCCCCTGGGGCGAGCACACGCTCTTCGTCCTCGACTGGCACCCGCTCCGCGGACCCGGAACCCGGATGCACGGGCTCCCCGTGGACTACGTCGTCAGGATCCGCAACGGCATGATGCTGACGAAGCTGGCCCGGATCGCGTTGCGTGAACACGGCGAACGCGCTGACGGGGACCTGCTGCACACGGGCACCGGATGACGCCGGCCCGGCACGGGTGACACCCTGCGCGCCCGCCGCGCTGTAGGGGATGGCCCCTCCATGGGGGCCCGCGGTACCTCTTCCGCCCCTGACCTCCCGGCGGGGTATCGCACGCCGGGGCAGGCAGGCGCACTCCCCCTACGCCTGCCTGCCCCGTGCGCCGAGCCTGCGCGTCCCTCAGCCGAGCCGTCGGGTGAACACCTCGTACGCCCGCTCGTCGAAGAGGACGAACCGCACCTCTTCCACGGCTGTACGCGCGGCCCGCACCGTGCCGAGCGCGATCCGTGCCGCGTCCTCCATCGGCCATCGGTACACGCCGGTGGAGATCGCCGGGAACGCGACCGTCCGGGCTCCCAGCTCGTCGGCCACGCGGAGGGACTCCCGGTAGCAGGAGGCGAGCAGGTCGGAGCGGTCCTCGGAGGCGGACCAGACGGGGCCCACCGTGTGGATGACCCAGCGGGCGTCCAGGTTGCCCGCCGTGGTGGCGACCGCCTGGCCCGTGGACAGGCCCTTGCCGTAGTGGGAGGCGCGGAGCCCCCGGCACTCCTCCAGGATCGCGGGGCCGCCGCGGCGGTGGATCGCGCCGTCCACGCCACCGCCGCCGAGCAGTGAGGAGTTGGCCGCGTTCACGATCGCGTCGGCGCTCTGCTGGGTGATGTCGCCCTGGACCAGGGTGATGGTGGTCATGTCTGCCTCAGTCTTCTCCACACGGCCTTCGCCGCGTTGTGCCCCGACATACCGTGCACGCCGGGTCCCGGCGGGGTGGCCGAGGAGCAGATGAAGACGGCCGGATGGGGGGTGTGGTACGGGAACAGGGACAGCCTGGGACGCAGCAGGAGCTGGAGTCCGGAGGCCGCGCCGCAGGCGATGTCGCCGCCGACGTAGTTGGCGTTGCGCGCGGCCATCTCGGCCGGGCCCGCGGTGGCGCGGGCGAGGATCCGGTCGCGGAAGCCGGGGGCGAACCGCTCCAGCTGGCGCTCTATGGCGTCCGTGAGGTCGCCGGTCCAGCCGTTGGGGACGTGGCCGTACGCCCAGAAGACGTGCTTGCCCTCGGGGGCGCGGCTGGGGTCGGCCACGCTGGGCTGCACGGTGATCATGAACGGCTTGTCGGGGGCGCGGCCGTCGCGGGACGCGGCCCGCAGGGCGCTGCCGATCTCGGCCCTGCTCGCGCCGATCTGCACGGTGCCTGCGACCCGGGCCTCGGGGGCGGTCCACGGGACCGGTCCGTCCAGCGCGTAGTCGATCTTGAAGACGCTGGGGCCGTAGCGGTAGTGGTCGTAGTAGCCGCCGAAGCCGGCGATACGGGCGAGCGCGGCGGGTGAGGTGTCGAAGACGTACGCGCGCGCGGGCGGCAGGTCGTCCAGGCGCTTGACCTCGTAGTCGGTGTACACGGCGCCACCGAGGTCCTGGAGGTAGGCGGCGAGGGCGTCGGAGATCGCCTGGGAGCCGCCGCGGGCCACGGGCCAGCCGCGCGCGTGCGCGGCCAGCGCGAAGACCAGGCCGATGGCGCTGGTGGCGAGGCCGTTCAGCGGGGCCATGACGTGGGCGACGAGGCCGGAGAAGAGGGCCTTGAACCGCTCGTCGTGGAAGCGGCGCATCAGCACGGTGGAGGGCGGCAGCCCGGCCAGGCCGAAGCGGGCGAGGGTGACCGGGTCGCGCGGCAGCGCGGTCAGCGGCAGGGACATGAAGTCCCGGGCGAGCGTGTCCCACCTGGGCAGGAACGGCCTGACCAGCCTGCGGTACGCGCCCGCGTCGCGCGGGCCGAAGGAGGCGGCCGTCTCGGCGACGGAACGGGCCAGCACGGCCGCGGTGCCGTCCGGGAACGGGTGCGCCATGGGCAGGTCGGCGTGCAGCCACTGCAGGCCGTAGCGCTCCAGGGGCAGCGCGCGGAACGCGGGCGAGTTGATGCCGAGGGGGTGGGCGGCCGAGCACGGGTCGTGCCGGAAGCCGGGCAGGGTCAGCTCCTCGGTGCGGGCGCCGCCGCCGACGGTGGACCGTGCCTCGAACAGGGCGACGGAGAAGCCCCGGCGGGCCAGCTCCACGGCAGCGGTCAGTCCGTTCGGTCCCGCACCCACCACGACAGCATCGAGCATCGACGGCACCTTCGGACCCCTTCGTCAGCCGATGGCCACTCAGGTTCAGGATATGCCGGGGGACTGACACTCCCCGGGCCGGGTGGCTCAGGCGCCGGTGCGCAGCAGGTCCGCGATCCGGCGGGCCGTGTCGGCGTCCCGGGCGGCGGTGAACGGCAGCACGTTGGCGCCGGTCACGCGGAACGGCTCGCCGGTGCGGGTGAGGTGGGTGCCGCCCGCCTCCTCGACCAGCAGCAGGCCCGCCGCGTGGTCCCAGGCGGCCTCCCAGGAAAATGCGACGGCGTCCAACTCGCCCCGGGCTATGGCGAGATACTCCAGGCCCGCCGAGCCGCAGGGGCGCGGGGCGAGGCCGTCGGTCCACAGGGCGCGCAGCGCGTGCTTCTGCTCGTCGGTGGTGAAGTCGGGGTGGGATGTGGCCACGGTGAGGTCGAGGCCGGGCGCGGACGCGCCCGCGAACAGCCGCTCGCCGTCGAGGTAGGCGCCCCGGCCGCGGACGGCCGTGGCGAGCTGGTCGCGCGCGGCGGCGTAGGTCCAGGAGGCCAGGACGGTGCCCCGGTGGGCGAGGGCGACCAGGGTGCAGAAGCCGTCGTCGCCGTGCACGAACTGCCGGGTGCCGTCGACCGGGTCGATGATCCAGACGGGCGCCTCGCCCTGGATCGCGTCGTACGTCTCCGGGTTGGCGTGCACCGCCTCCTCGCCGACCACCACCGAGCCGGGCAGCAGTGCCCCGAGGGCTTCGGTGAGCTGCTGCTCGGCGAGCCGGTCGGCGTCGGTCACCAGGTCGTGCGGTCCGCTCTTCCGGTCCACCTCGTGCTCGGCGAGGCGGCGGAAGCGGGGCAGGATCTCGGTGGCGGCCGCCTTGCGGACCGCTTCCTCGACGTCGGCCGAGCAGCGGGTGAGAAACTCGTCGATGGTTTCCGTGTCTTGGATCATGCCTCCATGAGAACACGGGCCACTGACAATCCCCGCCCGTCCGGTGGATGCCAGGTGGAATCGGGATGAAGAACGGGTGCCGTACCCCCGTCAGCGGCCCACCGCGTACCCCTGCATCCCGCGCGGGTTCGCCGCTGCCGAGAGCACGCCGGTCTCCGGGTCCCGGGCCACCGCGCACAGGCGGCCCTCCGACCAGCCGGGGCCGACGGTGACGTCGTGGCCGCGCCGCCGCAGGTCCTCGATCACGTCCGGGTCCATGCGGGACTCCACGGTCACGCTGCCGGGGCGGCGGCCGCGCGGGTAGAAGGAGCTGGGGAAGCTGTCGTTGTGCCAGTTCGGGGCGTCGATGGCGCCCTGCAGGTCGAGGCCGCCGCGGACCGGGGCGCGCAGGACGGCGGCGAGGAGGAAGTGCAGCTGCCACTGGTCCTGCTGGTCGCCGCCGGGCGTGCCGAACGCCATTACCGGGACGCCGTCGCGCAGGGCCAGGGACGGGGTGAGGGTGGTGCGGGGGCGGCGGCCGGGGGTGAGGGAGTTCGGCAGCCCCTCCTCCAGCCAGGTCATCTGCAGCCGGGTACCGAGCGGGAAGCCCAGCTCCGGCACGACCGGGTTGGACTGCAGCCAGCCGCCGCTGGGCGTGGCCGCGATCATGTTGCCCCAGCGGTCGACGACGTCCAGGGCGCAGGTGTCGCCCCGGGTGCTGCCGTCGGCGGCGACCCGGGGCTCGGCGACCGTCGGCTCGCCCACGCCCATCGGGTTGAAGCCGGTGTCCTGACCGGCCTCCACGCGCGCGCGTGCCTGTGCGGGAAGGCGCGGAGCGCGTCCGCCGGGGCTGCCGGGGCGCAGCTCGTACGACGCCTCGGCGCCGACCAGGGCCCGCCGCCCGGCGTTGTAGCCGTCCGACAGCAACTCGGCGGTCGGCACCTCGGCCGCGTCCCCGTACCAGGCCTCGCGGTCGGCCATGGCGAGCTTGCAGCCCTCGATCAGCAGGTGGACGTAGTCGGCCGAGCCGTGGGCGGGCAGCTCGGGCGGGAGCAGGGCGAGCTGCTGGAGAAGGGCGGGGCCCTGGCTCCAGGGGCCGGCCTTGCACACGGTCCAGCCGTTCCAGTCGTACGTCACCGGCGCCTCGTAGCTCGCGGACCAGCCGGCGAGGTCGGCCTCGGTGAGGGTGCCGGTGCGGCGTTCGCCGCTGGTGTCCAGGGTGGGTCGCCGGGACTGCCGTACCAGCACCTCGGCGATGAAGCCGGAGCGCCACACCTCGCGCGCGGCGTCGATCCGCGCCTCCCGGTCGCCGGCCCCGGCGGTCTCGGCGAGCAGCCGCTTCCAGGTGGCGGCGAGGGCGGGATTGCGCAGCAGCTCTCCGGGCCGGGGTGCCCTGCCGCCCGGCAGGTACACGTCGGCCGAGGAGGTCCACTCGGTCTCGAACAGCTCCCGGACGCTCTCCACGGTCGCGCCGACGTTCGCCACGGGCGGGTGCCCGTGCTCGGCGTACCCGATGGCGTACTTCAGGACGTCGTCGAGGGACCTGGTGCCGTGGTCGCGCAGGAGCAGCAGCCAGGCGTCGAAGGCGCCGGGCACGGCGGCCGCGAGCGGTCCGGTACCGGGTACGAGATCCAGACCGAGCCCCTTGTAGTGCGCGACCGTCGCACCGGCCGGGGCCACGCCCTGCCCGCACAGCACGCGCACCTCGCCGCCCGCCGGGGCGAGCAGGATCGGGACCTCGCCGGCGGGCCCGTTCAGGTGCGGCTCCACCACGTGCAGCACGAACGCGCCGGCCACGGCCGCGTCGAAGGCGTTGCCGCCGTCCTCCAGGACCGCCATCGCCGACTGGGAGGCCAGCCAGTGGGTGGAGGACACCATGCCGAAGGTGCCCTGGAGGGTGGGCCGGGTGGTGAACTGCACGGGTCACCTCGCTGTTTGAGCACCTCGGTCGGCCAGCAGGCTATCGAGCGGACCCGGTTCCGCTCCACGGAGGGATCTCCCCTTGGCCCGGACCCTGGTGGGCCGGAGGTTCCGGTGTGCCCGGTGCCGGACGGCCTGCCCACGAGGGCGGCGCGGGAAAGCCCGCGACGGGTGGGTACGCGGTGGCGAAGGCTGGTGGGGGGCCGGGCGGGAGCGGCGCGGGAGCGGTGCGGACCTGGGGGCGGCGGCGCAGCAGCCACACCACCGCTGCCGTGTACAGCGCGATGCCCGCGACGTCGAGGGCGACCACCGGCCAGGTCGCGTCCGCAGCGGTCTCGTCGCTCTTGAGCCCGTCGACGGTGGCCGCCATGCCGGCGAAGGCGAAGAGGTTGTTGACCGTGTGCAGCACGACGGACGCCTCCAGACCGCCCGTCCGCCAGGTCAGCCAGCCCGCCGCCGCCCCGAACACCACGAGGTCGGCGAACCCCCAGGGCGTGCCCCAGCCGTGGGCGGCGGCGAACAGGACGGCCTGGGGCAGGAGCGCGAACCAGGGCGAGCGCACGAAGCCGCCGACGGCCTGCGTCAGCCAGCCCCGGAAGACGTACTCCTCGGCGGCCGCCTGCAGGGGGACGAGGACGACGAGCATGGCCAGCGCGGGCCCGAAGACCGTCCAACCCGCCCACCGGAACTCCTCACCGCCGCCGTCGGGCAGCAGGAGCATGCCGCCCGTCGCCAGGGCGACGATCGGCAGGGCCGTCAACGCGCACAGGGCCAGCCAGCGCCATCTGAGTCGGCCGGTCACGGAGGAGAGCGTGCCCGCGGGGCGCTGCCCGATCCAGCGCACCGCCAGCAGCACGACGGGTATTCCCGCGGCGAGGGCCAGCAGGTCGAGGGCGGTGCCCGGGACGGCGCCGAACTCCACGAATCCGTCGGGGTCCTCGGGGTATCCCCGCCGGGAGCCCCACTCGTCGGCGACGCCGTAGAGGACGGCCGCGACGATCACGTAGACCACGGCCACGACCAGGGTCCCCACGAGCGGGCGCCACCAGCGGTGGCGCACCGAGAGCCGGGCTAGTCGGTGGTAGGGCAGGGGTTCGGGCAGCGGTGGCATCGTCATGGCCCCACTCTCTCCGGCGGCGCCCGGCCCGGACATCGGCCTGCGGCACGAACGGAGCCTCTATCGCTGGGTGGGGACCGGTCTCGATCTCAGGGCCGGTGCCCGCCGCCCGGGCCGCGCCCTACGCTCGTCGGCGAGATGGAGACCATACGCAACTGGCTTCTGCCCCTGGTGCTGGCAGCCGTACAGGGTGCCCTGATGTGGCCCGGGTTGGGCCCGGACGAGACGCCCGGCGTGCCGGGCCTGATCGCCGTCGGCTGCGCCCTGTTCGTGGAGACGGCCGCGCTGGGCCGGCGCCGGCGGGCACCCGTGCGGGCTCTGGCGGGGGCGCTGGGTGGCTACGTCCTGGGCATGGTCGCCTGGCCGGACGGCTACGTCGGCCTCGGCACGCCGGTCGCCCTGTACTCCGTCGCCGTCCGCTGTCCCATGCCGGTGACGGTCCGGGCCGTCACCGGGCTCGTGGGCGTCGAGTGGGTGATGTCCGCCGTACAGGACGGCTTCCGCGTCTCGCTCCTCGTCCTGGCGGTTGCCCTGTCCGTGTACACCTTGTGCGCGGGACTCGGCGAAGCGCGGCGCCAGTGGCTCGGCGGACGGCTCACCGCGGCCCGCCGGCTGGCCGGGGCGGAGCATGCCCGTCGGACGGCGGGCGACCACGAGCGCCGGCGGCTCGCCCGCGAACTGCACGATGTGAGTGCCCATCACCTCACTTCGGTCGTCGTCACTGTCGACGCCGCGCGCAGGCTCGAGGACAGCAGGCCGGAACTGGCCGCCGAGGCACTGTCGTTCGCGGAACGCACCGGCACCGAGACCATGGCATCGCTGCAGCGGCTCGTCGGTCTCCTGCGCGACACCGACTGTCCGGGCCCGGGGGTCACGAGTACCGAGATCGAGGAACTGGTCGCGGGATTCGGCCGTTTGGGCCGGCCCGTCGCCGCCCACATCCCCGACGACCTGACCGGCCCCGCGGCCGAGGCCATCCACGGAATCGTCCGCGAGGCCCTCACCAACGCCGTGCGGCACGCCCCCGGCGCCGCCGCCCGCGTCCACGTCCGCCGGGCGGACGGCCTGCTGGAACTGACGGTGGAGAACGCGCCGCCGCGCACCTCGCCGCCGCACGACACCGGCGGCCTCGGCGCGGGACGCGGCGTGGCCGGCATGCGGGAGCGGGCCGCAGCGGCCGGAGGCGAGCTGACCGCCGGTCCCGGCCCCGACGGCGGATGGCTGGTCCGCGCGACCTTGCCGGACGCCCCCGGGCCGCAGCAGCCGCCCGGGCCCGCTTGGCGGCGGCAGGTCCTGCGGGAGCAGCGGCTCGCCGATCCCGCTCTCGCCCTCACCGCGATGATCCTGCCGGTCGTCATCTCCCTCGGGGCCACGGAGGACTGGCCGGAGCGGACCAGGCGCGCCTCGGTACCGGAGCTGATCGTCGTGACGGTGCTGCTGGTGCTGCACGCGCTGCCGCTGTTGTGGCGCAGACGTGCCCCTGTGGCCTCCCTCGTCGCCGTGCTGGCCACGGCCTGGCTGTGGCCCGTGGCCGTCGCGGTGGTGCCCCTGCCGTCACGGGTGTCGCAGTTCCTCGCCGGGGGCACGCTCGTGGAGCCGCTCGCGGTGTACGCGCTCGCCGTCTACGGGCGGGGGCCCTCCACCGCCTGGCCGGCGGTGATCGCGACGACCTTCGGCACGGCCTCGGTCCTCACGGCCACGGCCGCTGCCGACGGCTCGTTCGAGGGCGACCCGGTCGACGGGTTCATCGGGGTGATGGTGATCGTCCTGTGCGTCCTGCTGGCTCCCCTCTTCGCCTCCGTGTGCGGTGCGGGCCTCGTCCTGCGGCGCCGGCGCCTGCGCGTTCTGGCGCACGACGACTTCGCGCTCGCCAGTTCGATGTGGCATGCGCAGCAGGTCGCCGAGGCCGAACGGCACCGGCTGGCCCTCACGTTGCGCGAGGCCGTACTGCACCACACGGCGTCGCTGGTCGCCCTGGCGCGGCAGGGACGGCTCGACGACGTGGCCGCCACGGCCCGGGCCGCCCTCGCCGCCATGCGGGACATGCTGCACAGCCTCGGCGACGCCCAAGACCCCGCCGACCGCCTCGCTCCGTCCCCGACCGCCGCCGACCTGGACACGCTGTGCCGGACCCTGCGCGCCGCCGGCCGCGACGTGCGGTTGCGGGGCCTGCCCGAGGCCGCGCGGGACCTTCCGCCGTCCGTGCACGTGTCGACGTACCGGATCGTCGAGGCGGCGCTCGGCGCGGGCGACCGCGGGCCGGCCCGGGTGACCCTCAGGCGGCGCCGCGGCACCGTGTCCATCACCGTGACCGGCGTACCGCTCGCCGCCGCCGGCCCGGTGGCCGAACGCCTGCGGGTGCAGGCAGCCGCGGGTGAGGGTCGCATCCTGCTCGAACCGACCGGTAATGTACGGGTGTTGTTGCCGACCGGACCCGCTCCGGTCCCCGTCCAGGAGGTGTCCCCGTCGCCGTACGCGTGATCGTCGTCGACGACCAGGCCGTGGTCAGGGCGGGTTTCGCCGCCATCGTGGACGCCGAACCCGACCTCACCGTCGTCGGCGAGGCGGGAGAGGGGGCGGCCGCGGTGTCGCTGGCCGCCGCCGAGGCCCCCGACCTCGTCCTGATGGACATCCGGATGCCGGGCATGGACGGACTCACCGCGACCCGCCTGATCACCGCGCCGGAGAACGGGCCCCGGGTGCTGGTGCTCACCACCTTTGACCTGGACGAGTACGTGTACGAGGCCCTGCGCGCCGGAGCGTCCGGGTTCCTGCTGAAGGACGCCCGGCCCGAGGACCTGCTGACCGCGATCCGCGTCGTCGCCGCGGGCGACGGCATCCTGGCGCCCGCCGTGACCGGCCGTCTCATCCACACCTTCGCCCAGGGCGCCCCGCGGGTCCCCGCGGCGACCGACGCCCTCGGCCAACTCACCCCGAGGGAACGGGAAGTACTGCTGAAGATCGCCTGCGGCCTCACCAACGCCGAGATCGGAGCCGAACTCGGCGTGACCACCGGCACCGTGAAGACCCACGTGAACGGCCTGCTGTCCAAGCTGGGCCTGCGCGACCGGGTCCAGGCGACCATCCTCGCCTACGAGAGCGGACTGATCCGTCCCCGCGCGAGCCGGGAGATCTGACCCGGGCTCCGCCTCCTGGTGATCGTTCGGACGGGCGCTGCACATGGCCCTGGACGAGGTCCTGACCGCCGAGGTCGCCGCGGGCCGGCGGCCTCCCCCACTGCAGATCGAGTCGTTCCGGGGGCGGTACGGGCTCGTGGACGGCAGGGTGACCGACGAGGAACTGGCGCGGGCGGAGGAGCCGGCCCGCACGAAGTTCACGTCCCCAGAGTGGACGGCCCGGGTGCCGTAGCCCGTGCCCGACTCGCGCGGACCCACGCACAGCTCGCGGACAAAAAGGGGCATACGGGACACAAATCGTTGGGCTCCGTCACCACGCAGGCACACAGCGAGTTGGCACTTCCGCCCCACAGGGAGTCGTGTGACACTGTCGTCGCAGTCCACCGTGCGGACCCCCCTTCCGCACCCCCTCCCCCACGAGAAGTGAGCCGTGCGTTCTCTTCCTCTGCCGCTCGCCCTCACCGCGCGTCTGACGCCGGTCGCCGTCCTGGCCTGCGCCGGCTGGGCGATGTCGTCGGGCCCGGCCACGCCGTCCGCCGACGGTCATCGGTCGGCCCAGGAGACGCCCACCCACTCGGCCTCCGCCCCGTCCTCCACCGCGGTCTCGAAGTCGTACGACACCGCGCCCGCCCCCTGTACCAGCGTGCCCGTGGCGACCATCAAGTCGCTGGTGCCCGGGGCCAGGACGGCGGGCAAGGAGATCCCCTCGACCGACACCTCGCTGCGCCGCACCTGCTCCTGGAACGCCCTGCAGGGCTACGACTACCGCTGGCTCGACGTCTCCTTCGAGGTCGCCGGGTCGGACCAGGAGGCGAAGAAGGAGTACGAGCAGCGCGTCGCCGAGAAGAGCGGCGGAGGAGCCGTTCCGGGGCTCGGGGACACCGCGTACTCCATCGTGAACCTCACCACCGAGGACAAGCAGGAGACCCGCGAGGGCGTCGTGCTGGCGCGTGTCTCCAACGCCCTGGTGATCGTCACCTACAACGGCAGCGACTTCGAGACGAAGAAGGCCCCGAGCACGGACGAGATCAACAAGGGTGCCATCAAGGCCGCGAAGAGCGCCGTGGCCGCCCTGCAGGGCGGCGGATCCGGCTGACGGAGCCGGGCTGACGGCCTTTCAGGACCGGACGAGCGGCCGTACCAGGTCGCGCACTTCCCGTTCGGTGACGGGCCCGGCGTGGACGTTCGCCATCCTGCCGCGGGTGTCGATGACGACCGTGAAGGGCACCCCCTGCGGCACCGAACCCCTGGGGAACATCAGCACCTTGCGGCCGGAGGGGTCGCTGAAGCTGGGGTAGGTCAGGTGGTGGTCCTGCTGGAAGGACCGGCCGTTGACGGCGTCCGTGTCGGTGTTGAGCCCGAGCACCTGAACGCCCTCGGCGGCGAGGTGTTTCTGCGCCGCGTCGAGTTCGGGCGCCTCGGCCCGGCAGGGGCCGCACCAGGAGGCCCAGGCGTTGAGCACCACGACCTTGCCTCGGTAGTCGGCCAGCCGCAGGGGCTTGCCGTCCAGGCTGTCGCCGGCGAGGTCGGGCGCGGCCGCACGCCGACCGGCGGGAACGGGCCCGCTCTTCTCCTCGGAGGGGTCGGCGGTGGCCATGCCTGCATGGCAGGAGGCCAGCAGCAGGCAGGCTGCGGTCCACAGCAACGGTCGCTTATTCACGAGGAAGGAGTATCTCAACCGCCCCATGAGTGAGGGATCTTGGGGTGCGGTAGGTTCCGCAGGGACCGATCACCGGCTGCTGCCGGAACCACGACACACGGGGGCTGTAGTGAGGGTGCGGTACGCGGTCGGCGCCGGGGCGCTGGCGGTCCTGGTCGCCGCGGGCGGCTGGGGATGGTGGGCCGGGCAGGGCGGCGGTGCGCGATACGGGCTGCGCGCGGCCGAACGGGCGTCCGGACCGGCGTGTGCGGGCCTGGCCGGGCGCTGGCCCGGTCGGCTGGACGGGCACGACCGCGAGGGGGTGGGGGTGACCGGTGCCGAGGCCTGGGGCGATGGCGCCGTCACGGCCCGGTGCGGGCTGGTGTCGCCCGGCCCGTCACTCGACCCGTGCGTGAGCGTGAACGGCGTGGACTGGCTGCTCGAACAGGCGCGGTCCCGGCAGTCGGGGAGGAAGGTCCTCGTCTCCTACGGCCGCACCCCCGCCGTGGAGGTGACCATCTCGCCCGGCGTGCGAGCCATCGACTCGGTGCTGATCGACCTGTCCAAGGCCGTCGCCCCCATCACACAACGGTCGCACTGCCTGAACTCGCAGGGTCGCTGACGCGCCCGGCGGCTCCCGGGCCGCCGGGACGCCTCGTCATCGCTCGGGCCGCCTGGACGGGACGGCCGTCGGCAAGCGGGGGAGGTCCGCCGCCGGTCGCTAGGACGCCTCTTCCCCGGGGTCGTCCTCGATCCCCTGGACGACGAAGTCGGCCCGGGGGCCCAGTTCGACCCGGTCACCGTTGCGCAGACGGATCCGGGAACCCGGCACCAGGATGCGGTCGTTCACGCGGGTGCCATTGGTGGCGCCCCACGGGACCTCGGTCAGCCAGGCCGCCCCGCCCGAGGTGTGGACGAGGGTCGCGTGCTGGGCCGAGACCGTCTCCTCGTCGGCCAGGAGGCCGGACGCCGCTGGTGCCCAGCTGCCGCTGCGCCCCAGCCGGATCTCCGAGCCTCGCGGCACGTCGAGGTGCCGGCCCCCGCCGCGGAAGACCAGCCGTACCACGCCCCCCGCGAGCCGGCGCGTGCCGGCGTCCCGCTCGCGCGCGCCGACCGGGTACAGGCATCCGGGGCACCTGGCCATGCCGGCGGGGACGATCGCGTCGCACCGCTCGCACTGGGTGCCGACGGGCGGCCGGGACGTGCGCGGAGGTGTGGGGGTGGAAGTGGTGACGGTCTCCCACGGGTCCTCGTCGTCATCCAGGTCATGCGCCTCCGCCATCGCTGTCCCCCTTCTTGAGCACGACCGTCGTGTCCACCCGTCCGCTCTCGGTCTCCCGCACGTCCGTCACCACGACCGTGGTGCCCGGCCCGAGGTCGGGCGCCGCGAACAGCTCCCGGGCGAGCGGGTTGATGAGATGCGTCTCCAGCACCATGCCGATGCCACGGCCGCCGTTCCACTTGTCCCGCGTGCAGTGGTCCAGGAGCTCGCGCCGGGCGTTGTCCTCGATCTCCAGGGCGAGTCGGTGTCCCTGGGCCAGCTGGCGCTGGATGTTGCCGACCTGCAGATCGAAGATCCGCTCGGCGGTCGTGTCGGAGATGAAGTCGAAGACGACGACGTTGCCACCGATCCGGTTCATCAGTTCCGGCCGGCCGATGACCTGCTCGAAGTGCTTCTTGACGTTGTCCTTGACCGTGGTCTCCAACTCCTTGTAGGGCGTGCCCGGTTCGACGATCCACTCGCGTTCCTGGGTGTCCGGGTCCGTGCGCTGGACGCCGAGGTTGGAGGTGAAGATGAGCACGCACTCGCTGAAGTAGGTGGTGACACCCTGTCCGTCGGTGAGCCGGCCGTCCTCCAGTACCTGCAGGAACTTGTCGAGGATGCCCTTGTCGGCCTTCTCGATCTCGTCGAAGAGGATGACGCGGAAGGGGTTCTCCCGTACGGCGGAGGTCAGTTCGCCGCCCGCCTCGTAGCCGACGTATCCGGGGGGCGCGCCGACGAGCCGGTCGGCGGAGTGGGCGGCCGAGAACTCGCTCATGTCGAAGCGGAGATACGCCTGGTCGCTGTCGAAGAGGACGGAGGCCACGGCCTTCGCCAGTTCCGTCTTGCCCGTTCCGGTCGGGCCGGCGAAGAACAGCACACCGCGCGGCCGGTGTCCCGGACTGGTCGCCTGCGCCCCGGAGAGCCCCAGCGCGGCACGCTTGAGGATGTCCAGGGTCATCGCCACGGCCGCCTCCTGCCCCAGCACCCGCCGGGGGATGGACCGTTCGTTGCCGGGGTCCTCCCCACGCAGGATGCGCTGCCGGATCTCGCCCCGGCTCCAGGGGTTCTTCTCCACGCCGAGCCGGTAGATCCGTACGGCGTCGGGCATGGCGGCGAACGGCATGCCACGGGAGCGGGCGAGCTTCACGCTCTCCTCCATGGCCCGCAGGCTCATGCCGGTGGCCGCCCGGGCGAAGGCGCCGACGGACCGAGCCGCCTCCTCCGCGTCCACGCCGGCGGGCGGGGTCGAACCGCCGCCTGATCCCTTTCCGGCGTACCGCTCGTAGCGCTCACGCAGGAGACGGGCCATCGTCGTGCGCTCGTCCGCGTCCGGCTCCGGCACGGCGACGGCCCGGATCCGCTCACTGCCGGAGATCAGCCATCCGGGTACGTCCCGCTCTCCCTCGGCGAGCCAGATCACCGGGTTGAACAGTCCCGGCCCGCTCGGGACGACGGGGGTACCGGTCCAGGGTTCCAGGGGCTGGGCCTCGTGGGCGAGTTTGAGGCAGGCGAGAAAGAAGTCCCGTTCGTCGGGGGTCAGCCGGGACGGGTCGGTGAGGAGGCGGGAGGCGTGGTCGATCACCAGCGCGACCCGCAGCGGCCGCAGCCGACGTCCGTCACGCATCATCTCCTCGCGCTGCTCCGCCCACCCGGTGGTGATGTTCCGCAGCTGGTCGAGCACCGCCTGGCGTTGCGCCGCGGTCTGGCCGGGAAACTCGCGCGGCCCCTGGAGCAGTTCCTCCAGGGCGGTCTGTGTCTCGCCGTCACCGGCCGCCACGCGGAAGCCGCCCACCTGGTCGCAGAGCACCAGCGCCTGGTAGCCGGTCTCCCGCAGCGGGTTCCACAGCACGTCGAGCAGCGGGTGAAACCGGTCCCGGCCGCGCCGGCTCACCAGGTGCAGGTCACGGATGTTGCCGTGCAGGACGTACTGCGCGTGCACGCCGAGCGTTCCGATCAGCTCCTCCACGAAGGGCGGGAGCCGGTCTTCCTTGGACAGGTCCATCGTTCCTCCCCGTTGCACGCGGCTGCGGGCCGCGTGCCGGCACGGTGCTCAGTGGTGGTCTCAGCGGCGTCCGTCGCCGTCGACGGTCCGGTGTCGTGGAGCTTCCCGGGGCGCGTCCGTCGGCCGGCCGGTGTCCTGTTCGCGCAGCTCGTCGAGCAGCACGGCGCCCTCCCCCATCACGCCCGGCAGCGCTCCGTCGGTCCGTACCTCGAACTCGAGGCCCAGTCCCAGCCCCTGGGTGATCTGCTGGAACTCGGCGAGCCGCTCGTGGGTCTCCGCGCAGCGGGCGTCGTCGAGGGCGCGCTGCTCGGGTGTCCGCTCCCCCGGGCCGCCGCGGTACATGGTCGCCACGCTCAGGGCGCCGTCGACCAGGGTCGCCCTGAGCCAGTGATCGGGCTCCCAGCCGTCCGGCGTCCAGTCGAGGCGTATCTCCTGCCCCTCGGGCCGGCCGGCCTCGGTGCGCCCGCCGAACCTCCTGGCCAGTTCCTCGATGGCACCGGCGCACTGCTCGCGGACGTAGATGGCCTCCAGAGCGCAGCGGCGCTCGTCCACAGCGCGTTCGACCCGGTCCAGTTCGTCCCGGCTCAGCGGGACGCCCTCCTCCAGGGTCCGCCGGAGCAGCTCCACGGCCTTGGGTGCCGGGGCGAGGTCCTCGGCGCCCTCCGGGGTCTCGTAGACGAGGAAGTCGTAGTGCAGCGCCGCGCGTTCCTGGGCCTCGCGGGTCGTGCGCGCTTCCTTGTTGGCGTCGCGGACGTACTTGCGCGCCTCGTTGAGGTGGATGCGCGCCCGGCGGGGGTCGTCGGCGGCGCGGCGCACGGCGTGCCGGACAGCCCCGGCGGCGAGTTCGGCGGCCTCGGAGACGGCGTACGGGTCCAGCTCGCCGAGGATCTCCGCCCCGGTCCGGCGGACCTCCTCCGCGTCCGGGCCGGGCTGCGGGCGCCGTTCGGTGGCCTGCCGGGGTACCTGTCGTCCCTCGGCCTCGGCGGTTCGCTCCGCGGAGAACCGCCGCAGCGCCCGCTGCCGGCTCTCGCGCAGGGCGCGCTGCCAGTCGTCGTCCTCCTCGTCCAGGCGCAGTTCCGCGCCGAGGCGCTGCTGCTCCCACGCCGCGTGCCGTTCCTCCGCCCGGCGCACGGCCTCCTCGCTGCGGGCCAGTTCCTGCCGCAGGTTGCACAGCTGTTCGCCGACGGGCTCCAGCGGCGGCGGGAGGTCGGGGCGCGGCGGGGCTCCGGCCGGGCCGCCCGCAGCCGTGGCCCGGGCCACCCGCGCCAGCAGGGCGCGCCTGCGGGCGTTGATCCGGACGGCGGCGAACGCGGCGGCCTTCCACTGCTCGGCGGCCGTCGCGGCCAGCTCCTGCTGCCGCTCCAGGCAGCGCTGTTCCTCCGCAGCCCGCACCGCCGCCGCGGCGAGGACACGGGTGGTGAGCAGGGCGGCCCGGCCGGCGAGCAGGACGCCGCTGAGCGAGCCGAGGACCTGCAGCGCCGCGTCGGCGGCCTGATGCACGGCGTGCCCGGCCGCGTCGGCGAGGTGGGAGGAGGCTTGGCCGGCCGCGTCGTGCAGGTGGAGCATGCCGGTGTGCGGCAGCGCCTGGGGGTCGACGGGCGGCGGGGGCGGCGGGAAGGTCACGGCAGGTGCCACCGCATCCACCGTCGGGAAGGCGAGACCCGAACTCATGCCTGTCCTCCTGTCCTTTCGGACTTCGTCTCGGCTGTCGTCGCGGACTGTCGGCCGGCCGCCCGCCGTGTCCGGTACTCACGGACTCTGCGCCACCGGTCCAGGAAGCGGCGCGGGCTCCAGCGGGACCGCCGGTGGTCCGCCCGCTGGCTCCGGCGCACATGGCGCCCGCGCCACCACCAGACCAGAAGACGGCGCAGGCTCCACTGGGGCTGGGGATCGTGCGGCAGCTCGGCCGCCCGCCGCCTCCGACGCTCGTGACGTCCGCGCCACCAGGCCAGGAGACGGCGCAGGCTCCACTCGGACTGGGGGTCGCGCGGCCGCTGCAGACGCCGCCAGGCCAGGCAGCGGCGCACGCTCCACACGGCGACGGCGACGGCCGAGGCGAGCGGCCACACCCAGGGCGCGAGGGCGATCGCGTAGAAGCCCAGGAAGACGGCGAGCATGAGCAGCGCCGCCGTGATGAAGCGACCGGCCCGGGTGCGCGCCAGCCGGCCGGGGCGCTCCGCGTTGCGGATCAGGAGGCCCGCCAGCGATCTTTCCGGGTGGTAGAAGGGCGGCCCGATGTACACGGCGGTCCACAGCTCCACCGCGAAGACGAACGCGGCCGCGGGCAGCGCCTCCAGCCAGGCCGTCACGACCGCGTCCTGGGAGGCGCGGCCCAGCACGTCGGCGAGGCCGATGACGAAGGTCCACGGGGCCGTGACGACCGTCGCGCCGAGCAGGGCCCAGCCCAGGGTGGGCAGGCGGTCCATCCGCCGCAGTACGTCGCGGAGCCCGTCCTGGTCCGCCGCGAAAACCCGCGCGGTCTCCTCGACGACGCGCCGCTGCCTGAGCTCTTGCGCCGCGGTCTCCGCGTGGCCGGAGAGAAGGTGGGCGGCGAGCAGGCGCAGGTCGTCCCCCTGTGCGTCGAGCAGCGCGTCGAACCAGGGAACGCGTTCCAGGAACTGTGCGCGCCCGCGCAGCACCGCGTCGGTGAGCCGGCTCCTGGTGCGTTCGGGTTCGCGCGCAAGCTGCAGGAGCCAGGCGTCCACCGCCACGGTCTGCCGCAGGGCCGCCCGGGCTCCGCGGACCCTGCCGGTCCCGGGTCCCCGCAGCATCTCCCGGACCGTGGGCTCCCACCGGGCGCGCAGAGTGCGCCACGCACGGTCGGTCTCGTCCAGTCCGCGGCCGCCCGGCCGCTCGGCGAGTCCGGTCAGGACGGCGGGGTGGTCCGCCAGGTGCCGGATCAGCGCGACGGCGTCGGCGTTCCCGTCCCTGGCCCCCTGGCACAGCAGGCGCATGCTCCGCACGTCCAGGTCCGCTCCGTGCCAGGAGACGTCGAGGCCGGGACCGAGCCAGTTCAGGAGCCGTACCAGACCGGCGACGGACGGCGGTTGCGCCAGTTCGGCCCGCAGGGCGGCGAGCCGGCGCAGCTCCTCGGGGCTGCGGTCGCCGATGGTCTCGAACTGGCCCAGCCAGTCGACGAGTCGGGCCCGGTCGTCGTCGGCGGCCAGCATGCGCGCCGCGGAGAAGTGGTTCTGGTCCAGATGGAGGGCGAGCCCGTCGGCCCCGGTGAACTCCTGGCCCATGAAGGGGAAGGGCCGGATCACGGGGCGCTTCGCGTCGTCGTCGAAGATCCGCTCGTCGGTGCGCGGGGCGACATCGGGGTCCTTGTCGCGCAGCCAGTCCCGCACCTGCCGGGCGTGCCAGCGTTTCTCGGGCGCCCGGGTGAGCAGGCCCTCGCAGAGCAGGCGGGTCCTGCGGTGCCCGATGCCGCCGAGGTCGGGGTCGTGCGTGGCGATCTCCGCCAGCACCTCCTCGTCACGGCGGAAGTCGATGGGGTGCCTGCCGAGGGCCAGTTGGGCGATCACCATGCCGAGCGACCACCAGTCACCGGCCTCGGAGACGGTCTGCCGCAGCAGCCCCGCCTCCGGCGCGAGGTAGAGGGGCTTGCCGCGCCAGTCGGTGCGGGGCTCCTCGGCCTCGTCGGGCCGGTGGACGGCGGCGCCGAAGTCGATGAGGACGAGGTCGGCCGTGTCGGCGCGGCGGGTCTGCACCATGATGTTGTCAGGGGTGATGTCCCGGTGCACGACGCCCCGTTCATGCAGGGCGGTGACGGCGTCGAACAGCTGGCTCACCACGCTCTTCACGACCTCGGGGCGTAACCCGTCGGGGTGGTCTGCGTGGTACCTCTCGAGGGTCTCCTCGCCGTGCGACCAGTACAGGTGCCAGGGGTGTCCGTGCGCCTCGCCGGTCTCCAGGAGCCGTTCCAGGTGGCGAGCGGACTGCTCACCGAGTTCCCTCAACTCCTGCTCGACGTCCGGCCCCGGGGCGTGCAGCCGGTGGTACCACTTGAGGACCAGGGGTATCTCGGCGGCCCCATGACGGGCCGTCAGGTCGCGCACCCTCAGCACCACGGCCTCGGCGGGCCGCCGCGCCCCGGACAGCACGGCGACGAGCGGGAACCGCTCCGCCAGCTCAGGGGGCACGTCGGAGAGGACCGGACGTGTCTCCACGGCCCGGGCGTTGGCGAACCCGCCGTCCTCGATGGGAACGACTCGGGTGGGCGGCGTGCTCATCGACTTTCGACCTTCCGGGAAACGCGCTGGATGCGCCACAAGGGCATGGCGCGGAACGAATCGGCCCGAAGCGCAAGTCGCGGGACGATGAAGATAACCGAAATCCCTTCGTGCGACGGGAAGTTTCCCGGATCTTCAGCGATTAACCCGCCGGGACTACGATGCGCACCATGCACCCGTTGCCCTCGCACGAAAGTCTCGTAGACGAACTTCGGGAACTGAGGCCTCGCGGTCTGCCCGGGCTGCGCCACTGCCCAAGGGACTCGCTGCGCGAGGCGGCCGTCGCGGCCGGTATGTGCACCGGGGAACAGGACGAACAGAGCGGCATCGAGGATCTGCTGGGCGCGGCCGTGCGACGGCTGGCCGGCGGGCACCCCGTGCGGGACGACGACTCCTGCGATCCGCTGGCCCGCGCGGCCGCCCACACCTTCGGGATCTTTCCGGCCCGCCGCGGAGTCCCCGGCACCGACCGGAGGAAGGCCGCGGCGAGCGTCTACGGGGTGACCACCGAACGCTTCCGCAAGAGCCAGGAGCGCGACGTCATCGCCGAAGTCGCGGCGGCCGTCCTGGCCGTGGCCCGGGAGGCGCGCGTACGGGAGACGGCCGGCTCGCGGTCCGGTGCCCCCTGGGAGGGCGGACCGCAGGAGCTGGTGGCCCTGCCGCCGACGACGCCCCCGGTGCACGCGACTCCTGTCGCCGCCGGTGTCCCGTCCCAGCGCCCCACTCACCCGGGCGCCCGGCCGGGAGCCGCCGCACCGGCGGGCCGGATCACCGTGCGGGTGTGCCCGATCGAGCTGGCGCGGGACGTGGACATCCTCGTCTCCTCGGAGAACACGTACCTGGAGATGTCCAAGACCTTCCGCTCCACGGTGTCCGGGGCCCTGCGGCGGGCCGCCGCGCTGCGGGACGCCTCGGGCGAGATCGTGGACGATGTCCTGGCCCGCGAACTGGGTGTGTGGCTGCGGACGCACGGCAGGTCGGGCGTGCCCGTGCGGCCGGGCACCGTCGTGGCCACGTCGTCCGGCGCGCTGGCCGCGCAGGGGGTACGGCGTATCCATCACGCGGCGATCGCGGCTCCGGTCGGGGACGGTGAGCGCTACCACGTGACACCCGCAGTACTGGCGGAAGCCGTGCGAACGTCCTTCGAACTGGCCCGCCGCGAGGCCGACTTCCTGTCGCTGCCGATGTCCTCGATCTGCTTTCCGCTGATGGGCACCGGCCGGGGCGGCCTGTCCGTCGAGACCGCGGCACGCGGACTGCTCGGCGCGATCAGACAGGAGCTGCGCCGGGACCCGTCCTGGTCGGTGCTGATGGTCACGCCCGAGGAGAGCCACGCCCGTATGCTCATGGCCGCCAGCTCCGCTCGGTGAAGGCCACCCCGGCCTGCCTGAGCAGGCGCTCCATCTCGGTGAGTTCCCCGCGCAGCGGCACTCCGTAGAGCCGCAGCTCCCGGTCCTCGCCGGCGTCGATCTGCAGGCGCGGTCCGACCGACTCCTGAGCCAGGTACGGGGCGTAGCGGGCGGCTCCGCGGGGTGTCAGGGCGACGATCCGCTGGTTGGCCGAGCCGCGCCAGACCAGCCGGGTGGGCTCCGCGACCCGGAACCGGCCGGTGATCACGGCGTCCGCCCCGGCGAGGGCCAGGCGCCGTTCCGGCGTCAACTCCTCGTGCTCGTACCCCGTGTACACCAGCAGGTCGGGGGAACGGGGCCCGGCGCTCCCCTCGTGCCGCCGGGCCTCGTCCCTCAGGCGTGCCGCTCCGGCCAGGAGTTCCGCGAGCGCCGCCGCCTGCTGCAGGGGCTCGCCGCCGCTGACCGTGAGGCCGTCCGCCCCGTCCGCGAGGGCCTGTTGCCACAGTGCGAGCACCTCGGAGACGGCGGTGACCGTCCCGGCCTCCGGGTCCCAGGTGTGCCGGGACATACATCCGGCGCAGGCCAGCGAGCAGCCCTGGAACCAGATGCCGAGTCGCCTTCCCGGGCCCAGCGTTTCCAACGGGTAGTGGGTCCCGTCGAGGCGCATTTCCACGGCATCTCCTCCTCGCACCGGCTTGGAGTATCCAGCGCACCGATGTGCGCCCGCAATTGCCGGAAGGCGCCCATCCGGCTGTCCGCCGGGCGGGATCCGGTTGTTTTCCGGAACTCCCGAAGAGAGTGATCGATTTCCTTGAAATCCCCATCCCTCTGGGGGTTTTGCTCCGCTACTCTCTCCCCCATCGCGGCGCCTTCCCAACCCGGACCGCGCGCGAGGAATGGGGGATCTTCGAAATGATCAGCAAAGGTCGAATAGGTGTCCGGGTCCGACGGCTGAGAGCCGGGTACCTCTCTTCGGTACGCGCCCGGTTCCATGGCCGTCGGGACGCGGACGGTCTGCGGGAAATACTGGCGGACGCCTTCGCCGGAAGCGCACCTTCCGACGACAGCCTGCCGCCCTACGTCCTGGGGCTTCGCGCACAGGTGCGGCACAGCACCGCACGGCTGCGGTCCCGCACACTGAAGTCGCACCGCGGGCTGCACGTCCGCATCCAGAGCGAGTCGGTGCGGGTGGTGAACCAGTACACCGTGCGCGCGGAGCCGACTCCGGCCGCGCTCGCCCGGTTCGGAGAGTGGGTCGGGGAGTGGCGCTCGGCCGCCTCCGTCAGCCGTCAGCAGGCCCAGCAACTCGCCGACGAGGCGAACCAGTTGCTCGCCTGCTACTGGGACGCCGCCTGGGCCCGCGCCCGGAAGGACGACCACGTCGGCGGGCGGCGGCCCACGGGCTGGCTGCCTGGGGAGATCACGCTGGACGGCACCTGGGCCCACCTCGACGACGGACTGCTGAGCGACCGCTGGTACGTCCCGGGGACGCCGGGGCGCGACGTCGACCCGTCGGCGGTCGCACAGGCGTTGCACATTCTCGACCACCAGTCCGCGCGCGGCCGTTCGGGTCCGGCGCGGCACGGCGATGCCTCGAAGGGCGTCCGCAGGTGATCACCGCTCATCGTCTTCCAGGAAGGCCAAGGAACATCATCGTGCAGCACTCGGCCCGGACCGGTCGCCGGTCCACCGTCCGCGCCGCCCGCCGGCTCGCCGTCCTCGTCCCGCTGGTGTGTGCGCTCGGCGCTCTCGTGTCCTGCAGCAAGCAGGAGGAAGCCCTCACCACGCCCTGCGGGCTGGTCGTCGACGGTTCGGGGTCGGCCGCCGCGGCGAAGGAGGGATTCGACTCGGAGGCCAAACTGAAGGACAGCCTCATCGGTTTCCTCACCGACCAGAAATGCGGAACCCTCGACTTCGCCCCCGTCACCCGTTCCTCACGCAGCTCGTCCTGCCGGCAGGACGAGGTGGACCTCGACCCGCCGCACGACGCGACCACCGACCAGAAGGTCCAGCGTGCCAACGCCCAGCGGAACGCCGCCGTCGCGGCCCTCGCCGAGCTCAAGTGCGCACGCACGCAGAATGGTTCGGACGTGTGGGGGGCACTGACCCGCATCGGGGAGTCCGTCCCCACCGACGGCCCGGCGCCGAAGCTGCTCGTCGTGAGCGACTTCGACCAGGCCGACCCGGAGTTCCACCTGTCGCGGCAGGACATCTCCACCAAGGCCGCGCGCGACAAGGTCATCGACTCGCTCGTGAACAAGCGTGGCCTGCCCGGCATCAAGGGGATGGACGTCTTCCCCGTCGGGCTCGGCATGCAGTTCAAGGCGAAGCCCAGCGAGGCCGACGACTTCGAGTCCTTCTGGACCGAGGCGCTCGAGGGGAGGGCCAAGGCACATGTCGACAACAAGTACAAGCGCTGACGAGCCGCAACCGCGCCGGCGGCGGATCGCCCGCTATCTGCCGTTCACGGGCCGGACCGCACAGCCGGGCACCGGGACCCGGCCCGGGCCCGCCGCCACCGGCGCGCGCACCAGCCGGCTGCCCCTGGTCATCGACGACCGGGGCGAACGCGGACTCCTGCGGGACGCCAAGAGAAGGGGCTGGCGGGACGCCCGGCGCAGGACGCTGGACCCGTGGGTGCTGAACAGCGGGGACCGGGTGCCGTACTTCGCGGAGCTGGCGTCCGTGCGGGACGCCGTCGTCCACCGGATCGAGGAGGAGCTGCACCTCCAGGAGGAGAGGGCACGCCTCCAGGACGCCCAGGCGACCTCCGACGTGACCGCCGGAGAGGCCGAGACCAGGATTCTGGTCGAGCGCCTGCGCGAGACCCAGCAGGAGATCGAGACGGCCCGCCGCCAGCTCGATCTGCTCGCGGTCCGTTCGGCCCGCTGGCTCCGCTTCCGGGACAGTCTGCGCGAGCGGGTGGAGGAACGCTGGCTCCAGGCCCGCTTCCCGGAGGCGGCCGAGCCGCGCGCTCCCGGCTCCCGGAGCGCGGCGGAACCCGGCATCCGGGAGGACGAACCGGAGCGGACGGCGGCCGGCAAGGACACGGCGGCGGATCCGGGCGGCGACGACTGGCAGTCGGTGTCCACGACGGGTGCCGCTCCGGACGGCACCGCGTCCGCGGCGATGCGGGACGTGTACCGTGCCGCGCGCGCCGAGACCCGCGACACCGCGTCGAGCCACGGCTGGGAGGGGCTGCAGACCCGCCCCGGCCTGCCCCGGTGGATGACCTGGGCCCTGCTCGTCGTGATCATGGCCGTCGAGGTGCCGATCTACTGGGTCGCGTACCAGCCCTTCCACGGGGTCGGCAGCACGGGCGGGGACTTCATGTCCGGCGGGCTGGCGATCTCGTCCGCCGTCATCATGCTGATCCTGCCGCACCTGTCGGGGCTCATGCTGCGGTGGCGCGCGGCGACGGGATCGCCGCGCAGTGGGTGGATACCGGCCTTGTCACTGCTCGGCGTGTGGGGCGGCCTGACCGGGGCACTGGGCCTGCTCCGCGCCAAGTTCGTGACCCAGCACGACGGTCCGGCCCCCGCCACAGGGTCCGGCGGCTTCCGCGGCATCGGCGGCGCGGCCGGCGACACCACGACCCTGGTGGACCGACTGCACCTGTCGACCCAGACGGTGTCCTGGCTGTTCTGCGCGCTGCTCCTGCTCTCGGGCGGTGTCGGATTCATGCTCGGCCTGTTCCGGGAACACCCCTTCCTCGACGCCTTCCGCACCGCGGTGGAGCGGCGTACGGGGCTGCTGCGGCGGCACGAGGAGAGTGTCGCCGCCACCGAGCGGGCCCGGGCCGCCCAGGAGACGGCCGAGGACCGGCAGCAGGCCCGCAGGGAGGCCGCGAACGGGCGGATCGCCTCGGCCCGCAAGTTGTACGAGGCCGCCGCCGCCAGGTATCTGGGCGAGGTCATGACAGCGTCGAAGGATCCCGCCGTGACCGAGTCGGCGATGCGCCTGTCCCGGAACTGGCCGCTGCTGCCGTCATCGGCCCGCCGCGAACCGGCCCGGGACCGCTGAACGGCCGGTGGACGCCGTCCCGGTGCGCCGGTTACGCACTGGCCCCGACCCGCATCAGTGGGTCGGGGCCAGTGCGTAACCGTCACCTGCCGTCGCGGTGTCCGCTCACTGCTCCGGGGCGGAGATGACCGCGTTCAGCGGTGCCAGCAGCCTGTTGACCTTGCGCACGTCGTCCGTCGACGCCAGCCGGAGGCACTCCTGCGGGCGGGGGTCGAGCGGGGTGGCCGGGCAGCGGTCCTGGAACAGCTGGAGCGCCGGGCGCGGCCTGCAGCGCTTGGACGTCCACCACAGGCCCTGCACGTCGCTGCTGCGTTCGCGGATCACCTGTACCCAGTAGCGGGTACCCGCGTACTCGTCGGTGTCGATCAGCCAGCCGTCCTGCCAGACGGCGGCCAGCCCCTCGGCGGTCGTGAGGTCCACCAGGGTGAGGTCGGCCGTGGTGCGGACCGCCGAGAGGAGGTACTGGGACGCCTGCGCCCACGGAATCTGCCGAACCCCGCTGCCGTCGCTGAACTCGACCGACCTCAACAGCACTTCGGACAGCGCGGTGACCGGGTCGAGGGCCGCGTAGAGGTAGGGGTAGGGATCCTTCTCGGTGGGGTCGAATCGGCTGCCCTTGAAGAACTCGTGCGCGACGCTCGGGTTGAACTCACCGGCCGCGTACTGCTCCTCATGGCACCGCCACACCAGGGTTCCCGCCGGCACCACGGTGACCAACGGCTTCATCACGACGCCCTTGGGCGGAAGTTGACCCACCATCAGTACGCCCCCACGAGTTCGGCGGCGGCGCGTTCCAGCTCCTCGTCGGGCAGCACGCCGAGCAGGTCCGCGGGGACACCGCCCAGCCACCGGTTGCCGCCCAGCCACCAGTCGGCGGCACCCCAGGGGTCCCGGTCCGCCCGGAGGAGCTCGTTGATCCGGCGGACGACGGGCAGCGGTTCGGCCGTGCCGGCCCTGAACTGGAAGCGGGGATAGCGGATTCCGCGGTCCGGGTCGCGGAGCCCGATCAGACCGGTGGGTGTCTTAGGACCGCCGTGCAGCGCGGCGTGTTCGTCCTCGGTCAGCGCGGGTGCGGCGAGGAGCCGCAGGCGGGCTGCCCGCAGCAGTTCACCAGGGTCGGGCGGTGGGGTGCCGAGCACGTCGATCACCGCGTCGATCGTGGTGAGGCTGGGCAGTTCGTGGGTGCCGGAGGCGTAGCGGTGGCCGCCGAGCGCCTCGGACACCGGGTGGTCGGGCGGCAGCGCGGACAGCGTCCGCCGCAGTCGGCGTACGGCGCGTGCGACCCCCGGCGGGTTCTCGGCGGCGGCCTCCTCCCTCATCTCCCGCAAGGTGCGGGAGAGCAGTTCCAGGTCGTCGTCGTCGAGCCCGGTGATGACGGTGGTCCAGTGACTCTCCAGGAGCCGGAGCAGCTCCTCCGACGTCATACGCGCTCTCCTTCCTGGGGCCGGGCGGAACGTGCCGCCGGTGCGGGGTTGCCGTGGTGGACGAAGGCCGCCCAGGTGTCGGGCCGGTCCCCGAAGGCCGCGGCGAGGCGGCGGGCGGAGACGCGCTTCAGGCCGCGGACGGGCGGCCGCTCGGCGGGCGGGGTGAGCATCCAGCGCTGGGCGGCGCGCAGCGCGTCCGGCGGGGCGAGTCCCCGGGCGAGCGCGTCGTGCAGGACGAGCATGAGGATCTCGGACTGGTCGTCGTCGACCTTCCACCGGGTGCCGATGGCGTCGGCGGCGAGCCGGTGCACCATGACCGAGGTGACGGTCAGGGCCTCGTCGTGATCGCGGGTGGTGAGGTCCGTCTCGCAGCCGCCGCACACGACCAGCGGCCCGGCCGACCGGAAGGCGTCGCCCTCGGCGGGCGTCTCCAGCAGGGTGCTCAGCGTGAGGTCCGCAACGGGAAGGGACGGATCGCCGACGCCGGCCGGCGCGGCCAGCCGGAGGGCCGATGTCGTGGGGTCCGGGCCCGCGAGCCCGTGACAGGCGAGATGCACCAGGGAAGCGGGTGCGGTGGCCGTGCCGCCGAGCAGGGCCAGGACCTTCGCCGGGGTGGCGGGGTTGTCGTCGGGGCGGTGGATCACTGCCTGCGGGTAGTGGACCTCGGCCAGGGTCTCGATCTCGTCCTCGGCCCACTCCAGGTCGTCCGCCGCGTGGAACACCAGGGCCGGCCGGTCTGCGGGGTTCATGCGTCGGCGGGCCACGGCACGCAGGAACTCCCTGCCGGATGCGGCGTGTGTGAGGACGGCGACCTCGCAGGCCCGCACGGCGCGCGTCGCGTCGTAGGGGGCGGGCGGGCGCAGGACGGCCGCCTGCCAGGGCACGACGCCGAGTTCGCCGCAGGGCACGAGGACCAGCCGTACGGCGTCGGGGGCGACGGCATCGGCCGAGGTGTCCAGGAAACCGCCCTCGGTGAGGGCGCGGTCCCAGACACCGAGTTGGTCCAGTGCGGGGCCGAGCACGTCGCCGGCCCACTCGCACATGCCGTCCAGGGCGCGGGCCCAGCGCCGCTCGGCGCGCTGCACGTCCCGCGGGTTGACGGTGTCCCGGTCGGGGCCGTCGAGGGCGGCCTCCAGGCGCTGCCGGTGCGCGCCGGCCTCCAGGTACTCCGCCACGGGCCCGCGGCCGGCGGAGGCGAGGCCGGACAGCGGCAGCGCCTCGACGCAGCCGTCGCGGGTGACGACCAGGACGGCCCCGTCCGGGCCGTCGACACCGGGGACCAGGTACAGCAGCGCGTCCGCTCCCGCCTCCCCCAGCCCGGCGCGCAGGTCGCCCGCGGAGACGAACACCGGCTGCACGTCGGCGCCGCCCTGCCCGCGCAGCACGTCCAGGGAGCGGCGCCGCACGTCACCGGGCAGAGCGGCAGCGCCCGCGCCCGCTTCCGCCAGCACATCCAGCGGCGAGCGACCCCGCAGGTCACCAGGGCGACCGGTGGTCCCCGCGCCCGCCTCGGCCGACAGCTCCAGGAGGGAGCGGTCGTCGGCCTGGTCCCAGGAGCGGTCGGAGGCCGCGCCGCGCCAACGCTCGGCCAGTTCGGTCTCGCCGAGGGCCGCCAGGCGGTCGGCGACGCCTGCCGAGACGGCCGCCGCGCCGAGCACCAACGAGCGGCCCGCCTCCAGACACGCGATCGCCTCCTCCGCGAGCCCGGCCCGCAGCGCCCAGAAGGCCGCGCTGCGACCCCGGTCGGCCGCCACGCGCGCCATGCGCAGGCCGCGGCCGACGCCCTGCTGGAGCAGTACGTCGTCGGCGGCGAGCCGCAGGGAGGTGCGGGCCAGGTCGACGGCGGCACGCAGGTCGTCGTCGGAGCCGGGCGTGCCCGCCCGGAGGGTGGCGCGCTTGGCGCGGAGCGTGGCCTGGTCCCAGGTGAGGCGGGCGCCGCTGGGCGTGCCGTCGGGCAGTTCCGTCAGGGCCTGTTCCAGCTCCGCGATCGCCTCGTCCAGCGCTTCGGGATCCCCGGTGAGCAGATACAGGGTGTCCAGGGCGATGGCGATGCCGCCGCGCGCCCTGGGCCGGAAGTCGGCGGTGAATCCGGGGCTCTCCAGGGCTTCCCTGGTGCGCCGCACGCCCTCGGCGATTCGGCTGGGGTCCGACTCGGCGATCGCCGTGAGGGCGATCAGCGGGGCCCAGGTGGCGTCGAGGAGGCCACGCAGGGCGGGCATGTCCACCGACGTCTCCACGGCTCGCTGGATGTGATGGGCGGCGGCACGCAGGTGGGCCGTCCTGTCGTCCGGCGAGGTGGCGTGCACCACGCGGCCCAGATAGGCGAAGCCGAGCACGTAGCCGTTCAGCGCGCCGGTCCATTCCTCGGCGCCGTCGTAGGCCTCGTCCAGTTCCAGTTCGCACAGTGCGTCGATGACGTCCTCGACCGCCTCGTCGTCGCCGTTCTCCAGGGCGGCCACCACCCGCCCGTGGAGCCGTGCGGCCTCCCCGCACAGGCGCAGGGTGGCGGCCAGGCCGCTCGAGGGGTCGTCGTCCCACTGCTGCGCTTCGAGCAGGGCCCGGGCCATGTCCTCGTCCTGCAGGCTGCCACCGGTCAGGGAGGCCGCGACCAGCAGTCCGGGCACGATGGTACGGAGCCATTCACGGTGTACGCGGCTGTCGAGTTCCCCCTTGGCATGCGCCTCGTGCATCAGCCGGAGCGCCTCCCGGAACCCCTCCATGTCCCCTGTGCGGGCGGCGAGGGCGGTGTGGAAGAGGGCGGCGACCATCCTGGACGCCAGAGGTGCGCTGCCGGCCTCCCCCGTGGCACCGTCCTGCGCTCCCGACAGGGCGGCGACGAGCTTGGGCAGCTCCTGTGTCGCGATGGTCCCGGGGGACATCACCTCGGTCAGGGCGAGGAGTTGGGTGCGCACGTGCTGGTATTCCCCCGCGTCGCCGGGGTCGGCGGCCGACACGTACGCCGTCCCCGCCGTCTCGGGTGGGAGCGTGGCGAGTCCGTCCTCCAGCATCGCGAACAGCGACGGCATCAGGACGCCCAGCGGCGGCGGCAGCCGCATGCCCGGCATGGTGTCGAGGAGGTGCCGGGCCCCGCTGACGACCGCACCCGTCTCGCCCTTCAGCAGCGCGTCGATCAGCGTGTCCAAACCCCGCAGGCCGACCCGCAGTTCGGGTGTCATGCGCCCCTGCTCACGTTCGAGCAGCAGCCGCACGAGCAGGCCGGTGTCCTCCACCGTGCCCGAACCGCCTTGTGCGAGCGGGGTTCCCACCATGAGCATGGACATCAGCTGGTCGATGGTCCACTGACTCTCGGATTCCGGCGAGGCCTCACGGTTCAGCCTCACCAGTCGCGAGCCGAGCAAGGTCACGAGGTCCTGGCGCGCGGCCTCCCGGTCCTCGTCGCCGAGCAGTGCCGACGTACGGGCCCCGTCCAGCAGGGGCAGCGCTCGCTCCCGGTCGGCAGGGGCGCCCTCCAGGACGAACCTCAGGGCGAGGCATCTCCCGAGACGTGCCTCCACCACCGCGGCCGTCGCGTCAGCGCCCTGCGACTGTGCCAGCTCGGCCAGGACCAGCTCCAGTTCGCCGGTCAGCGAGTCGAGTTCCGGCCCTCGTGTCCCCTGGTACTCGTCCGCGTCGAGCGGTACGGCCAACCCGGCCGTGCGCGCGAGCGCGGTGGCGGCCCGGTCGGCCGCCGGCAGGGCCCCGGCTTCACTCATGCGTCATCCCCTCCCCCGCCATGGTGCCCGTTCCCCCGGATCCGGCAGCCCGGTCTCCCACGCCTGATCGGCATCCTGCCGGACAACGCCCGGCTTCCGGACGGATTCCGCCCGATCCATGGGGCGCCGGTGGTCCGGGTGGGCGTGTTCGGGGCGTGGTGGCCGCTGTCCATGGCGCCGACGGGACGAAGTCGGCATGCTGGGTGGCCCGTTGAGGTGGGGCATCGTGAGCGGTCGTCCGCAGACGGTCCGGACCGGCCGGTCGCGTACGTCCCGGAAGGAGGGGATGCGGTGACGAACTCCGCGCCGGCGCCCGGCACCCTGGAACCGTACGTGGAGACGACGCGGGCCGACTACGCCGCGCGCTACACAGCCGGCCTGCGGGTCGAGGCCGCGGACGACGGGGTGGCCGTGCTGCACGGCCAATGTCCCCGTTGCGGCTGCGCGTTCACCTACACGCACACCGACCGGGTCTTCCGCTCCCCGCGCCGGACGCCCCGGCCGACGCATGTCCCGGTGCTCTGCGAGTGCGAGGCCGAACACCCTGGGCGTCCGTCCGAGGAGAAGGGGTGCGGCGCCTACTGGAACGTCCTCATGGAGCGCACATGACACCGGGGTGGCATGTGCGGCCGGGCCCTCCCGCGACCCCTGCCGACCGTCAGGCGGGGCGGCTGACCAGGGAGTTGCTCGCCGGTGAGCTGGCCCGTGCCCGGGAGGCGGCGCTCGCCTGGCGCAACGGGCTCGCGGCCCTCTTCGTCGGACTGCTCAGCTTCGGCCTGGTCAAGGGCCGCACCGACGTGGGGAAACTGGCCTCTCCGTACGACGCCCTGGTGGGTGGCGCGCTGCTGCTGTGCCTGGTGTTCGGCACGCTCGGCGCACTGCTGCTGCTCCGCGCGGCGCACGGGGCACCCACCGGCGTACGGCTGCCCGCCGGCGTACCCGCCCCGGCCACCGCCCTGCACCTGGGCGACCACATGGAGACCCGTCGCACGGTACGGGCCCTCACGCGTGGGGTGGCGCTCACGATCGCCTGCGGGGCGATGCTCGTTGCCGGGGTGGCGCTGACCTGGTACGGCCCCGAGAAGGACGGACCCCGGATCCTGGTGCGCACCCCGTCCGGGGACGTGTGCGGCGAGCCGGTGCGCACGGGCGCCGGACGCCTGCTCGTGAAGACGGACACCGGCGAGGTCACGGTACGACTCGCCCAGGCCGAGGCCCTTGCCGCGGTCGACGCCTGCCCAGGGGGCTCGTCCTCCGAGTGACCGCGGCCGCTGGGACGGGCCGCGGCGGGACGGCCCGCGGCGGGGACGGCCGCCCTTCCGGGGGTACGCCCCACCGCCAACGGCACCCGGCAGACCGGCCACTGGTCTAGCCGGCCAGAGGGCCAGGGCGGAACAGGCGGCCACGGGGTCGAACGGGCCGCGGCAGGGCGAACCGCTTCCCGGTGATACGCCCCACCGCCAACGGCACCCGGCCCGGCAGACCGGCCACCGGTCGAACCGGCCATCGATCGAACGGGGCCTCGGTCATACCGGGCCTCGGTCAGACCGGATGCCGGTCGAACGCGGCGCCGGTCAGACCGGGCGCCGATCTGACCAGGCGCCGGAGCAAGCCCTCGCTCAGACCGCCTCCGCCGTCTCCTCCCTCCGCCCGGTCAGCAGCGTCAGCGCCACGTACAGGACCAGTGAGGTGCCGAGGCCCACCGCCCAGCCGTAGTCGGCGAGGGACTTGAGCGCCGGGACGGGACGGCCGTCGATCAGGGGGTGGAAGTCCGCGCCGCCGATCGCGAGGACGCCGCCGGCCACGAAGGCCACCACCGCCCGCCAGTTCCAGCCGCCCGCGTACCAGTAGCGGCCGCCCTCGCGGTACAGGTCGGCGAGGGCGAGGCGGGTGCGGCGCAGGATCCAGTAGTCGGCGACGAGGATGCCCGCGACCGTGCCGAGCAGGCCGCCGACCAGGCCGAGCCAGGTGAAGATGTAGCCCTGCGGGTCGGAGTACAGCTTCCACGGGAAGATCAGCACGGCGAGCACCGAGGTGATCAGGGCGCCGGTGCGGAAACTGATCCTGCGGGGCGCGACGTTGGAGAAGTCGAAGGCCGGGGAGACCAGGTTGGCCGCGATGTTCACGGAGAGGGTCGCGACCAGCACGGTGACCAGGGCATAGAGGAGGCCGACCACGTTGTCCGTCTTGGCAGCGAGCTGGACCGGGTCCCAGACCGGCTTGCCGTAGACCGCCTGCGATCCGGACGTGACGAGCACGGAGAGGAAGGCGAAGAGGGTCATCGTGGTCGGCAGACCGAGGGCCTGGCCCCAGGTCTGGGCCTTCTGGCTCTTGCCGTAGCGGGTGAAGTCAGGGATGTTCAGGCTCAGCGTGGACCAGAAGCCGATCATCCCCATCAACGACGGCCAGAACAGCTTCCAGAAGTCGCCGCCCCAGCCCAGCTTGGAGGGCTGGTCGAACAGCGGGCCGACGCCGCCCGCCTTGCTGCTCATCCACCACAGCATCACGAACGCGCCGACGAGCACGAAGGGCGCGGCCCAGTTCTCGAAGCGGCGGATGGTCTCCATGCCCCGGTAGATGATGGCGACCTGGATCACCCAGAAGATCGCGAACGACAGCCACATGGTCCAGGCGTAGCCGCCGATGTGCGAGGCGTTCGCCCAGCTGTCGCCGATCAGCTTGCCGGCCAGGAAGTAGATGGCCTCGCCGCCGATCCAGGTCTGGATGCCGAACCAGCCGCACGCCACCAACGCCCGCACCACGGCAGGCAGGTTGGCGCCGCGCACCCCGAAGGAGGCACGGGCGAAGACCGGGAAGGGGATGCCGTACTTGGGTCCCGCGTGCCCGGTGAGCAGCATCGGGACGAGGACGATCAGGTTGGCGAGGGCGATGGTGAAGACGGCCTGCTTCCAGTCCATGCCCACCGCGATCAGCCCGGACGCGAGGGTCCAGGAGGCCGTGTTGTGGGCCATGCCGACCCACAGCGCGGAGAAGTTGTACGTCGTCCAGGTGCGCTTGGCCACGGGGACGGGGAGCAGGTCCTCGTTGGCGTAGGGGCCGCTGGGCTGCGGCGAACCAGGGGCGATCTCCACCCGGCCGTCGGCGCGGGTGACTTGAGCGGTCGGCGGTATGGCCGTGGGAGCGGTGTCGGTCATGAGCAGGCCAATCGAACAGAGGGGTGGGACGGGGAAAGGCCGTGCGGGTGGCTCCTGGGGCCTGCCGTCACATTGCCGCGCGGCAGACGGGAATGTGACGGCCGGCGCCCCTAAGGGGGGTGCGCCCCGACCTCAGGTGAGGGGAAAGCGCCCTGGCCCCCTTCCCGGGCCGGCGGGAAGGGGGAGATCAACCGGTGTGCTGCGGTCAGGCGTTGACGGCCGGGATCACCGTCGTGCCGTAGGCGTCGATGGTGGCTTCCTGGGCGTCGTGCATGTCGTACACCGCGAACTGGTCGACGCCCAGTTCGCGCAGTGCGGTGAGTTTCTCGATGTGCTTCTCGGCCGGCCCGATCACGCAGAACCGGTCGACGATCTCGTCGGGCACGAACTCGGTGTCGGGGTTGTCGCTGCGCCCGTGGTGGGAGTAGTCGTACCCCTCGCGGGCCTTGATGTAGTCGGTGAGCTCGTCGGGGACCTGGCCGGAGTGCTCGCCGTACTTGGAGACCAGGTCGGCCACGTGGTTGCCGACCATGCCGCCGAACCACCGGCACTGGGCGCGCGCGTGGGCGAGTGCCTCGGGCGAGTCGTCCGCGGTGACGTAGGCCGGGGCGGCGACGCAGATCGTCACCTCGGACGGATCACGGCCGGCGGCGACGGCCGCGTCCTTCACGGCCTTCACCATGTACTCGGTCAGGTACAGGTCGGACAGCTGGAGAATGAAACCGTCGGCCTCCTCGCCGGTCATCTGCAGCGCCTTGGGGCCGTACGCGGCCATCCACACGGGGAGTTCGGCGCCCGGCTTGATCCACGGGAACTTGACGACCGTACCGCCGAGGTCGGCCTCTTCCCCGCGGCCGAGGGCGCGGATGACCTTCATGGCCTCGCTGATCCGGGCCAGGGTGTTGGGCTTGCGGCCGGCGACGCGCATCGCGGAGTCGCCGCGGCCGATGCCGCAGACGGTGCGGTTGCCGAACATGTCGTTGAGGGTGGCGAAGGTGGAGGCGGTGACCTCCCAGGTGCGGGTGCCCGGGTTGGTGACCATCGGGCCGACCGTCAGCCTGGAGGTGTTCGCCAGGATCTGACTGTAGATCACGAACGGCTCCTGCCACAGCACGGCGGAGTCGAAGGTCCAGCCGTACGTGAAGCCGTTGCGCTCGGCACGCTTCATCAGGCTGATGACGCGGGAGGCCGGCGGGTCGGTCTGCAGGACGAGTCCGAAGTCCATGGTGCGCCACTCCTAGTTGAGGTACTGACAGGTGGAGCGCGGGGTGTAGACGCCGTGTCCGGCGTGTCCGGTGTACTCCCGCTCGGTGATGACGGGTTCGCCACGCGAGAGCACGGTCTCGACCCGGCCGGTCGTCCGCCTGCCCTCGTACGCCGAGTAGTCGACGTTCATGTGGTGCGTCCGCGCGGACATGACCTGCTCGGCGTGCGGGTCGTAGATGACGACGTCGGCGTCGGCGCCCGGGGCGATGGTGCCCTTCTTCGGGTACATACCGAACATGCGGGCCGGGGTGGCACAGGCGATCTCGATCCAGCGGCGGCGGGAGATGTGCCCGTCGACGACGGCCTGGTGCAGCAGGTCCATGCGGTTCTCGACGCCGGGCAGGCCGTTGGGGATCTTGGAGAAGTCGCCGCGGCCCAGCTCCTTCTGGCCCACGAAGCAGAAGGGGCAGTGGTCGGTGGAGACCACCTGGAGGTCGTTGGTGCGCAGGCCCTGCCAGAGCTTGGCCTGGTGCTCCCTGGGCCGCAGGGGCGTGCTGCAGACGTACTTGGCGCCCTCGAAGTCGGGCTCGGCGAGGTTGTCGGTGGACAGGAACAGGTACTGCGGGCAGGTCTCACCGAAGACGTTCAGCCCGTCGTCCCGGGCCCGCGCGAGTTCGGCGACCGCTTCCATCGCCGAGACGTGGACGACGTACAGGGGTGCGCCGGCGACCTGGGCGAGCCTGATCGCGCGGTGGGTGGCCTCGGCCTCCAGGAGGGCCTTGCGGACCTCTCCGTGGTACCTGGGGTCCGTCTCGCCCCGGGCCAGCGCCTGTTCGACCAGCACGTCGATCGCGATGCCGTTCTCGGCGTGCATCATGATCAGGCCGCCGTTGTCGGCGGAGCGCTGCATGGCGCGCAGGATCTGGCCGTCGTCGGAGTAGAAGACGCCCGGGTAAGCCATGAACTGCTTGAAGCTGGTCACTCCTTCCTCGACCAGCAGGTCCATCTCCTTGAGCGTCTCGTCGTTCACATCGGAGACGATCATGTGGAAGCCGTAGTCGATCGCGCAGTTGCCCTCGGCCTTGGCGTGCCAGGCGTCCAGGCCCTCACGCAGGGTGTGGCCGACGCTCTGCACCGCGAAGTCGACGATCGTCGTCGTCCCGCCCCAGGCTGCGGCCCGGGTGCCGGTCTCGAAGGTGTCGGAGGCGAAGGTGCCGCCGAACGGCAGCTCCATGTGGGTGTGGGCGTCGACGCCGCCCGGGATGACGTACTTCCCGGTGGCGTCGATGGTCCTCTCGGCGGTGAACGTCTCGGCGGCGGGGGTGCCGGAGGCCGCGAGGGCGGCGATGCGGCCGTCCTCGATCAGCACGTCGGCGTGGATCTCGTCGGACGCGGTGATGACGAGACCACCGCGGATGACGGTACGGCTGCTCATGGTCCCTCTCCTCCCAGGGTGGACGGGGCGGTCGGTGCGATCAGGGTGCTGTCAGCGGCGTGTACGCCCCCGGGGCGCGGTCGCGGTAGAACTGCCAGCGGTCGCGGACCTCGCGGAGTTTGGCCAGGTCCAGGTCGCGGACGACGAGTTCGGTCTCCTTGTCGCCGGCCACCTCGCCGACGAACTGGGCCTCCGGGTCCACGAAGTAGGTCGTGCCGTAGAAGTCGTTGTCGCCCAGGTCCTCCACGCCGACCCGGTTGATCGCGCCCACGAAGTACTCGTTGGCGACGGCCGCCGCCGGCTGCTCCAGCTGCCACAGGTAGCGGGACAGTCCGCGTGAGGTGGCCGACGGGTTGAAGACGATCTCGGCGCCGCCGAGACCGAGCGCCCGCCAGCCCTCCGGGAAGTGGCGGTCGTAGCAGATGTACACGCCGATCCTGCCGACGGCCGTGTCGAAGACGGGCCAGCCGCTGTTGCCGGGGCGGAAGTAGAACTTCTCCCAGAATCCCTGCACCTGGGGGATGTGGGTCTTGCGGTACTTGCCCAGGTAGGAGCCGTCCGCGTCGATCACGGCCGCGGTGTTGTACAGGACCCCCGGCTGCTCCTCCTCGTACATCGGCAGGACGAGGACGATGCCCAGCTCCTTCGCGAGCGCCTGGAAGCGCTTGACGGTGGGCCCGTTCGGGATCTGCTCGGCGTACTCGTAGAACGCCTTGTCCTGGACCTGGCAGAAGTAGGGGCCGTAGAACAGCTCCTGGAAGCACAGCACCTGGGCGCCCTGCGCGGCCGCGTCGCGGGCCGCCTGCTCGTGGACCTGGATCATGGATTCCTTGTCGCCGGTCCAGGCCGTCTGGAACAGGGCGGCACGGATCACTCGGCTCATCGGGACCTCCGGTAGCTCGGTGTGCGGTGAGCCTAGAAAGTCCGAACGGGCCGTTCGATTGGCAGCGTGTCACGTCTGCGGGCGGTCGGCGTGTCACCGTGTCACGCGTCTGCGAGCCCATGTTTCACCGCCTTTTCCCAGGTCGTGGCATGTTTCACCCCTGTTGCGCGTCGTGCGCGAGGAGCGCGATGTGCACGGAGGCCGCCTGCTCGAAGTCGTCGAGGTCGACGCCCAGCCGGGCCTGTATCGCCTCCAGCCGCCGGTAGAGGGCGGGCCGGGAGACATGCTGGAGCTGGGCGGTACGGGACTTGTTGCGCCCCGTCGCCAGGTAGGTGCGCAGCACGTTGAGCAGCTCCTGGTCGGCTTCGCACAGCAGTCCGTCCAGCTCGCGCTCGGCGAAGGACTGCACCTGCGGGTCGTCCCTGAGCAGCCGGATCAGGCCGCGCAGATGGACGTCCCGCAGGCGTACGACGGCCGGCAGGTCGAGGGCGGCCGCCGAGTCGGCCACGGCGTCGGCGACATGCCGGGCCTCGCGCAGCCCGGCCGGCACGTCGTCCCAGTCGGTGCGTGGATCGGCGGCGGCGACCACCGCGTTCGGCAGGCCGGTCTCGGTCCGCAACCGGGTCGCGAAGTGCGCGGTCAGCGCCTCGGCCTGCTGGTCGCGGGCGAGGCTGAGCAGTACGGCGGTGGCGCCGTCGGCCAGCTCCGCGACCAGCCCGGACAGGCCCAACACCCGCAACATCCGCTCCAGTTGGGCCGGCTCCCCGGCCGGGACGACGAGGGGCACGAAGGTCCGCCGGTTCACCTGCAGCCCGGCCGCCCGCGCCCGGGGCAGCAGGTGCCTGGCCGGTACGACTCCGGAGACGAGGTCGGTCACCAGGCTCTGCGCGGACTGCTCCTCCCAGGTGTGGGCGGAGCCGCCGCCGAGCATGCGGTGCAGGACCAGGGCCTCGGCGGCCCGGTCGGCCAGCAGCCGCCCGGCGGCCGCCTCGCCCCGGTACCCGCACAGCAGCAGCCGGCCCCAACGCTCCCCGCGTCCGCCGAGTTCGGCGCGGATCCAGCCGTCGCCCACGCTGCCGCCCGCCTGCCGGGCGATGCGCTCCCAGTCGCGCAGCACGTCGTCCACGGCGGGCCGCTCCCCCGCCGTGGCGAGGACGCGGTGGGCGAGGTTGGTGACGACGACCGGGCAGCCGCTGTGCTGGGCGACCTCGTCGAGCAGCCGCTGCAGCGGAGCGCCCGCGGTGATCAGCCCGGTGAGGGCGGTCCGTACGGTCTCCGACAGGCTCACGGCGGCGAACTTCCGCCGTACCAGCCGGGACTGGACCTCCTCCGTCAACTCGGCGAAGGGGAACGGCCGGTGCAGGACGACCATGGGCAGCCCGCACCGCTCGGCGGCCCGGCGCATCACCTCGGGCGGCGTGGGAAAGGCCCGGCCGAGCCCGAGCACGACGGCCGCGGCCTCCGCCCGGTGCAGGGACTGGATGTATTCGACCTGCTTGGCCTCGTCACCGGCGAGCAGCACACCGGTGGTGAGGACCATCTCGCCGCCACTGAGCATCACGCCGACGTCGGCGGCCTCGGCGACGTGCACCCAGCGCACGGGCCGGTCGAGCTGGCCGGCCCCGGCCACCACCTCGGGCTCCCCGGCCTGCACCCGCTCCAGGGTGAGCACCTGGCGGACGGAGAGCGCGGGTTCGAAGCCGGTGTGCGAGGTCACCGAGGTGGTGGTCATGGCGGTACACCCGTTCCCTAGTACGTGCTCCTCAGCGCGCGTTCGAGGATCGCCGCGCCCTCCTCGGCCTCCGCGACGGTCAGCGACAGCGGCGGGGCGATGCGCAGGGCGCTGGTGTTGTGGCCGCCGCCCTTGCCGATCAGCAGGCCGCCCTCGCGGGCCGCCTCCAGGACGGCGGAGGCCGCCTGCGGATCGGCCTCGTCCGTCCCCGGCTTGACCAGTTCGACGCCGATCATCAGCCCGCGCCCGCGTACCTCCCGCACGCCCGGCAGCTGGGCGGCGACGGCCCGCAGCCGCTCGATGAGCAGTCCGCCGACGCGCCGGGCGTTGCCCTGCAGGTCGTGTTCGACGAGGTAGGTGAGGTTGGCGAGGCCGGCCGCCATGGTGATCTGGGTGCCGCCGAACGTCGAGATGCTGTTGGCGTCCAGGCAGTTCATGATCTCGGCGCGGGCGATCACCCCGCCGATGGACGCGCCGTTGCCGATGCCCTTGGCGAAGGTGACCATGTCCGGCGGGCCGCTGCGGGCGTGCGCCTGCCAGCCCCAGAAGTGGTCGCCGGTGCGGCCCCAGCCGGTCTGCACCTCGTCGGCGATCCACAGGATCCCCTGTGCGTTCAGCACCTCGCGGAAGGCCGCGTACAGCCCGTCCGGCGGGGAGGTGAAGCCGCCGACGCCCTGGATGGGCTCGGCGATCAGCGCGGCCGGCGGGCGGGTGTGCCCGAGGATGTCCTTCAGGTCCTCCACGCACGCGTCGATGAACCCGCGGTCGTCCAGCTCGGCGAACGGGCCCCGGGTGCGGACGCCGCCGTGGACGTACAGGGTCTGCAGCGGGGACAGCGAGGTCGGGGACCAGCCGCGGTTGCCGGTGATGCCGACCGCGCTGAAGGAGCGGCCGTGGTAGCTGTTGCGCATGGCCAGGACGGTGTTGCTGCGCCGGTAGGTCGTGGCGAGCAGCAGGGCGGTGTCGTTGGCCTCGGTCCCGGAGGTGGTGAAGAAGACGCGGGCGTCCGGGATGCCGCTCAACTGGGCGATGCGTTCGGCCAGTTCGACCATCGGCCGGTTGAGGTAGAGGGTCGAGGAGTGGATGATCCGGCCGGCCTGCTCGCTGACCGCCTTGGTCACCTCGGGCAGCGCGTGCGCGGTCATGGTGGTGAGGATGCCGCCGAAGAAGTCCAGGTACTTGTTGCCGGCGGAGTCCCAGACATGGCGGCCCTCGCCGTGCGTGAGTTCCAGCGGCTCGTCGTAGTAGAGGGCCAGCCAGTCGGGCAGGACACCCCGGTGGCGGGAGTAGAGGTCGTTCACGGCTGCACCAGCCCTTCGTAGGCGTCGGGACGGCGGTCGCGGTAGAAGGCCCACTGCTGCCGTACTTCGTCGATGAGGTCGAAGTCCAGGTCCCGGACGAGGAGTTCCTCGTCCTTGTCGCTGGCGACGTCGCCGACGAACTGGCCGCGCGGGTCGACGAAGTACGACGTCCCGTAGAAGTCGTTGTCCCCGTACTCCTCCTGCCCCACCCGGTTGATGGCGGCGACGAAGTACTCGTTGGCGACGGCCGCGGCGGGCTGTTCCAGCTGCCACAGGTACGAGGACAGACCTCGATGCGTTGCGGACGGGTTGTAGACCAACTGTGCGCCGTTCAGTCCCAGTTGCCGCCAGCCCTCCGGGAAGTGGCGGTCGTAGCAGATATAGACACCCACCTTGCCGACGGCCGTCTCGAAGACCGGCCATCCGAGGTTGCCGGGTTTGAAGTAGTACTTCTCCCAGAAGCCCTTGACCTGGGGGATGTGGTGCTTGCGGTACTTGCCGAGGCAGGTGCCGTCGGCGTCGATCACGGCGGCGGTGTTGTAGTAGAAGCCGGACTGCTCGACCTCGAAGACGGGGACGACGATCACCATGCCGGTCTCGCGGGCCAGCTCCCGCATGCGCCGCACGGTGGGCCCGTCGGGGACCGGCTCGGCCCAGCGGTAGTGCTCCGGCTCCTGGACCTGGCAGAAGTAGGGGGCGTTGAAGACTTCCTGGAACCCGATGATCTTCGCGCCCAGACGGGCCGCCTCGCGGGCGTGCTCCTCGTGTTTCGCCACCATGGACTCGGTGTCGCCGGTCCAGGTGGCCTGGACCAGTGCGGCACGTACGACGTTGGCCATGAGCTGCTCCTTCGACGCGACGTCCGAGCCTCTACGCCCGTAGAAACGGGCCGTAGAGGGACGAAAGTAAGCCTCGGGGAAGTCCTTGCCAAGACCATCGTCGTTAACCCGCTGAGTCGATCACGTTTCACACTCCATAGGGTGAGCGGAAGGATGCTCAGGCGGTGAATCCGGCGACCCGCAGGGCATGCACCAGGTCCCAGTGGCGCTCCTCCGAGACACCCCGGGCGGCCTCCAGCAGCAGCGGGACGAGGCGGCGCGGGTCGGCTCCGGCGCTGCGGGCCGCCTCCTCCGGCGTCCGGACGCGCACGTAGGCGTCCAGCAGGGCCCGCACCTCGCGCCCGCGCCCCTCCGTGTCCAGCCCCAGCACGGCGGCACCTATCTCCTCGGCCGGCCTGGCCACGCCCTGCCGCAGCATCTGCTGCCCGTCCGCGGGCCGCCCGGCCGCCTCCAGCGCGTCGGCGGCGGCGACCAGCCGCTCGGCGGGCAGCGAGGCGGCCTCCCACAGCAGCGTGGCCCAGTCGGCAGCGAGCCCGGCACGCTGCAGCCGGTCCGCGAGCAGCGGGAACCGAGCGGCGGGCCACCGCGCGATGTCGACCAACAGCACATGCGCCTCACCGGTACGCCCCTCGGCCCGTAGCCGCACCAGCTGTTCCACGACCCCCACGACGACAGCCCCCGCCTCGGCATCCACCACCGCTTCCACGGGCCCCTCGACCACCTCACCCCCCTCGGCGGCCCCGGCAAACCGCGCCCCACGCGGGCTACGCCGCCCGCCGGCCACCTCCGGCACGGCCGCAACGGGGGCCTGCGGTACGACAACCGGGGCGCCCGCGTCCTCGACCATCCCGGCGAACCGGGCACTGCCGCGGCGCCGCTTGCGGGGCTTGGCGGGGGTGGGCGCCTCAGGGGTGGGTGCCGCAGGGGCGGGCCCAGGTGCGACCTCGTGGGTGCGGGATGCCCAGGGGTCCCGGCCGTCGCCGGCAAACGCGGCGAGCCGCCCGTCGTGGTCGGCGACCCGGGCATCGTGCGGGCGGAACGGGGCTGACCCGGCACCATGCCAGGCGGCGCCCGGAGCCCCGGCTTCGCCGGGCGCGGCAACCCCGCCGCCCCCGACTACCGCGGCACCGCCGAAGCCCTCCGCACCGGACACGCCCGGCCCACCATCGCCCACCGCCCGTACGGCACCGCCGAAGCCCTCCCCGCCCGACGCCCGCGATCCACCGGCGCCACCCACGGCCCCGCCACCACGCAAGTCCTCCGCACGCGGCCCCCGCGACCGACCGCCGTCATCCGTCCCCGTGGCGCCGTCGAAGGCCCCGGCGGCAGCCCCATGGCCCTCCGTGGTCGCCGGTACGCCTTCTGGACCCGGCACTCCCCCTGCGCCTTCACCCCGGGCTTCCGACGCGCCCCGGAGCGGCACTTCCACCGCCCTGCGGTCCAGCTTCGCCAGCCGGGCCCGGAGTTCGGCGCAGCGGGCGGCGGCTCGTTCGTGGTCGTCCTGGGCCCAGGCAAGGTCCAGGCGGAGGGCGTCCGCCTCCTCGCTGGAGGGCGCCTCGGTGAGCAGGCGGCTCAGTTCGGCCTGGCGTTCCGCGGCGTACCTCTGTTCGCGGAGCATCACGTCGAGTCGGTCGCCGAGGGCGTTCCGGGCGCCGGGCCGGGCGTCGTACGCCGAGACGGCGGCAGCGTGCAGCACGCGGGCCCGTTCCCGCTCGGCCGCGGCCGCGGCGGGGCCGAACGCCGCGTGGAGGTCCTGCAGCAGCGCCTCCACCACGTCCCACGGCGGCACCTCACCCCCGTCGAGGCAGGCCCGCATACCCTCGGGGTCGCGTTGCCAGAAGACCCCGCACCACCCGCCGCCCTGATCCAGGCGCCCCAGGAGGCCGTCCAGGTAGTTCGCGAACTCCCGTACCCGACCGGGGAGTTGATCTACAGCCATGCCCGACTCCCGCCCGACTGCCAGCACTCCGGCCGTCAGGCAACACCAGTCGTGTTACGGACTTGCTACGCAGAGTTTTCCGGGAGTGTGCGGGCGGCTCATTGTGCGATCTTGGCTCTTGCGCGGACCGGCCCGCCACAGGCGCGTCTCAGACACCCGCCGGCACACACCGCGCCACCAGCTCGTCCATGGACAGCCCGAGCACGCCGGCCAGCGCGGCCACCGTGAAGAAGGCCGGGGTCGGCGCCCGCCCGGTCTCGATCTTGCGGAGCGTCTCGGCCGAGACGCCCGCCTCCGCCGCGACCTCGGCCATGCTCCGCCCAGCACGCGCCTCGCGCAGCAACCGCCCGAGCCGTTCGCCGCGTTCACGCTCTTCGGGGGTGAGAGGGGTGCGCACCATGCCACCCATTCTAATACCGCCCCTCCACCGCATCCCCCATTCAAATACCGGTATAGTAATTGGCATGGTGGAACTGAAGACGGACGCGTCCATCGACGCGATGCACGCCGCGGGCCAGGTCGTCGCGCGAGCCCTGACAGCCGTACGAAAGGCCGCTGACGTCGGCGTCTCCCTGCTGGAGCTGGACGAGGTGGCCCGGGAGGTGCTGCGCCGGGCCGGGGCCTCCTCCCCTTTCCTCGGCTACCGCCCCTCCTTCGCCCCGACCCCCTTCCCGGCGGTGATCTGCGCCTCGGTCAACGACGCGATCGTGCACGGCATCCCCACCCGCTACCGCCTCCGGGACGGCGACCTCGTCTCCATCGACTGCGGCGCCGGCCTGGACGGCTGGGTGGGCGACTCGGCGATCAGCTTCACGGTCGGCCGCCCCCGCCCGGCGGACCTGCACCTCATCGACACCGCCGAGCGCGCCCTGGCGGCCGGCATCGAGGCGGCCGTCGTCGGCAACCGCATCGGCGACCTGGCCCACGCCATCGGCCAGGTCTGCCGCACGGCGGGCTACGGCATCCCGTCCGGCTTCGGCGGCCACGGCGTAGGCCGCCACATGCACGAGGACCCGGAGGTCCCGAACGAGGGCCGCCCGGGCCGGGGACTTCCCTTGCGCCACGGCATGGTCCTGGCGATCGAGCCCATGCTGATCGCCGGCGGCAAGGACGCCTACTACGAAGCGAGCGACGGCTGGACCCTCCGCACGAGCGACGGCTCCCGCGCAGCGCACGCCGAGCACACCGTGGCGATCACAGAAACGGGACCCCGCATCCTCACGGCGAGAGAAACCCCCTAGGGGCGCGGGGCTCTGCCGGTGTGCGGCTCCGCCGCGTGGACGCGACCGGCCACCACGAAACCCGCACCCACCCCACCAAACAAGGCCCCCAAACCCCAGGCGCCCCGCACATGCCGTCGCAGACAACTCGTGCCAAGGTGTTATGAACGGACACCAAAGGAACGGAACGCCATGACCAACGGCTACCCTCCCGACCCCTTCGGTGATTTCCTGGGCCGCTTCCTCGGCAGCACCCCCGGCGGACCCGAGCGCCCCCGCCACATCGACATCGGCCGCCTGCTCAGCCAGCCGGCCCGGGAGATGGTGAGAGGGGCCGCCCAGTACGCCGCCGAGCACGGCAGCCGGGACCTGGACACGCAGCACCTGCTGCGCGCGGCCCTGGCCACCGAGCCCACCCGGTCGCTGCTGAGCAGGGCCGGCGCGGACCCAGACTCGCTCGCCACGGAGATCGACGACCGCGCGGGCCCCGTCCAGCACCCGCCGGGAAAGGCGTCCCCGCCGACGTCGCTCTCGTTGACCCCGGCCGTCAAGCGGGCCCTGCTGGACGCGCACGACCTGGCGCGGTCGACCGGCGCCGGGTACATCGGCCCGGAGCATGTGCTGAGCGCGCTGGCCGCGAACCCGGACTCGGCGGCCGGGCACATCCTGCACGCGGCCCGCTTCTCGGCCGGCGCCCTGCCGCCCGAGGCCCCGGAAGCCACCCAGACGCGCACGGAGCGCCAGCGGCCCACGTCCACGCCGACGCTCGACAAGTACGGTCGCGATCTGACCGATCTGGCCAGGGAGGGCCGTGTCGACCCGGTCATCGGCCGCGACGAGGAGATCGAGCAGACCATCGAGGTGCTGTCCCGGCGCGGGAAGAACAACCCCGTGCTGATCGGCGACGCCGGTGTCGGCAAGACGGCCATCGTGGAGGGGATCGCGGAGCGGATCGCGGACGGGGACGTGCCGGACATCCTGGCCGGGCGGCGGGTGGTCGCCCTGGACCTGACCGGGGTCGTCGCGGGCACCCGCTACCGGGGCGACTTCGAGGAGCGTCTGAACAACATCGTGGAGGAGATCCGCGCCCACTCCGACCGGCTGATCGTCTTCATCGACGAGCTGCACACGGTCGTCGGCGCCGGTTCGGGCGGCGAGGGCGGCGCGATGGACGCGGGCAACATCCTCAAGCCCGCACTCGCCCGGGGCGAGCTGCACATCGTGGGCGCGACCACGCTGGAGGAGTTCCGCCGGATCGAGAAGGACGCGGCACTGGCCCGCCGCTTCCAGCCGATCCTGGTGCCCGAGCCGACCGTCGAGGACACGATCGAGATCCTGCGCGGCCTGCGCGACCGGTACGAGGCCCACCACCAGGTCCGCTACACCGACGAGGCGCTGGTGGCCGCCGTGGAGTTGTCGGACCGCTATCTCACCGACCGGCGCCTGCCCGACAAGGCGATCGACCTGATCGACCAGGCCGGCGCCCGGGTGCGCCTCGGGGCCCGGACGAAGGGCACGGACGTACGCACGATGGAGCGCGAGGTGGAGCAGCTCGTCTGCGACAAGGACCAGGCCGTCGCCGACGAGCAGTACGAGCAGGCCACCCAGCTGCGGGACAAGATCGGCGCGCTGAAGCGGCGGATCGCCGAGGCGAGCGGCGGGGACGAGGCCGACGAGGGGCAGAACCTGGCGGTGACGGCGGAGGCCATCGCCGAGGTGGTGTCCCGGCAGACCGGCATCCCGGTGAGCCGGCTGACCCAGGAGGAGAAGGAGCGGCTGCTGGGCCTGGAGGCGCATCTGCACCAGCGGGTGGTCGGCCAGGAGGAGGCGGTGAGCGTGGTCGCCGAGGCCGTGCTGCGCTCCCGCGCCGGGCTCGCGAGCCCGGACCGGCCGATCGGCAGCTTCCTGTTCCTCGGTCCGACCGGCGTCGGCAAGACCGAGCTGGCCCGCGCGCTCGCCGAGGCCCTGTTCGGCAGCGAGGACCGCATGGTCCGGCTCGACATGAGCGAGTACCAGGAGCGGCACACCGTCTCCCGGCTGGTGGGCGCTCCGCCCGGGTACGTGGGCCACGAGGAGGCCGGCCAGCTCACCGAGGTGGTGCGCAGGTACCCGTACTCGCTGCTCCTGCTGGACGAGGTGGAGAAGGCCCACCCGGACGTCTTCAACATGCTGCTGCAGGTCCTGGACGACGGCCGCCTGACCGACTCGCAGGGCCGCACGGTGGACTTCACCAACACGGTCATCGTGATGACCAGCAACCTCGGCTCGGACGTGATCATCCGCCGCGGTGCCGGAATCGGCTTCGGGCCGGGCGGTGCGGAGGCCGACGAGGAGGCGCGGCGCGAGCAGGTCCTGCGCCCGCTGCGCGAGCACTTCCGGCCGGAGTTCCTGAACCGGATCGACGAGATCGTCGTGTTCCGGCAGCTGACGACCGAGCAGCTGCGGCAGATCACCGACCTGCTGCTGGAGCACACCCGCCGGCTGCTGGACGGCCAGGGCGTCGCGGTCGAGTTCACGGACGCGGCCGTCGACTGGATCGCCGAGCGCGGCTACCAGCCCGAGTACGGCGCCCGCCCGCTGCGCCGCACCATCCAGCGGGAGGTCGACAACGAGCTGTCCCGGCTGCTGCTGGACGGCACGATCGTCCCGGGCGGCCGGGTCACGGTGGACGTCGCGGACGGACGGCTCAACTTCCGTGCGCAGCAGGCGCAGCCGTCCGCTCCCGACGTGTGACGGTCACGGCGCCGCCGGATGGACCACCATCGCCGAGCCGCCGCCGCGTCGTACCTTCTCGGCGGCGGCCAGCCACCTGCCGTCCGGCAGCCGCTGGACGCCGGTGGCCGCGCCGATCTCCGGGTTCAGCTTGAAGCTGTGCCCGATGGCCTCCAGCTGGGTCCTCAAGTCGCTGCTGTACAGGCCCGGTTCGAGTTCGGTCTGGGCCGCGTTGCGCTGGCTGGCGCGCGGGGCGGCGATCGCGTCGACCAGCGGCAGGTGCCGGTCGAGGAACTCGGTCAGGGTCTGCAGCACGGTGGTGATGATGGTCGCGCCGCCGGGTGAGCCGAGCGCCACCACCGGCCGGCTGTGCCGGTCGAGAACGATGGTCGGCGAGATGGAGGAGCGCGGCCGCTTGCCCGGGCCCGGCAGGTTCGGGTCGTGCACGGCCGGGTTGGCCGGGGCGAAGGAGAAGTCGGTCAGCTCGTTGTTGAGCAGGAAGCCCCGGCCGGGCACGGTGATGCCGCTGCCGCCGGTCTGCTCGATGGTGAGCGTGTAGGAGACGACGTTGCCCCACTTGTCGGCCACGGTCAGGTGGGTGGTGTTCTCGCCCTCGTACGTCGTCGGGGCCGCCGTACCGCCGGTGCCGCAGGCGGCGGGGTGGCGCGGGTCACCGGGTGCGAGCGGGCTGCTGAGGACCGCGTCGTCCTTGATCAGGCAGGCGCGCGAGTCGGCGTACCGCTGCGACAGCAGGTCCTTGGTCGGTACGTCCTCGAAGGCGGGGTCGCCGACCCAGCGGCCGCGGTCGGCGAAGGCGATGCGGCCGGCCTCGATGTAGTGGTGCAGGTACTGCACCTCACTGGCCTTCGAGAGGTCGGTCCTCTCCAGGATGTTGAGCGCCTCGCCGACCGTGGTGCCGCCGGAGGAGGAGGGCGCGATGGAGTACACGTTCAGGCCGCGGTACGAGGTCTTCGTGGGCCGCTGGAGCTTGGCGCGGTAGGCGGCCAGGTCGTTGGCGGACAGCTTGCCGGGGCGGGCGTTCCAGCCGGAACCCGGGTCCACCGGCGGCTTGTTGACCGTGTTGACGATGTCCTCGCCGAGGTCGCCGCGGTAGATCGCGCCGACGCCCTTCTTGGCCAGTTCCTCGTAAGTCCTGGCCAGATCCGGGTTCTTGAAGGCGGAGCCGACGACCGGGAGCTGTCCGTTCGGCAGGAACAGCTCGGCGGTGGCGGGGAAGTAGCGGAACCGGGTCTCGTTGGACGCGGTCTGCGAGCGGAAGGTGTCGTCGACGGTGAAGCCGTCGCGGGCGATCCGCTCGGCCGGCTTCAGGACCGTACCGAGGCTTCTGCTGCCCCATTGGTCCAGCGCCGTCTGCCAGGTGGCGGGCGTGCCCGGGGTGCCGACGCTCAGGCCGCTGCTGACGGCGTCGGCGAAGGCCAGCGGCTTGCCGTTCTCCGTGAACAGGTTGGCGCCGGCGGACAGCGGCGCGGTCTCGCGGCCGTCGATGGTGTGCACCGTACGGGACTTGGCGTCGTAGTAGACGAAGTAGCCGCCTCCGCCGATGCCGGCCGAGTAGGGCTCGGTGACGCCGAGCGCGGCCGCGGTGGCCACGGCCGCGTCGACCGCGTTGCCACCCTTCCTGAGCACCTCGATGCCGGCGGCCGAGGCGTCCGCGTCGACGCTGGCCACGGCGCCGCCGTAGCCGACGGCCACCGGAACCTTCGTGGGCGTCTCGCCCATTGCGGCGGGCGGCGCCGCCGCTCCCACCGACACCACGGCGGCCGAGACCGCCACCACCGCCAGTTTCCGCGCGCCAGGCCGACCCATCCGTACCTCCCGTCGGGACCGTCCGCGCAGCGTAACGAGATTGCCGTAAGGCCAACAGTACGCCTCGGTCGCCGGCCACCCGACAGTCACAGATCGAACACCGGTACGTAGTCGTCGCCCGGGCCCGCTACCATGCGCGGCCATGAACGACGACGTGCGCAACATCGTCCTGGGCGTCATAGCGGCAGGCATCAGTGCCGCGCTGGGCTGGCTCGCCCGTACCTACCTGTGGCGGCGCAAGCTGCGTCGCAAACAGGAGTTCTTCGGGCTGCCCGAGAACTCGGAGTCCCTGCTCGTCGTCAACCGCGACCCGGCCACCTCGGAGCCGGCCGTGCACCGCTTCGACGTCTTCGCGCTGCTGGAGCTCTCCGCCCTCATCAAGGACTGCGGGGCCCACCTGCAGATGGTGACACAGGACGCGACCCAGCAGGGGTTCGGCGAGCGCACCGAGTTCTGTGTGGGCGGCCCGGCGTCGAACCGGCGGATGCTGGCCCACATGGCGGCGATGCTCCCCGGCATCCGCGTGAACATCGATCCCGAACCCGGCCCGGACCGGGGTGCCTTCCAGATCGGCGGCGAGCGGTACCGCATGGAGCCGGGCATCTCCGAGCACGTCCTGCTCGCCCGGCTCAGCGCCGGAGGGGAGACCCGGCCGGTGTTCCTGTTCTGCGGACAGCGGGCCATCACCAACCAGGCCGCCACCCGCTATCTCGCCCGCAACCACGAACGGTTGAACCGCAAGTACGGCAACAGCACCTTCGTCCTGCTGCTGAAGGTGGTCAACTCCCAGGCGTACGGCCCCGATCTGGTCGAGCTGGTCGCGGACGTGACGCGGGCGGCGCAGGCGCCTCTGCCACAAGTGGAGGCAGCACGTCCTTCCCACCGGGCCTCCTAGGTTCCCGCACACTTCAACAATCTTTACCGGCACGTAACTTACCGACGGGTTACTTACGGTAAGTTCCGCCGGTTACCGTCGGGTCACTTTGCACTGACACGAGTGAGGAGTGACCCATGGGACACGGTCGCACCACCTTGCGCACCTCCGCCGTAGGAGTCGTCTCCGCGGCGCTGATCGCGGGGTCCGTCGTCGGCCTGGCTCCGGCCGCCCAGGCTGCCCCGTCCGTCCGCTTCGTGGACATCACGGGCGACGGCGGCACCGCACTGAAGGCGAACGTCGTCACGCCCGCGGGCGCCGACGGCTCGCACAGCTACCCGCTCATCGTGCTGCCCACGAGCTGGGGCCTGCCGCAGGTGGAGTATCTCGCCCAGGCACAGAAGCTCGCCGACTCCGGCTACGTGGTGCTCACGTACAACGTGCGCGGGTTCTGGCAGTCCGGCGGCGAGATAGAAGTGGCGGGTCCGCCGGACATAGCGGACGCCTCCAAGGTCATCGACTGGGCGCTCGCCAACACCCCCGCGGACCCGCGGCACATCGGCATGGCCGGCGTCTCCTACGGCGCCGGCATCAGCCTGCTGGCCGCCGCCCACGACAAGCGCATCAAGGCCGTCGCCGCGCTCAGCGGCTGGGCCGACCTGATCGACTCGATCTACTCGGGCCGCACCCAGCATGTCCAGGCGGGCGCCCTGCTCGACGGCGCGGGCATCATCACCGGTCGTGAGAGCCCCGAACTCCGGGAAATCTTCGACAACTTCTACGCCTCCAACCTGACCAAGGAACAGGAGATGATCGACTGGGGGCGCAAGCGTTCCGCCGCGACCTACGTCGACCAGCTGAACAAGAACGGCGCCGCGGTCCTGATGGCCAACGCCTGGGGCGACACGATCTTCCCGGCCAACTCGTACGCCGACTTCTACGAGAAGCTGACCGTCCCGAAGCGGCTGGAGATGCGCCCCGGCGACCACGCGACCGCCGAGCTGACCGGCCTGTTCGGGCTGCCCAACGACGTGTGGACGGACACCGGGCGCTGGTTCGACCACTACCTCAAGGGCGCCGACAACGGCATCGACCGCGAGCAGCCCGTCCAGCTGAAACCCCGTAGCGCGGGGGGATACGAGGGCTACCCGGACTGGAAGTCGGTCGGCGCGACCCGCCGCAAGCTCGCACTCGCGGGCTCCACCACCATCCACGCAGGCGTCGACTCGGGCGCGGACGGCGGGATCGTCTTCCTCTCCAGCATCCTGGACCAGGTCGCCCAACTGCCGCCCGTCGCCTCGATCCCGCTGCTGCCGCGCCGCTGGGCGGCCGTGTGGCAGTCGGAGCGGTACGGCACGGCCCAGCAGGTACGGGGCACGGCCACGCTGCACACCACGCTCACCCCGACCAAGGAGAGCGGCACCCTCATCGCCTACCTGTACGACGTGGGGCCGCTCGGCTTCGGCAAGCTGGTCACCAACGCGCCCTACACCTGGCACGGTCGGACGCCCGGCGAGCCGTTCGACGTGAACCTGGACCTGTTCTCCACCGCCTACGACGTACCCGCCGGGCACCGCCTCGCGCTGGTCGTCGACACCGTCGACCCCCTCTACATCGAGCACAACCCGTCCGGCGCGCAGCTGACCTTCTCCTCGCCGCCGGACGACCCGTCATACGTGTCCGTCCCCGTGCGCGAGCAGTGATCATCGGCTGCCGCCGGACGAGCCTGGCCCATGTATCCCGGTGCAGCTCGGCGAGATCACCATCACCACAGGGATGAACGGCTCATCGTAGTCGAGGTCTGCGATCCAGGCGTAGTCGGCGTCAGGCCTCGGCGATCTCCCCGTACAGCTGGGACAGTTCGGGGGCGCCGGTCGTAGCCCAGGCCCGGCCGGCGTCCACGACCTCGACCTCGCGGCCGGAGGCGAGCCGCAGCACGGGCTCGCCGTCGGGCCTGATCTCCCAGGCGGCCCCGGGCACGGTGCGCACGACAACCGTGCCCAGGTACAGCCCCGCGTCGTTGCCCAGCCAGGGCAGCGTCTCCGCGTCGTCGCGCCAGCGCGGGACCAGTTGGTCCAGCGCCTCCAAGGAAGCCGGCGTGTCGTCGAGGCGGACACCCGCGTCGTCCGCCTGGGAGCGGAGCAGTTCACATTCGGACAGGAGCGCGGCGATCGACTCGGGGTCGGCCGGGAGCTCCCCCACGCTCGAATGCGCTCGCGTGGGGGCACCCTCATCGCCACCGTACTTGTGGTGCCTGTGGCCCAGGAACGGAATGTTCATGGACCCAGCGTGGCATCACACGTCCAGGTCGACCACCACCGGCGCGTGGTCGGACGCGCCCTTGCCCTTGCGCTCCTCGCGGTCGACGTAGGAGTCCTTGACGGCCTTCGCGAACGGCTCGTTGCCGTACACCAGGTCGATGCGCATGCCGCGGTTCTTGGGGAAGCAGAGCTGGCGGTAGTCCCAGTACGTGTACGGGTGGTCGTACTTCAGGGGACGCGGGACGACGTCCGACAGGCCCGCCTCCTGGAGGGAGACCAGAGCGGCGCGCTCGGCGGGGGTCACGTGGGTGGAACCCTCGAAGACGGCCACGTCGTAGACGTCGTCGTCGGTCGGCGCCACGTTGTAGTCGCCCATGACCGCGAACGGACGGCTGCCGGAGGCGTCACCGGCCACGGCGGCCTTCAGTGCCTCGAACCACTGGAGCTTGTAGGCGTAGTGCGGGTGGTCCACCTCGCGGCCGTTGGGCACGTACACCGACCAGACGCGTACCGGGCCGCAGGTCGCCGAGATGGCACGCGGCTCGGTCACGCCCTCGTAGCCGGGGTCGCCGGGCAGGCCCTTGACGACGTCCTCCAGACCGACGCGGGAGAGCACCGCCACGCCGTTCCACCGGCCGGTCGCGTGGACCGCCGCCTCGTAGCCCAGCTCGCGCAGCTGGTCGAACGGGAACAGCTCCTCGGCGATCTTGGCCTCCTGGAGGCAGAGCACGTCGGTGCCGCTGCTCTCCAGCCAGGCGAGCAGCCTCGGGAGGCGGGCGGTGATCGAGTTCACGTTCCAGGTGGCGATGCGCATGCCTCACAACCTACCCGGCGGGTGTGACAGCCCGCCTCAGACGTCCGCCGAGGCCCCCGGGGTGAGCCGCTGGTGGTCCGTGCCGCCCAGCGCGCCGATCTGGCGGTCGTAGATCGGACGGGCGAGGTCGGTCAGCAGGGCGTCATGGATGTCGTAGGCGCGCTGCGGCTTCACCTCGCGCACGTAGTCGATCACCTCGGAGATCTTGTTCCAGGGCGCCTGCACCGGGAGCATCAGCGTCTCCACGGGCCGGTCGGGGACGGTGAGGGCGTCGCCCGGGTGGAAGACCCTGCCGCCGTCGATCAGGTAGCCGATGTTGGTGATGCGCGGGATGTCCGGGTGGATCACCGCGTGCAGCTCGCCGTGGACCTGCACGTCGAAGCCCGCGGCGGTGAAGGTGTCGCCATGGCCGACGGTGTGCACCCGGCCCGGGAAGGCCGCCGCGATCTGCTCGGCCACCGACTTCAGGGTCCAGACCCCGGCGGCCGGGTTCGCCTCCAGGGCGGCCCGCAGCCGGCCCTCGTCGAAGTGGTCCGGGTGCTCGTGCGTGACCAGGATCGCGTCCGCGCCGACCGCCGCGTCCTGCTCGCTGAACCCGCCGGGATCGATCACGAGCGTCCGCCCGTCCTTCTCCAGGCGGACACAGGCGTGGGACTTCTTGGTGAGCTTCATGTCTCCCCATCCTGCCGCCTGCGCCGGCCCGGGGCTCACTCGGCGGGGGTGGTCTCCTCTCGGATGACCTGCTGTGCCACCCGGAACGCGCTGTTCGCCGCCGGGACACCGCAGTACACGGCCGCCTGCAGCAGCACTTCCCTGATCTCGTCCGGGGTCAGGCCGTTGCGCAGGGCGGCGCGGGTGTGGAGGGCCAGCTCCTCCAGGTGGCCGCCGGCGACCAGCGCGGTGAGCGTGACACAGCTACGGGTCCGGCGGTCCAGGCCGGGCCGGTCCCAGATCTCGCCCCAGGCGTAGCGGGTGATGAACTCCTGGAAGCCACCGGAGAACTCGTCTGCCTGGGACAGTGCCCGGTCCACGTGCGCGTCGCCCAGCACCTCCCGGCGGATCTTCAGCCCGGCCTCGTACCGGTCGGGCAACCCGAGGGGCTGCGGCGGTACGACGGCGGGGGCGATCTCGGCGACGGGCACGACCTGCGGCGCCGCCGTCAGCGCCGGGTTGACGGGGGCGGCCGGGAGGGCCGTCTGGCCGGTGTCGAAGGGCTGCTGCCAAGCGGTGGAGAAGTGCCGGACCAGCAGGTCGGTGACGGCGGCGGGCTGCTCCACCGGTACCAGGTGGGAGGCCCCCGGCACGACCGCGAGCCGGGCGTCCGGTATCCCCGCGACCAGGGTGCGGGCCTCGGCCGGTCCGGTGACCTGGTCCTCGGAGCCGACCAGCACCAGGGTCGGCGCGCCGACCCGGCCCAGCTCGGGCCGGACGTCGAACCCGGCGAGAGCCTCGCAGGCGGCGATGTAGCAGCCCGGGTCGGTGGTGCGCACCATCTGTACGGCCCACTCGGTGATCGCGGGCTGCGTGGCGGCGAACCCGCCGGTGAACCAGCGGTCGGGCGAGGTCCGGGCGATCGGGTCGAGCCCGTTGGTCCGGACGACCACCCCGCGCTGGCGGAACTCGTCGGCGGTGCCGAACCGGGGCGAGGCGGCGACCAGCGCGAGCGAGGCGAGACGCTCGGGGTGCCGCAGGGCCAGCTCGATGCCGATCGCACCGCCCAGCGCACAGCCGGCATAGCCGAAGCGCTGCACCCCGAACGTGTCCAAGGTCACCAGCAGGCGGGCCGCCAGCTCGCCGACGGAGCCGGCCGGGTGGGCGGGGGCGCCGCCGTGGCCCGGCAGGTCGAACCGGAAGACCCGCCACTGCTTCGTCAGCTCGGGGATCTGGCGGTCCCACATGTGCCATGTGGTGCCCAGTGAGGGACCCAAGATCAGGACCGGAGCGTCTTCTGGCCCGTCAAAGCGGTATTGCAGGGTGTTCGGGGGTGTCTCACTCACGCCCCAGACCCTCTCACGTCTCACGACTGCCCCTATAACGAGGGTTAGGACTGCACAGGTCTGACCAGGTGGAAGACCTCCCGGGCCGCGTAGCGCTTGAGGGTTCGGACTATCTCGCGCCGCGTCTTGCCCTCCTTGCTGCGACGTTCGTAGTACTCCTGGGTACGTGGGTCGACGCGCAGGCGGGTATGCACGATCCGGTGCAGGGCCGCGTTCGCTTGCCGGTCGCCGCCGCGGTTGAGGCGACGGTACTGCCGGCTGCCCGAAGAACGCTCGACCGGGCTGACCCCGCACAGCGCCGCGAAGGACGCCTCACTGCCCAGGCGTTCCGGGTTGTCCCCCCCCCGTGATCAGCAAAGTGACGGCTGTGTCCGGACCGATGCCCACCACCTCGAGCAGCTGCGGAGCGTGGCGCTCCACCAGCCGGGTCAGGCGGCCTTCCAGTTCCCGGACATCTTCGCTGAGCTGCCCGATGCGCCGGGCCAGAAGTCCCAGGGTCACGTGGGTGGCGTGGAGCACCGATCCCTCGCCGGCCTCATGGTTCAGGCTGTCGTCGACGAGCCCTGCGCACGTGCGGAAAAGCTCTGCATTGCCCAGCCCGGCCAGTTGCTCTCTCAGCTGGGGATCGGCACGGATGAGGACGGCTTTGAGCTGGTTGATCGCCTGGGTGCGGGCCTTGACCGCCGAGTCCTTGGCCAGCTTGTACATCCGGGCGATCTCCACCGGTCCGTCGCCCGTCTTGGCCTGGGCGCGCGCTCGCCCGCTCAGCACCGCCCGGGCCGCGTTCTCAGCATCGAGCGGGTCGGACTTGCCGCGCCGGCGGCGGTCGAACCGGTTCACATCGAAGACGTCCACGCCCTGGGCCAGCAGGTAGCAGGACAGGGCCGCCCCGAAGGAACCGGTCCCTTCCACTCCGGCCCGGCGCACCGTTCCCGACGCCCTGGCCCACCCCAGCAGGTCTCGGTATCCAGCCGCGCCGGCCGGGAACTCCTCAGTGCCGATCACTTCCCCCACCAGGGAGAGCACGACGGCCACATGGGCATCCCGGTGCGTGTCCACTCCCAGGACCACCTCCCCCGTCGGCCGGCGCCGACGAGGACGCGAAGCGGAGGGTGTGCCGATCACGTTCGTTCCCTTTCAGGCCGACGGCTTATCGCGTAGCCGGTAGCGGGCCGTGCGGACGGTCAGAATCGTGATGACGCCTTTCCGGCAAGCCCCTATCGAGACACGTCCATCAGCCCGAGACCAACAGTGCGCAGTCCCCTGGCCGGCGGTCGACACAGTGTGATCAGGACACCTCGGTCAGAGATCTCAGGAGTCAGACCCCGCCGTAGGACAGGCACCCACCTACGGTTCTCGGCCCAACCGGCTTCCAGCGGAACTGGCACCATGCCGCCGTCGTGCGTCACTTCGAGTCGAAGGCGGACCATTGGAACGGCGGGTCAATGAGCGGCAGCTGTCGGTGTTGCAGTGGGTGGTAGCCGGGTGCCCTGCAGGCGTATGGAACACAAGCTCCTACAAGACCACCTGCCAGGCACTCCACAACCGTGGCCTGGTGACGGTCTCCCGGGAGGCCGGGCAGTGGAGCGTCGCCCTGACAAGCGCCGGTCGGCACTACCTGGCGCACGGCACGTACCCTCCCCGCGGATCACGCCCGCGGAAGACCCAGGCCGCCGGTCCACGACCTAAGTCCACCAGAGCGCAGGAAACTCCGGCCACCGAGCGGAAGCCAAGCCCTCCCTCACATCCTCGTGTGACGCTCACGGAGCAGCTGTTACAGGAGCTCGCGGAGGCCGGCGGCAAGATCGTCAAGAGCGGCAGCGGTCCCGGCTTGGAGAAGTGGCCGTCCCGCGTCGCCGCCGCACGCAGGTCCGGAAGGGTTCCGGAGACGAAGGAGCTGTACGGAAACTGGTGCCGCGACGGGTACGAGATCAAGCTCGTCGACATCCCCGCCTGGCGCCTTGCCGTCCTCGACCCCGTCCCCGTGCCCTCGCGGCTCACTCGGCCGCACACCGTGGTGCGGGCCATGCAGAACGAACGCCAGCCGCTGGGCCTGACCAAGCCCGTCCAAGGACGCGCTCTCCGGCTCATCCAGGCACTGATCACCGCCGCCGAGGCCGACGGACACACCTGCTCGGCCGGGCAGACCGGCTTCGCACCCCCACCTCGTCGCCGCCGCAGGGCAAATCCCCACTTCACCATCACCGCACAGGGCCAGACAGTGGGGTTTGTCGTCCTCCAGGAGCAGGACCGGGCCGAGCACGTCGCCACCGAGAAGGAACTCGCCGACGCCAAGAAGCACTCCTGGGTCAGAATCCCCCGCTTCGACTACACCCCATCCGAACGCCTCCGCATCATCCTCAGCGGCGGCCAGCCACACCGAGCGAGCGAATGGGCCGACGCTCCCGGCCGCGCCCTCGAACAGCAACTCGCCGAGATCGCACAGGAGGTCACGCTGCGCGGCCAAGCCGCCGAACGCAGACGTCAGGACGAGGCCGAAGCGGCACGCCAGAAGCGCATCCGCTGGGAAGCCGCCATGGAACAAGCCCGCATCCGGTACGCAGAGGCGTACCGCGTCCGGCACCTCGAAGCCCAGGAAGCGGCATGGCGACACGCCACCCGACTGACCCAATACGTGAGCACCGTACGCACGCGAGTCGAGGACATGCCTCCGGGCCAGGCCAGAACCGAAGCCGAGGAATGGATCAGCTGGGCAGCGGCCACCGTTGAACGCCTCGACCCATTGAACACACCGCCCCGGCTGCCCGACATTCCCAAGCCACAAGCCGACGACCTGAAACCCTTCCTCGGGCACTGGAGCCCTTACGGTCCCACCTACTGAACGCCCGCAGCGCACATTGTGCGCCCACAACCGCAGTTCAGGGGCTCTTCGCGACCGGTTCAATCGCGGCACACCGACCTGGTGGGTCATCGGAAAGATGTCCACCTGAGCGATCTTCGGAAAACCCGAGGTCAGATCCCATTTCCTGGCCCATCGCCATGCATGTGGGTGCCCAGGGAGTCAAACGGGGCGTCACGGCCTACAGTCCGCCCTTTCAACCCGGTCGCTCCAGCCTTCGCCAACACCCTGCTCGACGCGACCGGCGTCCTTCTCGGCCAACTCCCGCTCAGTCGCGACCGGGTGTGGCTGGTCGTGCGAGACGCGGGCCTGACGGATCGGCAGGTGGGCGACTCGTGGTGGAACGCTCCCTGTCAGCCGACCTGCTGCACCTTGATCGCGTCGCTCACCCGAACCGTCCCGGCTGCAAGGACGTCCAGGTAGACACCGAGCACGATGCCGGGATCCGCCGGGAGTTCGTGGACGGTCGAAGTACGCGTCAACTGGCCCGAAGACCGACCGCCAGCGTCAGTTCAAGGACCCGGTGTGGCGATGCGAGATCCGGAAACAGCTCCCGCAGCTGCGACATCCGGTACCGGACTGTCTGGGGATGGACGAACAACGCCGCCGCCACCTCGTCCCGCCTGCCCTGGTGCAGCAGCCACGCCCGCAACGTCTCCTCCAGCCGCCGTGCGGTCGCGACAGGCAAGGTGCGCAACGGTGCGAGGGCTCGGGCACGCAGGTCTGCGAACGCGTCCACGTCGGCGCTCAGCACCAGCTCGGGCAGGTGGTCCTCGGTGTCGCGGATATCAGAGGAGAGGGAGCGCGCGCGTGCGGCTCGTGCGTACGAGGATGACGCACGAGTCCATGGCCGGGCCGGGCCGACCACGGCGGTGCGGTCGGTCAGCTGCCGCAAGAGATGTGATCGGTCGGAATCGGGGACGAGCAGCACACCGGTGGCGTCCGGCAGATCGTCGAGGACGAGGGTGCTCGGGTCGAGTGTGCGGTAGGCGGGCCGGGCCTGGGCGGCGGGCAGCAGGACCGCCGTCAGCGTAACCGGAGGCTGCCATCCGGCCCGTTGAGCAGAGGCCAGCAGCACGTCCGGGCTCGCGCCGGCGAGGAGGTCGCGGGCCAGGTGTTCCAGGTGGCGCTCGTGGGCCCTGCCCCGGGCGGCCAGTTCGTCGGCGTGGCCCGCGGCGCTCGCGGCGGAGAGCTCGTCAATGTAGGCGAAGGTCAGCTCGGCGAACTTGGCGACCTCGGCGGCGGGCAGACCTGCGGACACGGCGCCCGCTGCCAGGCATCGCCAGGCCACGCGGGCGCCGACGCGGTAGGCGCTGAGCAGGGCGTCCATCGAACGGCCGTCGCGCACCTCGCCGCGGCCCAGCTCGTAGGCCGCGTCACCGCCGTCGCCGCCTGTGGCGTTCCCGCTCGCGAGGTCCAGGTAGTGCCCGAGGGCGGTGCGAACGGCTCGGCGGATGGTGGCGCCCATGTGGCCCGTCAGTGCGTTGGCGTAGGGAGGGACCTCGTCGATGATCGCCTGGACGACCTCGTCGGCGGTGGTCTTCAGCGCGGCCCGAAGTGCGGTGACCGTCGTCTCATCCAGGGCCAGTTCGCTGGCCCTCTGGGTTACACGACTCACGTTTTTATTCCCTGCGAACAATTCCACCTACCAGATTCACGTCCTACGGTCAGGACTTTACGCCCTGAGACGCAGCAAGCTGGAGTCATGACGAGTGCAGCCCTGCGCAGCAGGGCGTGGAAACTGCTGGAGATGGTCACGACGCCGCTGCTGCCGTCGGACTACCTCGACCTGGTCAGCCCGCTGCGTGCGGGCGCCGACCTGCGGGGGCGCATCGAGGCCGTGCACCCCGAGACGGATGACGCCGCGACTGTCGTGATCAGGCCGGGACGGGGCTGGCGCGGCCACACAGCCGGTCAGTACGTGCGGATCGGGGTCGACGTCGACGGCGTACGCCTGTGGCGTGCCTACTCCATCACCTCGCCGACGAACCGCCAGGACGGCCGCGTCACGATCACCGTGAAGGCGATCCCGGACGGCAAGGTCAGCAACCACCTGGTCCGCAGGGCGAAACCGGGCACGCTGATCCAGCTCGACCAGGCGACCGGTGACTTCGTGCTGCCGCCGGCCAAGCCCGCCAAGGTGCTCTACCTGACGGCCGGCAGCGGCATCACGCCCGTGATGGGCATGCTGCGCGACATCGAGTTCGACGACGTCGTCATGGTCCACTGCGCGCCACGGGCACAGGACGTGATCTTCCGAAACGAACTGCACGATCTGGTCGCGGACGAGAAGCTGCGGCTCATCGAGGTGCACACCGACTCGGACGGCATGCTCGACGTCGCCCGTCTCGACGAACTCGTGCCCGACTGGGCCGAGCGCGAGACCTGGGCTTGCGGGCCCGCGGGCCTGCTTGACGCCGCCGAAGAGCACTGGAGCGGGCACGGCGTCCAAGTGCGCCTGCACACCGAACGCTTCCGCCCCAGCATCGTCGTCGCCGGCGACGGCGGCGAGGTCACGTTCAGCGCCACCGGCAAGACCGTCGACTCGGACGGCGCCACGCCGTTGCTGGACGTCGGCGAGGAGGCCGGCGTGCTCATGCCGTCCGGGTGCCGTATGGGCATCTGCTTCGGCTGCGTCACGCCGCTCAAGGCGGGCGCCGTCCGCGACCTGCGCACCGGCGAGATCACCGAGGCCGAGCCGGGCGTCCTCATCCAGACCTGTGTGTCCGCCGCGGCGGGCCCTTGCGACATCGAACGGTAGGAGCACTTTGACCGCCATTGACCCCACCGCCCACCTGACGGCGGAGCAGATCGAGGAGCTAGGCCGCGAGCTGGACGCGATCCGCGACGAGGTGATCGCCGGCCGCGGGGAGAAAGACGCCGCCTACATCCGTAGGGTCATCTCGGCGCAGCGCAAGCTCGAGTTGGTCAGCAGGGGCGTGCTGCTGTTCTCGATCTTCCCGCCGGCGTGGCTGCTCGGCACCGCCGGTCTGTCCGTGGCGAAGATCATGGACAACATGGAGATCGGCCACAACGTCCTGCACGGCCAGTGGGACTGGATGCGGGACCCGAAGATCCACTCCACCACTTGGGAGTGGGATCACGTCTCGCCGTCCGAGCAGTGGAAGCACTCGCACAACGAGCTGCATCACACGTACACCAACGTGATCGGCAAGGACAACGACCTCGGCTACGGCATCATGCGCGTCGACGAGGACCAGGAGTGGCACCCGTTCCACCTCGGTCAGCCGCTGTGGAACTTCATCAACGCCTGCTTCTTCGAGTACGGCATCGCGGCGTACGACCTGCAGCTCGGCAAGAACCTGCACAAGCGGCGCCGCAAGAACCCGGAGTTCCGCGCGCGGGCCAAGGCCGTGGGCCGCAAGATCCGCAAGCAGGTGCTCAAGGACTACGTGATCCACCCGCTGCTGTCGGGCCCGTCGTTCCTCACCACGCTCGCCGCCACGTTCACCGCGAACCTGGTCCGCAACATCTGGTCCCACTCGGTGATCATGTGCGGGCACTTCCCCGAGGGCGTGCAGGTCTTCGAGCGCCGGTCGATCAAGGGCGAGACGCGCGGGCAGTGGTACCTGCGCCAGATGATGGGCTCGGCGAACATCAGCGGCAGCAGGGCCATGCACTTCATGACCGGCAACCTGTCGCACCAGATCGAGCACCACCTGTTCCCGGACCTGCCGAGCAACCGGTACGCCGAGGTCGCGGTGAAGGTGCGCGCGCTGTTCGAGAAGTACGAGCTGGAGTACGTCACCGGACCGCTGCCCAAACAGGTGTTCTCCGCGTGGCGCAAGGTCTTCCGGCTCTCGCTGCCGAACAAGAAGCCCGAGGTCAAGACGCCGGACCGTGAGCAGGAGCTCGTCGCCGCCTGATGGGTACAAGCGCCTGGCTCACGAACCCGAGGTCAGGCGCCCTTGTCCGCAGGCTCCAGAATCGCCACGCACTCCGCGTGATGCGTCATCGAAAGCACGTCAGGAGGCACACGGAGAGAGGAAAAAGTAAAGGTCAGAGCGCTCTTGCGGTGTTCGGGGCGGCCAGCGAGGTGCTGGAGCGTCACAACGCGGCAGGCTTCTCCGGGGGGCAAACCCGACAGGCCACCTGCACGAATGGCTGGTCTCAAACGCTTACGTTCGCGCGTGACACCCGGACGCAGGCCGTGCCTCGGACCGGCCCGACATGACGAGCAGCCACTATTCGGAGTCAGGGTGCATCTGCACCCACCGGCCGTTGATGAACTTCATCTCCAAACCGTAGAACGGCTGGGGCGGGGGGACCGGCCGCTTGCCGCGGTGTGGCGCTGTCGGCTGCTTGGGGCGGTCGGCGGGCTGCACCTTCGCGGCCCCCGGCTTCATTTTCGCGTCGCGCTTCCGCAACGCTTCGATCTTTTTGAGGAGTTCGGCGCGGCTGATGTCTTTCGGCGCCCGGGCGAGACCGGGCGGAGCCGCCGAACGGGTCGGCGAGCCATCCGTGGCCGACTGGCAGGCGCGGTGCACCGGCTGTCCGTCCGCGGCGAAGACGAGCTTCTTCCTGGCCACCGGCAGGCGGCATACCGCACAGCGCTTGAGCGCGGGCTTGGGCCTGAACGTGTCGGACACGATCCCCCGGATGGTGATGCCTTGGTGGGACAGCAGGATAGGCGCGCTGATGACAGCTCGGGGGAGTTCGAGCGAAATGTGAACGCTCCTTTCTTCGCGGAACGGTACGTTCGCGCCGGAAGTGCGAGACGTTGCCGTTGTCAGCCGGCTCAGCAGGAAGGGCCGAGGACCACCGGTCGTGGGACTGCGACGAGGGCGAACTCAGCGGGTCGGCGAACCGTCGTCTGTGCGGCCGCGCATACCTTCAGTAGGGGGTGAGGAAGGCAATGTTGCAGCTCGGCGACGTCGAAACCCTGGAAGGGCTTGGGCGGTCCCATCGAGGGGGATGATGGCCGCGCGGACGTCGTCGCCGTCTCCGATCCGGCGGCAACGAACCGCCAGGGCGAGGCGCCGCGGCGCCTCGGTCGCGCGTTTTCAGGCTAGCCACATCCGTCTCCCAGCCTTCGGCCCGCGCCGCAGGCCACTTCGTTCGGATGCGGCACGGCGTCGGCCGGCCGATCAGGGCGTCCACCCGGTGCACGACGGATGCTCCCGCAACCCGGTCGAGCGGCCTCCCCGGTCCACGCAGAGGCCCTCAACGAACGCTGCCGTGTGTATGAGGTGATCTCACCGGGGTGTAGCTGTCGAGACGGACGGCGCCGCTGCCGTCATCTCGGGTCACTCCCGGGGGAAGGCGTCGCCGGTCGGCCAGCGTTCCGGCAGACCGAGAGCAGTGTGGACGGAGCGAATCGCGGGCTGGCGCTCGACCTGGATCCCAGCCAGTTGCGTCGTTGCCCAGGTAGGAAAGATGGGGGCAGGAAGCGAGGCAGGATCCGGGCTTTGCCAGAGAACGGGAGTGTTTTTCGTCCAGGTCCAGGGTGCTGGATTGTTCACGACGAGCACGCCGCTGACACGGCTGTGGGCATGGTCGTAGGTGGCAGTCCAGTAGCCATCGGGCTTGCGGCTCAAGGTCGATCCGCTGTCGTAGGCGTACTCGACCGTACTCCCGTACAGCGCTCTCTCGATGTCCTCATCTTCGGGGAAGTCGGCTGCATGGCCTAGCGCCACGATGAATGGAAGCTCCAGGTCACCATACTTCCCGCCCTTGTGTGTGACGGCGTGAAGCACTCGCTCCGATCCGTCCTCGACCGCCCATGCCGAGGGGTAGACGCCGATTGTCCTGCTGGATGGATTGCCACGCTTGCCTGGGAAGCGGCACCTTGCGCTCATGGTCGGCGATGACCTGGTCGGGGTCCAAGCTTGCAAGCCATCGCGTCAGCCCGGACTTCAGCCGTCTTTGCGGCGGCGTTGCCGCACCGGCGCTGTGCAGTTCGCACGATACGAAGAAGTTCGGACTCGGCAAGCGATCGATGGCATCGCTCAACTGCGGTGGGAGCGAGTAAGCCCCAGCGTCACGCTTCTGAGCCTTCCAGATCGCCTCGACGACGAACTGCTCGTTGCCGCACGTAACCAGGAAGTCGGGCCTATAGCCACCTGTTCCCGTCTGCCGCTCAACCTCCACGCTGCAACCGGAACCGAGCAACATCGCGTGCAGGTACAACTCCCACAGCGCGGAGAAGACGTTCGTGTCGGAGTTTCGGTCCCGCAGTCGGCTGAGCAGGCCGGGCTGAGCCCGGTCAGGGAAGCGCGACCACCATTCGTTGATCACATCCCGAACCTGGTCCCAGAACGGACCGGCGACCCTCTCGAAGAATTCGGCCTGTGACTCGGCCGCCCCTTTGAGGCATCGGATGATCTCGCGCCGGGTCTTGCCTTCCTGGGTGCGGCGTTCGTAGTACGCCTGGGTTCGGGGGTCGTGGCGCAGGCGGGTGAACGGCCGCCGCGCGAGCCGTGCTCAGTGGCCGCGCCCGGGCCCGGGCCAAGTCCGGCGACGGTCCAGTGCACAGCGCCCGGATGTACAAGCTCGCCAAGGACTCCGCGGTCAAGGCTCGTACCCAGGCGATCGACCAGCTCAAAGCCGTCCTGGTCATCGCCGTTCCCGCACTGCGGGAACGACTGTCCAGACTGGGCAACCGCGAGCTGTTCCGCACCTGCGCACGCCTCGGCCCAGGCGCCGGCGAGGACGGCGAGAACGCGGTGGCCCAGGCCACCCACACGACCCTGAGAATGCTCGCCGAGCGCATCGAACAGCTCACCGGGCAGCGGTGCTTCGTCCACCAGATTGTCGAGGAGGGTCCTGCCGGTTTCCTCCAGAGCGCGGCCCGGGTGGCAGGAGGTGGCGAGAGCACCGGTCAGCCGCTGGAGCCCGTCGCAGACATCGTGTGTGGCTCGCTGGACCAGGCCGTCGGTGTAGAGCGCGAGGACGCTGCCCGGCTCGACGTCGATCGTGGTTGTCTCGTACGGCATGCCGCAGACGGCGAGGGGCGGCCCCGGGACTATGTCGACGGCTTCGGCACTCCCGTCCCAGCCGCTCCACCCACCCCGCGTTCTCATGGCCGAGCGTGAAGGGCGGATCCGTGAAGCCGGGCGGCGGTGCGGGTGCCTGCATGATGTGCAGATCTGAGTGACAGGCACCGGCACCTGCGACCTTCACCAGGACCTGGCCTGGGCCGGGCTCGGGCACCGGCACCTCGCGTAGCTCGGGCGGTTGCCGCCAACCGACGAGTTGAAAAGCGCGCATAGCGATCCCTCAGGCCCACACTGGTCAGTCGAGGATGCCGTCGATGTCGACCAGGACGTGGCGCGGGCCGCGGAAGATCTGGTTGTGCCGGTACGGCGGCGGGTCCTCGACCAGCCGGGGGTTCTGCACCCGGCGGACGAACTCGCCGACCGCAATCTGGACCTCGAGTCGCGCGAGCGGGGCGCCGAAGCAGAAGTGGATGCCCTGGCTGAATCCGAGGTGCTGGTTGTCGCGGCGCTCGAGGTCGAGTTCGTCGGGGTCGGTGAACCGTTCCGGGTCGCGGTTCGCCGAGCCGTACGCCAGGAAGATCGGCGCTCCCTTCGGGATGGTGGTACCCGCGATGTCGATGTCCTCCACGGCGGAGCGGGTGTGCCAGAACTGCACCGACGACTCGAAGCGCAACAGTTCCTCCACCCCCGGCACGATCAGGTCGGGCCGGCGCCGCAGCTTCTCCAGCGCGTCGCGGTGGCGCAGCAGGGTCAGCACGCTGTGGGCGATGAGATTGACCGTGGTCTCGTGTCCCGCGAAGATCAGGAGCAGGGCATTGCTCGCGAGCACACCCTTGGACATCCGCCCCTCCGAGCCGTCCTCGTTCACCAGCGCGGAGAGCATGCCCGGGCCGGGCTGCCGGGCGTACCGGTGGAGCAGCTCGGCTGCGAACTGCCCGAACTCCTGCACGGCTTGGCGGCCCCCTGCCAGCCGGCTCTGCATCTCCTCAGAGGCGGCCTCGGGTCCGAAGTCCAAAGCGTCCAGGGCCGTTTCGATCCACTGGTGGAAGCGTGGCTCGTCCTCCAGCGGCACGCCCAGGACCTTGCAGATCACGGTCACCGGCAGTGGGTAGGCGAAGTCGTCGACGGCGTCGATCCGGGTCTTGCCCCGCATGTCGTCCAGGAGCCTGGTCACGATGCGGCGGATGTCGGGTTCAAGGTCGGAGATCAGGTGAGGGGAATGGGGAGGGCCGACGAAATGCGGCATCATCATCCGGCGGTCTCGATCGTGCTCGGGTGGATCCTGGGTGATGATGTTCGGCTCCAAAGAGATGACCGCCTCCCTGATCGGCTCGGCCTCCGCCTCCGCCGATCCCTCGGCCGGGGCCGCGACCGGGACGGGGCACTTGCGTGGATCCGAGCTGACCCGGGGGTCGTGCAGCAGCGCGACGATCTCCCGGTAGGTACTGACGACATAGGTGCCGTCCGGCTGCCGCGCCACCGGTGTCTTGCGCAGTTCCTCGTAGAACGGGTACGGGTTGGCGCGGTTGGCGTAGCGGAGGGCCTGCTGCCAGGGGGTTTCCTCGACCACGAGGCTCCCCTCCTTCTTCCTGTCGATGCTGTCCGCCTACAGGCTTGGCCCGGCGAGCGTGTCAGTGACGCCGCGGACGGAACTCGGCCGTCCGCTCGCTCGGGGCGTGTCCGGTCAGGACGACGTCGGGGACAGCCGTCGGGACCCTCGGGTCCGGGAACTCGGCCGGCACCGGCTTCATGTCGGGCGGCTCGTCCCAGCCCGGCGGCGGAGGCGGGAACGGACCGGATCGCTCGATCAGCTTCCCGTAGTGCTCCAGCCACTTGCCGTGATCGAAGGTGACGGCCGCGACGATGCGGCCCCGGTGACCGTAGGCCGCAGCGAAACGGCGCTCCTCGACGGACCCTTGAGTGAAGACGATCTCGTCACCGAAAGGCGGCACGCCGACGGACTTGATGTTCACGCCGAACTGACCGGACCAGAAGCCGGGCAGCAGCAGATGCGGACGATAGTGGGGCTCCAGGTTCACCATGTTGTGCGCCGCGACCTCCGCACCGAATACAGCGTTGTCCCAGTGCTCCATCGCCAGGAACTGGTACTCGTACAGCACATGCGGCGCACGCGCCACGTCCCCTGCCACGTAGATGCTGTCGGTGACCACACCGTTGATGTCGAAGGCCCGACCACCGGCGTCGCACCCGACGCCCCAGAAACCGGCCGCCAGCCCCGAGCCCTCCAGCCACTCCACGTTCCGGATCGACCCCAGCGAAGCCACCACCACATCGGCGTCGACGGTGGTTCCGTCGGACAGATGCGCACGCCGCACGTGCCCACCGGAGTCGCCCTCCAGTGACGACACGCCCAGCCCGCAGCGCAGGTCCACGCCGTGATCACGCTGCATCTGCGCCGCGATCTCCCCGATCACCCCGCCCAGCGCCCCGACCAGCGGCGCCGAACCCCGCTCGACGACGGTCACCGGGATGCCGAGCTCCCGGCAGACAGAGGCCACTTCCGAGCCGATGAACCCGGCGCCGATGACCAACACTCGCGACGGCGGCTCGGCCAGCGCCTTCTGCAACTGCTCCGCATCATCACGCGAACGAATCGTGTGGACCCCGTGCAGTGCGGCCTCGGCCGGGTTCGGCCACTGCCGCGCGCGGGTGCCCGTGGCGATCAGCAACCGGTCGTACGGCACCTGCTCCCCGTCGGCCAGGCGCACCTGCTTGGTGACCCGGTCCAGCCCGACGGCGGCCACCCCGAGCCGCCAGTCCGCATCCACTTCTCGCATGCGGGGCAGCTTCGTGTGGTCGGCCGGCACCCAGCCCTTGAGTACCTGCTTGGACAGCGGCGGACGGTCGTAGGGCTCGTACGGCTCGTCCCCGATGATGGTCAGGGAACCGGTGAAGCCTTCCTCGCGCAGCGTCTCCGCGGCCCGCAGCCCGGCCAGGGAAGCGCCCACGATGACGATCCGGCCGCTGGCCCGGAACTCGCGCACCAGCTCTGCAACCGTTGCCCGCAGAGTCATGGCGTCTCGTCCCGCTTCGCGCCGTCCAAGCGGTCGATCACGATCGCCTGCACCGGGCATGCCGCAGCCGCTCGCTCGACCTGCAGGCGCCGCTCGTCATCGGGGTTCGGCTCATAGGTGAGCGCCTCCTGGCCGTTCAACCTGAAGACCTCGTGCGCCAGATACACGCATTGCGCGTATCCCTGGCACCGATTCAGGTCCACGACGATCCGCATGGGCAGACTCCTTCCGCTCCGACTCCGCCCCACGGCGACCATCGACCCGGTCATGCAGCCTCGGTCATGAAGCCACGGGCCGGTTTCTCAAGCCTCCCGTCAGGGCGACGGGGCCGGATGCCCCATCCGTCGCCCCGGCCAGGCCACCGAATGAGCAGGTTCGGTCCTGTTCGCTGCGCCGCTTCCTTCACGGTGACGCTTGTCGGCTGTGAGCGTGGGCGTCCCAGGCGGGGGCGCTGCATCGACGGTGTCGGCATCAGGGGGTCCCCCGGTCATCACGCCCCAAAAAAAATACTCGTCCCGCCTTCTGACGATCGCAAATCCGCCGCTGCGGCGTACTGGATGCATCCGTGACTTCGAGACCTCACTCCGCGGGCTACGGCGATCTCCGGGCCGGTGAAGCCACCGATCACCAAGTCCCGCTCCGACCGCCGTCCCGCCCGTCCGGCCAACCCGACCGCGTCCTGGCGCGTGCGCCGGGTGGACACACACTGCCGCGGCCAAAGCAAGGAAGGCCAGCGTGCCGAGGGGGCCGGCGACAGGCAGCTCGCGCTGAAGAGCGACATCTGGTGGCGCTTGTGCCAGCCGGTCAACGGTTACCTTCGTCACTTCGACATTTCCATACGCCGTATGGTAACAATGAAAGCGCGCTTCCATACGACGTATGGAACTGCCCGCTCGGACCACACCGGGCGTCATACATCGCCTGGCAGAACCGCCGTTGGCGCAGATCACCCCCTCGGGAAGGAAAGATCATGAACAAGCTCGCGAAGCGCATCGCCCTCACTGTCTCCTCCGTCGCGGTCGCCGGTGCCGCCGTTCTCGGTGCCGGTGGCACTGCTTCGGCCGCGCCCCTTGCGTCCGCCCACGCCCAGCACCCGACCGACAGGGCCGTGGCCGCTGACTACAGCTGGGACCACGGTGTCGGCTACCTGCTCGAGCGGGGCTATTCCTGCGACGAGACCCGCGGCTGGCACCAGGACCGCCACGGCACCGATTCGACCCGGCACGACTGCGACGGTCTCTACTACCGCGATGGTCACTTCTACCGCTGGAACGGCGTGGGACACGGCTGGACGTCCGACAGGTACTACCGCCACGACGGGAACCGCTGCGAGCACGACGGCGGGGGCAGGCACCGCCACGACCTGAGCCGCGACGACCGGTGAGACGGGTCTCGGCCATGAGCACAAGCAGTTCTCCTCGGCCCTGCCCCTGCCGGCGGCGGGGATCCCGCCGGCGGTCGGGGGGTGACGTCCCCGACTGCCGGCCGAGTGAGTGCAGCGCCACTCATCATGCGGTGCGCCAGCGCCGTCCGGTGCCCGCGCCCTGCTGTACCGCCTCCGCCCGCGCCGTCTCTTCGCCGCAGGCCCGTGTGAGGCACCGCCGAGCCATACCCGGGAGCGGAAGCCGATGAAGAAGTCCTTGAAGGTCGTAGAACGGCGAGTGGCCGTGCAGCTGGTCGTCTCGCACGTCTACTCGTTGCCTCTCTGCGTACGTCTGCGCTACGAGCCCGCTGATCCCTATGTCGTCCGTGCCGCCTTCTTCGTCGACTGCGACGAGCCGGTCGAATGGGTCTTGGGGCGGGATCTTCTGGCTGACGGTCTGAAGGGTTCCGCAGGCCACGCGGACGTCCGGATCTGGTCGGCCGCGGGGCGGGGGGACCAGTCGATCTACATCGCCCTCGGGTCTTCCGCGGGCACCGCCTTGCTCGAGGTGCCCGTGCAGGACATCTCGTCCTTCCTTCAGGACACCCAGGCTCTGGTGCCACGGGGTACCGAGTCCGGACTCATCGACTGGGATGCCGAACTGGCACACCTCCTCCCCCACGGCTGACCGCCGACCATCCATGCTCAGAAGCAAAGGAACCAGTGTCATGTCCCAGTACCAGCTTCGCGTCTACACCCTGCGCAGCTCCGACGCGCTCGCCGCCTACGAGAAGATCTGGGCCCAGCACATTCCCGGTATGGCCAAGCACCGGATCACCACCCACGGCGTCTGGACGGTGCCCGCGGCGCCCGGAAGCGACACTCCCCGGCTGTACGCCCTCGTTTCCTACAAGGACGCCGACGACGTGCAGGAGCGGCTGGAGGCATACCTGTCGAGTCCTGAATTCCGCGCGGACATGGAGGGCTTCGACATCAGCCAGATCGTCGGCCTCGACGAGACCCTCCTGACTCCCACCGTGGACTCACCCTTGCGCTGACGGTCGGCCTGCGACGAGTGACGCGGCCAGAAGGGCCGGTATCCGGCGGCCCTGCGATGGTGGTTCCGGTGTCGTCGATGACGACCCACCAGTGGCGGGCGCCTGTGCGGTCATGTGCATCTCCTCGGACTCGGACAGCATGCCGTTCCGGTCCAAGGACGGCTCTGCACTGCGTGACCGGGCCCCGGCAACCACGGCCGGCGTCGAGGTGGGGACCGCGACGAGTCGGTTCACTACAACCACGACCGATACAGCATCGATCGCTGAGGCCAAGGGCGCCCTTTGTCCGGCAACCACCGTTGGCCACATCTCCGTGATGGCCCCGGCCGGCAGTGGCCTCGCCTGCTCCCGTCGGCCGGGCGCCCTTGCGACGGCCCGAAGAACTGCTCCTGCGGGTGTCCTCGTGCCGACCGCCACCGGTCCTCGCAGTAACCGCGTCTCTGTGCAGCCCCCTTGAATCCGACGACAGCCCTTCCGATGGCCCTCCCCGGATGACTCGAAACACCAGGAGTAAGACCCAATGAAGTCATTGAGAACTGTGATCCAGGGGCTACCTGTGAAGCTTGTCGGCGTGTATGCGACATCCTTGCCCATGATCATGAATCTGCGGTACGAGCCGAGTGATCCCTACGTGGTCCATGCCGCATTCACCACCGATGTCGACAGCGACGAGCCGGTGGAATGGATCATCGGGCGCGATTTGCTGATCGACGGCCTGGAGGGCCCCGCCGGCGAGGGAGACGTTCGCATATGGCCCACCGGCGAGGAGGGCTGCCGCGACTTGTACATCCTTCTCAACCCGCCGTCCGGTACGGCCCTGCTCAAGGCCCCAGCGCAGGAATTCAAGGCGTTCCTGCAGGAAACGGAGGCAGTGGTGCCCCGGGGGGCCGAGCTTGACCACAGCGACTTCGACCGCTTGCTGGCGCACTTCCTCGCCGAAAGGTGAGTCCTGTCAGGGTGCGACCTGAGGCAGGCACACGGACGTCTGCGCCTCGGTGTTCACCGCCATGGTGAGTGGCTGTCAGCAGTCGTGGCGTCAACAGGGCCATTGGGGAACGCGGCACGCCCGCCACGTCAAGACGGTCTGAGCCGAGCTGAACGAAAAGGAGTCCGCTGGATCCCCGGCATGGGATTCCCTGTAGGCGCGACGACGGACGGAGCTCTGCGGTGAGCGGATGCGTCGACCACGAGCTCGGGGGCTCAGTAGGAACGACGTTCGATGCGCTGCTCGAGCCAGATCGTCTTGCGGCTCTGGCTGTGGCGGCAGCCCCAGCGAGCGGTGAGGCCGGGTGCTGCTGGAGTCGGCAGCTCGACGAGGCCGACGGTTCCCCTCCAGGAGGGAGACCAGGAACAAGCCAACGACCATGGTCATTTCACGGTTCAGCGTCGACATACGGCTGCCGTGTAGAGCTTGGATGTGGAACCACCCCGCCGGGCGGTCTCACCGATGTGACGGGGTGGCTCCCGTGTGTCGCAGCCTGAGATCGCCCGACTGCGGGTGCGCCTCAGCCGCCAGTGCCTGGGGCGCAGCGTCTCAGGCTGACTGGCTCAATGGCCGGCGTGCCGACCGTCACGACCGGCGGTGAGGCGGCTTTCCAGGCCCGTGATCAGCGTGTCCATCACGAGGCGGAACATGTGGTCCTGGTCAGGGCCTTCGGGGGCCGCACCCGTAGAGCCAGGGCGTGCGTCCGCGGCCCCGTCTTCGTCGGCTTCAGGGCCGTGGGGCTTGAGGGTCGACCACTGGTGGAGTGCGCCGTTTAGTTCTGCGGTGAGGACGCCGATGACGACGGCGACCATCAGCGCGGCGATCTTCGAGACCTCTGACTGCGGCACACCGGCAGCGGCCACGATGGCGGTGAGGGCGGTCCAGAACGGGTCGTCCGGCTGGATGAAGTCGGACTGGTGGCTGAACGAGTAGGCCATCAGTTCGGGGTGACGGTGCGCCAGGGTCCGGAAGTCTGTGGCGAGCAGACGGATCCGCTCCTGCCAGGGAGCGTCCTCCAGTGTCACGGTGCGGAACTGCGCTCCGACCATTCTCGTCACGCCGCGCAGCACCGCTTCCTTGTTCGGCACGTGGTGGTACAGCGACATCGGGTTCGCGTCGAGCTCGGTGGCGAGTTTGCGCATGGTGAGCGCCTCGACACCGTCCGCGTCGATCAGCCGCAGGGCGGCGGCGTAGATCCCGGCCTCGGTCAGAGGCACGTCCCTCTTCCTCGTTCCCCGCGGGGGACGCCTCACCTTCTTTTCCATACCTCGTACGGTATCAGTTTCGTACGCCGTATGAAAATGACCTGAATCACAGCGCTCACCAGGGCGACCGGGCTTGCTTCACGTTTCCATACGTCGTACGGTACCAATTCCATACAGCGTATGTTTCCGTACGACGCCACGGCATCGACCTGAGCAGCGCGCCCTTGCCCATCCCCTCCACGCAGAGGAGCAAGACATGACCACGCACTCCGCGAACGACCTTCGCCCCATCCGGTCCCCGCGCGGGATCCCCCTCCTCGGCAACACGCCGCAGATCCCCGGCACCAACCCGGTGGAGTACTTCGGCGAGCTGTCCAAGCAGTTCCCCGAGGGCATCTACGGCTTGGACATCGCCGGTGTCGAGCAGATCTTCGTCTACGACCCGGACCTGGTGGCCGAGGTCTCCGACGAGACGCGGTTCTTCAAGCAGATCGAGAAGACGCCGCTGCAGCATGTCCGGGACTTCGCGGGCGCGGGGCTGTTCACGGCCCACCAGCACGAGGAGGAATGGGGCATGGCGCACCGGATCCTCCTGCCGGCGTTCAGCCAGCGGGCCATGAGGGCCTACTACGGGCAGATGCTGGAGATCGCCCAGAACCTGGTGGGTAAGTGGGAGCGCAAGGCGGGTCAGCCGGTCAACATCACCGACGACTACACCCGGCTGACGCTGGACACGATCGCCCTGTCGGGGTTCGGCTACCGGTTCCGGTCCTTCGACAAGGAGGAACTGCACCCCTTCCTCAACGCGCTGCTGGGTGCGCTCGTGGAGTCGCTGCGGCGCTCGCAGGAGCTGCCCATGATGACCAAGCTCCGCAAGGCCGACGCCAAGAAGTACGGCGAGAACATCCAGCAGATGCGGGACCTGGTCGAGAGCGTGATCAAGGAGCGCCGCGAGGGAAAGGGCGGCAGTGAGGAGGACCTCCTGGGCCTGATGCTGGAGGCCACCGACCCGGAGACCGGCAAGCTGCTGACCGACGACAACGTCCGCGACCAGGTGCTGACGTTCCTGATCGCCGGTCACGAGACCACCAGCGGCCTGCTGTCGTTCGCGACGTACTCGCTGATGCGCAACCCGCACGTGCTGGCCCAGGCGTACGCCGAGGTGGACCGGCTGATGCCAGGTGACACGGTCCCGGACTACGACACGATCATGCAGCTGGACGTCATCCCGCGGATCCTGGACGAGACCCTGCGCCTGTGGGCTCCCATCCCGGCGTTCGGCAAGACGGCGCGGGAGGACACCGTCATCGGCGGCCGCTACGAGCTGAAGAAGGGCGCGAAGGTCCTCATCCTGGAGGGCCCGCTGCACACACACCCCAAGGCGTGGGACCGTCCCAATGAGTTCGACATCGACCGGTGGCTGCCGGAGAACCGCGTCCAGCAGCACCCGCACGCCTACAAGCCGTTCGGCAACGGCCTGCGTGCCTGCATCGGCCGGCAGTTCGCGCTCACCGAGGCCCGCCTGGCCCTGGCGCTGGTGCTGCAGAAGTTCAAGTTCTCCGACACCGGCGACTACAAGATGGACGTACGGGAGGCGCTGACGCGCAAGCCCGGCAACTTCGAGCTGATCGTCCGCCGTCGTCAGGAGCACGAGCGGACCGTCTTCGGCGCCGCGGACGTGCAGACCGGCGACACGCAGGCGCAGGCAGCGGTCAGCGGTGTCGGGGTGAACCTGACCGTCGCCTACGGCTCCAGCCTCGGCTCGTGCGAGGACCTGGCCCGCACCATCGCCGACCGCGGCGAGCGCTCCGGCTTCGGCACCACCCTCGTCAGCCTGGACGAGCTGGGCGACAACCTGCCCTCCGAGGGCCTGCTCGCCGTCGTCGCCGCCAGCTACAACGGCAAGGCCCCCGACAACGCCCAGCGCTTCGACGACCTCCTCGCCGCCGGGCTGCCCGAGGGCTCACTGGCGAATGTGCGGTACGCGCTGCTGGGCGCCGGCAACACCCAGTGGGTGGCCACCTACCAGGCATTCCCCAAGCGGATCGAGGAAGGTCTGCTGGCCGCCGGCGCCACCCCCGTCGTCGAGCGCGGCATCGCGGACGCCGCCGGTGACTTCGACGGCATGGCCACCCGCTGGATGGACAACCTGTGGGCCACCCTGGCCGAGGAGTACGCCGCCGACACCTCCCAGGCCAGCGGCCCCCGCTACCAGGTCCAGCTGCTCACCGAGTCCGACGTGCGCCCCGCCATCGTCTCCGAGCAGGCGTACCCGCTCACCGTGGTCGCCAACGACGAGCTCGTGGCCGACGCGACCGGCCTGTGGGACTTCAGCATCGAACCGCCGCGCCCGTCCGCGAAGTCCATCACCTTCGAGCTGCCCGAGGGCGTCACCTACGACACCGGCAACCACCTGGCCGTCTTCGCCAAGAACGAACTCGCCCTGGTGGAGCGCGCCCTGAGGCGGCTCGGCGTCGACTACGACCAGGTGCTCCGGCTCGACCAGCCGGCCGGTGGCCGCACCCACCTGCCGGTCGGCACCCCGGTCACCGCCGGCATCCTGCTCACCGAGTTCCTGGAGCTGCAGGACGTGGCCACCCGCTCCCAGATACAGACGCTCGCCGAGCACACCGAGTGCCCGTGGACCCGGCCGCAGCTCCAGGCGTACACCGCCGAAACGGAGGAGGCCGAGGAGCGCTACCAGAAGGAGATCCTCGGCAAGCGCATCTCGGTGCTGGGCCTGCTGGAGCGCTTCCCCGCCATCGAGCTGCCGCTCGCGGTCTTCCTGGAGATGATGGGCCCCATCCGTCCCCGCTTCTACTCCATCTCCTCCGCCCCGTCGGCCAACCCGCGCCACGTGCGCCTGACCGTCGGCCTGCTGGAAGGCCCGGCCCTGTCCGGCGACGGCCAGTACCGCGGCACCTGCTCCTCCTACATCGCGAGCCTGGAGCCCGGGGATGTCATTTACGGCTACGTCCGCGTGCCCTCCCCGACGTTCGCCCCGCCCGCCGACCCCGCCACGCCGCTGATCCTCATCGGCCCCGGCACCGGCATCGCGCCGCTGCGCGGCTTCCTGGAGGAGCGGGCGACACAGCACGCGAACGGCACCCGGGTGGGCGTGTCGCAGGTGTTCGTCGGCTGCCGCCACCCGGAGCACGACTACTTCTACCGCCAGGAGATGCAGGACTGGGAGCAGGCCGGCATCGCCCGGGTGCACACCGCCTTCTCCGCGGTGACCGGCCATCCGGCCCGGTTCGTGCAGAACGCCATCGCCAGTGCCGCCGACACGGTGTGGCAGGCCATCGAGGACGGCGCGTACATCTACGTCTGCGGTGACGGCCGCCGCATGGCCCCCGCCGTCCGCGAGGCACTCGCCGCCATCCACCGCCAGAAGACCGGCAGCGACGACGAGACCGCCCAGCAGTGGCTCGCCCAGCTCGAAGCGGACGAGCGCTACCAGCAGGACGTCTTCGCCTGACCGTCACACGCCGTCAAGGCGCGTCGACCCCCAGCCGCCGGGAGGCGTGCGGACGTCCTGCCTCCCCGCACGCCCCGATGTGCGGCACAAGGAAGAACTCAGCGACCGGGTCGGGCAGTTGGTCGACCGGGCCGCCGATCCGGTGGTGACGCCGGTGGCGACCGAGGGC
>NZ_JBSFHY010000024.1:0-146608 GCF_053597295.1 Streptomyces sp. NPDC001450
GACCTCGGCCTTGATGCGCTTGAGGTCTCCCTCGCGCTCCAGCGCCCTGAGCAGGGAGCGAAGATCGTCGTAAGCCATGTGTCCCAGGCCCGGCCCCGACACGGTGGCGCATCGACGCCGGCGATCGGACGACGACGGGCGTCGTGTGCACACGCGTGCCCCCTCGGACACGCGCCGGTCCGCCTTCGCGTCACTGCGGAATGGGGACTCTGCCCGTCGTGAGGGGCCACCGACGTACGTGGCCCCCGCGGCGGCCGCCATCGAATCTAGCGTGGCTCGTCGGCCCAACCGCCCACATGAGCCAGGCATTTGCGACACCCATACGGCGAGGGCGGGCGGGCCGTCAAAGATCCGTCAATCAGAGCTGATTTCCCATCAGGGAGCCGTCAAGGCAGACCGTTCATGGCCGAATCCGGTCGCAGACTGATCCACAACGGGGGACGGGCGACCGTCCGTGGCGTGGACGTTGGAGGGACCGTGACTGTCACGGCCGGATCAGCGCAGGGTTCTCGAACCGAGGGGGCCGAGGCGCCACGACGAGGGGAGTTCGCCCCGCCTGGGAGCAGCTCCGGACCGCGGAGACGAGGGAGTTCGCGGCCGGCCGGACCGGGTCCGGGGCTGCGCCTGGGGCGGCAGGTGGTGGCCGCGCGGGCCGCTCTGCGTCGCCGCTTCTGGGCCACCGTGCCCGCGCGGCTGCGTCTTCTGCGCGCGGCCACGCTCCTGCTCGCTGCCGCCGTGACCATACTCCTGCTGGTCGCCGGGCTGGCCGTGAACGGTACCTGGGACAGCGTGGCCGAACGGGATGCGCCGCGCACCACCAGTGCCGCCGATCTCAACCTCGCCCTCAACGATATGGATGCCCAGGCCGCCAACATCCTGCTGTCCAACGGGGACGCGGGCAAAGGGCGTCTGGTGACGCCGTTCGAGAAAGCGGCCGGCTTCTACGGCGACGCCCGGCGCGAGATCGGTCACGACCTGCGGACCCTCTCCGTTGCGGCTCAGGGTGACCGTTCGGACGAGAAGACGGTGGAGAACCTGACCGACGACTTCGCCGAGTACCAGGAGCTGATCGGACGCGCCCTGGAGAATGACGGGCACACCGGCGGCAAGCCGTCCGCCCTGGCCGACTACCGCAAGGCCACCGACCTGCTGCAAGGCAGGCTCCTGCCCGAGTCACGCACGCTGGTGTCCTCCAACGACCGTGCCTTCGACGGAGAGTGCGGCGCCGCGCGCTCCACCCTCTCCGCGCAGCTTGCGGCCACCGCCGCGCTGGGTGTGCTCCTGCTGGTCGTCCTCGGCGTTCTGCAGTGGTACCTGGCCCGGCGCTTCCGCCGGATCCTGAACCCGGCGCTCCTCGCCGCCACCGTGTGCACGCTGTTCGCGGTGTTCCTCGGTTCCCAGATGCTCACCTCGTCGTCCGGGAATCTGCGCGGCGCTCGCCGTGATGCCTTCGACTCCGTCGTCGCGCTCTCCCGCGCGCGGGCGGTGGCCTACGACGCCAATGCCGACGAGAGCCGCTACCTGCTCGACCCCGAGCGCCGCTCCCAGTACGCCGACACGTTCCTCGCCAAGTCGCAGAAGCTGTACGGCATACGGGGCGCGACTCTCGACACGTACGACGACGGGCTGGCCACCACCTGGCGGGCCTACCAGACCGACCACCACGACCTCCGCTTCACCGGGGAGTTCCGGCGCGAGCTGGACAACATCACCTTCAGCGGTGAGCGCGCCGCGGCCGAGAAGACGGTGCAGACGTACGCCGTCTACCAGCGTGACGACCGTCATGTCCGCGCGCTCGTCGCGCAGGGCAGGGAACGGCAGGCCGTGTCCTTCTGCATCAGCTGGGAGCCCGGCATGTCCAATGCCCACTTCGGCGCGTGGATGGCCGCCCTGGACAAGCTCACCGGCATCAACCGCGCCCACTTCGCGTCGTCGGTACGGGACGGCCGCTCGGCGGTGAGCGGTCTGCTGCCCTGGGCGGGCGGACTGCTGCTCGCGGCGATGGCACTCACCGCGCTCGGGCTGCGGCCCCGGCTGGCTGAGTTCCGCTGAGCGGTCGGCGAGCCTCGACGGTCGCGTACCAGGTACGGCAGCTGCAACCAGCCGCATCCGGAAGGTGCACGGCCCGGCCTTGTCAGACGTCCGCGAGCCGGGCTTCCTCCAGGTCCAGGGAGCGCTGGAGACGCCGCCGGGTCGTGTCGCTGATGCGGTGGGCGTCGTACAGGCGCTGCAGCTCCTCCGTCTCCACGGTGATCAGGTCGCGGCGGAGCCGGCGGTAGACCCGGTCGGCGGACGCGGCGGCCACGGCGCTGCCGTTGCTCTCCGCGAGGCGGTCGCGGGCGTCGTCCAGCCGGGCGATCAGGCCGCGACGGAGCCGGTCGACGACGATATCGGGGACGGCCTCCAGCTCGGCCAGCTCCTCCAGGCGGGCGAGGCCGGCGTGGGCCAGGTGGGAGCGGGCCTCGGTCTCCTCGCGTTCAGTGTGAGCGGGCTCCAGGGCGATACCGGACGCACGGACGACCGGGGCGAGGGTGAAGCCCTGCCCGACGAGCGTGACGACCACGACCGAGGTGGTCAGGACCAGGACCAGCGGCCGGTCGGCGAGCGGGGTGCCGTTCTCGGCGACCTCCGGGATGGACAGGGCGGCGGCCAGCGGCATCACGCCGCGCGTGCCGGCCCAGGTCAGCACCATCGGCACCCGCCAGTTCAGCCGGCTGATCCCGCCTTTGCGCTGTACGACCGCCGACAGCGGAGCCAGCCACAGCAGGCGTACGGCCACGAGGGTGGCGGCGACGGCCAGGGCGTACAGGGGCCAGGCCCGGTCGCCGTTGGCCAGGGCCCGCACCTCGCCGGGGAGGGCCAGCCCTATCAGGCTGAAGACGACACTCTCCAGAAGGAAGACGACCGTGCCGTTCACGGCGTGCAGTTGGAGGCGTATGCGGGCGTTGGTGAGCCGGTCGCCCCGGCCGCCCAGGATCACCCCGGCGACCACGCAGGACGTCACGCCGGAGGTGTGCGCGGCCTCCGCGAGCAGGTAGGCGGCGTACGGGGTGACCAGTGCGATCACCGTCTCAAGCACCGGGTCCTCGGTACGCCGTCGGATCAGCGTGATCACTCCGGCCACCGCCGCACCGATCACGGTGCCGCCACCGGCCAGCACGAGGAACTCGCCGCCCGCAGCGCTCCAGTTCGCCGCCGCCGAGGCGATCGCGATGCCCGCCGCCACCCGCACCAGCACGAGCGAGGTGGCGTCGTTGAACAGGCTCTCGGCCTGGACCAGAACCTGCACCTTCGGGGGCAGGGCCAGCCTGCGGCCGAGCGCGGTCACCGCCACCGGGTCGGTGCTGGCCAGCACCGCGCCCAGCACGAACGCCATCTGCCACGACAGGGGGGTCACCAGCGTGGCCACGGCAGCGACGGCGGCCGCCGAGGCCAGCACGAGCCCGATCGCGAGGATCCCGACCGGCTTCCACACCGCCCGCAGCTCCCGCCAGGGCATGTCCTCGGCGCTCGCGTACAGCAGCGGCGGCAGCACGACCAGCCCGATGATCTCGGGGCTGATCTCGATCTCCGGAGTGCCCGGTGCCAGCGCCACCGCGAGACCGGCGACGACCAGCAAAGAGGGGGCCGGTATGCGCCACCGGCGCGCGAAGGTCGCCACCACGGTGGCGAGAATGACCAACGCGAGAACCGTGCCGACGCTCCGCATGCCGTCCCCCTGGGGCTGCAAAGGGAGCCACTCTGACTCCCCTGCCGACCAGACTTCCCGGCACACCGGTTTCACCCTATCGGCCCAGGTGACATCAAGACAGCGTCAAAGTCCCGGGAAGGGCGCCAAGGAAGCGCTAACACTCGTCCCAGCCGGCCCCCGAAGAGGCTTTCTTAGGAGCAGCCTCCCTTCGGACGGGGGAGTTGATCCAGTGAGCGGAGCGCGTCGGCGGCGATGAGTGACGTACGGCCCGGACGACTGAAGGTCTACCTCGGTGCGGCCCCGGGGGTCGGCAAGACCTACCGGATGCTGGATGAGGGGCGGCGCCGTGCCGCCCGTGGCGCCGATGTGGTGGTGGGCTTCGTGGAGTGCCACGGGCGCCCGCACACGGAGGCGATGATGGACGGCCTCGACGTCATCTCTCGTGCCCGATGCGCCTACCGCGGTGGGCGGTTCGAGGAGATGGACCTGGCCGCGGTGCTGGCCCGGCGCCCGCAGGTGGCGATCGTCGACGAGTTCGCCCACAGCAACGTCCCGGGTGAGGGTCGCAACCCCAAGCGCTGGCAGGACATCGAGGCCCTCCTCGCCGCCGGCATCGACGTGATCACCGCGCTGAACATCCAGCACCTGGAGTCCCTCAACGACGTGGTCGAAAAGATCACGAACGTTCCGCAGCACGAGACCGTGCCCGACGAGGTCGTGCGCCGGGCTCAGCAGATCGAGCTGGTCGACATGCCGCCGGAGGGGCTGCGCCGGCGGATGGCGCACGGCAACATCTACGCCCCCGAGAAGGTCGACGCGGCCCTCGCCAACTACTTCAGGCCCGGCAACCTGACTGCGCTGCGGCAGCTGGCGCTGCTGTGGGTGGCCGACCGGGTCGACGAGGCGCTCCAGGACTACCGCGCCCAGCACGGCATCGGCGGGGTCTGGGAGACCCGCGAGCGGGTCGTCGTCGCGCTGACCGGCGGTCCTGAAGGGGACACGCTGATCCGGCGCGCGGCACGGATCGCCGCCCGATCCGCCGGCGGTGATCTGCTGGCTGTGCACGTGGCCCGCAGCGACGGCCTGGCCGGGGGCGTCTCGGCCGCCTCCCTGACCCGGCAGCGCCGGCTCGTCGAGGACCTGGGGGGCAGTTACCACTCGGTCGTCGGTGACGACGTGTCCACCACCCTGGTGGAGTTCGCCCGCGCCGAGAACGCCACCCAGCTGGTGCTGGGCACCAGCCGTCGTGGCCGGCTGCAGCGCTTTTTGACCGGGCCCGGCACGGGAGAGACCGTCACCGAGCTGTCCGGGGACATCGACGTCCACCGCGTCACCCACGAGCGGGCGGGGCGCGGCACGCTCCTGCCCTCCCGGCGCCGCACGCTGTCCACGGTCCGGCTGATCGCCGGCCCGGTCGCCGGGCTGGTCCTGCCGGTGCTGCTGACGGCCCTGCTCGCCCAGGTGCGCGGCACGCTGGACCTGACCAGCGAGGCGCTGCTGTTCCTGCTCGCCGTGGTGGGCGTGGCCTGCATAGGCGGGGTCGCCTCCGCGGTGATCGCGTCCGTGACGGCGTCCCTGCTGCTCAACTACTGGTTCATCCCGCCCATCGGTTCCTTCACCCTGAACAACACCAACGCGCTGCTGGCCCTCGCCGTTTTCGCGGTCGTCGCCGCGACCGTGGCCGCCGTCGTCGACCGCTCGCTGCGGCTGTCCCGGCGCTCGGCGCGGGCCACCGCCGAGGCGGAGACGATGTCGTCCCTGGCCGGGACGATCGTGCGCGGGGAGGCGACGATTCCGGCCCTGCTGGAGCGGACGCGGGAGACCTTCGGCATGGAGTCGGCCGAGCTGGCGGACGAGCCGCCGGATACCGACGGAGTCACGTCGGTGCCGGCCGGGCCGGGGGCGTATCTGGTGCTGCGCGGCCGTAGCCTCTCCTCGTCCGAGCGGCGGGTGCTGGCCGCGTTCGCCGCGCACGTGGGCTCCGCGGTGGAGCGGGCCCGGCTCGCTCAGGCGGCGGCCGAGGTGGAGCCGGTGAAGGCGGCCGACCGGCTGCGTACGGCGCTGCTGCGGGCGGTCGGCCATGACCTGCGCACCCCGCTCGCGGCGGGCTGGGCCGCGGTCACCTCGCTGCGCAGCCGGGACGTCGAGTTCACCCCGGAGGACCGGGAGGAACTCCTCGTCACCGCCGACGAGTCCATGGCGAAGCTGAACCGGCTGGTGGAGAACCTCCTCGACCTCAGCCGTCTGGAGGCGGGCGCCCTCACCCTGGACCTGCGTCCGACTGCGCTGGACGAGGTGCTGCCCATGGCGCTGGCGGACGTGCCGGAGGTGGAGGTGGCGGACGTGGAGCGCATCCCGGCGGTGCTGGCCGACCCACCGCTGCTGGAGCGAGTGATCGCCAACCTCGCCGGCAACGCCGCCCGGCACACCCCGCCGGGGCGGAAAGTGCTGGTCCATGCCAGTGCGCTGGCGGGACGTGTGGAGCTGCGCGTGGTCGATCAGGGCCCCGGACTGCCACAGGCCGGCCGGGAGCGGCTCTTCGAGCCGTTCCAGCGGCTCGGTGACACCGACAACACCACAGGACTCGGCCTCGGTCTCGCCCTCGCTCGGGGGCTGACCGAGGCGATGAACGGCACCCTCAGCCCCGAGGACACCCCCGGCGGCGGACTCACGATGGTCGTGTCGCTGCCGTTCGCGAAGCATGGGGTAGGAGCCGAACCCACCGAGCAGAGCGCAGGAGGTGCGTGATGAGCACGAAGACAGGCGCCTGGAGGCTGCACCGCCCGCATGCTCCAGCCCACACTCGGTCCCTGCGAGACCGGCTCGCCCTGGCGACCGGTGCGGCCGCCCCGTTCCTGGTGGCCCTGGTCCTCGTCCCGTTCCGTACGAGCGTCTCGCACACCAGACCTTCGACATCAACGCCTTGGCCGACATCGAGACGGCGGTGCTGCTTCTGGTCGTCGGCGTGGTCGTCTCCCAGCTCGCGGCTCGGGCCCGTCGGCTGGAGGGCATGACGGTGACGGACGCGGCCCACCTGGCGCGCATCCACGCACGGCCGACCTCGTGCAGTCCGCCCACTCGGCGGACACCGTGGTCGACCATGTCCGTGGCGAGCTGACGGACCTGCTCGGCCTGCGCTCCTGCCGTTTCGAGTACGGCAGCCTGCTGGGGCAGCCGCCACGCCTTAGGAACGACGGCAGCGTCACGGTGGGCCGCCGCACCTGGAACCCGCGCACCGACGGCTGGCCCGAGGGCGAGATCGAGGTGGCCTCACTACCCGGTGGAACGGCGCCGTGTCTCCCGTCGTTCCTCTTCGTTGTGACGTCAACTCTCCATCTGAGCCCGGAACTTGGCGAACGCTCGCAGCACATGGCGATTTGCGGTGACGACGGACTCGCGCACCGGCTCGCCCTCGAACTCGACGCGGTGTGCGGCGAGATCGTCACCGTGGTGGTGCCGTCCCGGGACGACGAGTACGGCGCCGAGATCGCCGCGCTGCACGCCGACCCCCGCTCCCCGGTCGAGCTGCTCGTCTCCGCGCGCCCTGACGAGCGGACCCTGCGGGCCGCCGGAGTCGAGCGGGCCGCCGCGCTCGCCCTCACCTACCGCGACGACCAGGTCAACATGACCGCGTCCGGCCGGCACCGCCTCGCGGTCGTCGAGCATCCGGTCATCGACATCGAGCTGCAGGGTCGGACCGGTGGCGGCCGTCGCACAACGAACTCGGCGTCAGGCTTGAGCAGGCGGGGACCGCCTCAGGCCACCGAGGGCCGAGACGGAACAAGCATCGCTGCAGCCCTAGTCCAGCCCGGACGCCTTGAACACGGCCCGTGCCGTCTCGCGGTCCATGCGGGCCGACAGGCGGCGCAACGCAGTCTGCCCGCACAGCAGCAGGCCGTCGGCCGCCGCCGTGCCCGCGCCCTCGTGCAGGCGGAACCACAGCTGCGGGTTGCGGACCAGGACCTCGGGATCGATCCGAACCCGCCCGCCCCGGGCGTCCCGCAGTACGAGCTGCGGAGAGATGCCGTCCAGGCAACGGACCGACACCAGCAAGTCCGTCCGCACCCGCTGCTCGCGCACCAGTCGGCGTGAGGCCAGCCAGTTGCGGCCGGCGGACACGCGGGCGGGGAACAGTACGACGAAGAGCAGCCCGGAGAGGGCGAACCACAGCACGGTGCGCCAGAGGGCCATCCGGCCGCTGCCCCAGTCGACCAGGAGCAGCAGAGCGAGCAGAACGCCGGCGCAGCGGACGGCGCTCCACAACTGCCTCCTCCAGTCGCGGTCGTTCGCCACCTCGCCGGACCCGTCAGGGCGTGCCATGGCGGAGACGGTAGTCACCGGGAGAGCTCGAGTGACGGACCTTGACACGGCTCTGACGGAGATGGCCGTCAAGATCGCGTCAAGGTCGGCCGACTGGGCGCGAAGATGCCGCAAGGAAGGGCCGGATGCCGCTGTGAACGGTCAGAACCTGGGTGCACCCGCGCACCTCTCGGCCATCGCGCGTGGTGGAAAGAAGTAAGGAGTACACGCCCATGTCCGTCCTCACGACCGAGCAGCAGGATGCCGTCCCCGCCGGCGAGGAGCCGCCCGATACCGGCGAACGCCACCGGCTGACCGCCGTCACGGGCCTCGCGGCCCTGTCGCTGGACGCGATGGCGTCCGTGGCCTACGGCCCCGAGGCGATTGTCCTCGTCCTGGCGGCCGCCGGCGCGCGCGGGCTGGGTTTCACGATGCCGGTGACGCTGGCCATCGCCGCCCTGCTGGCCGTGCTGGTGGCGTCCTACCGGCAGGTGATCGCGGCGTTCCCGGACGGCGGCGGCTCCTACGCGGTGGCGAAGGCCCACCTGGGGGCGCGGACGAGCCTGGTGGCAGCCGCCTCGCTGGTGCTGGACTACGTGCTCAATGTCGCCGTCGCGGTCACGGCGGGCGTGGCAGCTCTGACCTCCGCCTTCCCCGCCCTCTACGACGACCGGCTGTGGCTGTGCCTGGCCGTGCTCGTGCTGATAACAGGCGTCAACCTGCGCGGGATCGTGGAGTCCGCGAAGGCCTTCATCGTGCCGACGGTCGTCTTCGTCGGCTCCATCCTCGTCCTGATCATTGTCGGCCTGTTCCGCTCCCACCCCGTGACCACGGTGACCGCGGCCGGGCACGCCTCGGTCGTCGCGGACAACGCCACCAGCGTGGGCGCGCTTCTTCTGCTGAAAGCATTCGCTTCCGGGTGTGCCGCGCTCACCGGCGTCGAGGCCATCGCCAACGCCGTCCCCTCCTTTCGCGTCCCGCGTGTCAGGCGTGCCCAGCGGGCGGAGGTCGCCCTCGGCGCCGTGCTCGGTCTCATGCTGATCGGCCTGTCGGTGCTGATCGGCCGCTTCCACCTCCAGCCGGTGGCGGGCGTCACGGTCCTCGCTCAGCTCGCGGACGCCTCACTCGGCCACAACTGGGCTTTCTACGTCATCCAGTTCGCCACGATGATCCTGCTGGCGCTGTCCGCGAACACCTCCTTCGGCGGGCTGCCGGTGCTGCTGAAGCTGCTCGCCCGCGACAACTACGTCCCGCACGTCTTCGCCCTGAAGGCCGACCGTCAGGTCCATCGGCACGGCGTCCTTGCGCTCGCTGTCGTCTCGGCCGTGCTGTTGGTCTTCTCGGGCGGGGACACCAACACCCTGGTGCCGATGTTCGCCATCGGCGTCTTCGTCGGCTTCACGATCGCCCAGGTGGGCATGGTCCGGCACTGGCGGCTCGACAGGGGCCCCGGTTGGCGCGGGAAGGCGCTGCTGAACGGCTTGGGCGCGGTGCTCACCGGTGTCGCCGCCGTCGTCGTCACGGCGAGCAAGTTCACCGAGGGTGCCTGGCTGATCGTGATTGCCCTGCCCTTGCTGGTGATCGCCTTCCTCGCCGTGCACCGCGCCTACGGCCGGATCGGCGAGCGGCTCGGGCTTGGCCGCATCCCGCAGGTGCCGCACCGCGAGCGCTCGCTGGTGGTCGTCCCGGTGTCCACCCTGTCCCGGCTGACGTCGGAGGCCCTCACCGCGGCCGCCTCCCTCGGCGACGAGGTCCGCGCGGTGACCGTGTGCTATCCGGACTCCGAGGACCGGGCCCAGCTGCACACCCTGGAGCGCGCCTGGGCGCAGTGGGATCCGGGGGTGCGGCTTGTACGGCTGACGTGCGAGCGGCGCAGCCTCGGCCGCCCCATCGCCGCGTACGTCCGCGAGGTGGCCGCCGACGAGCCCGGTACCCGGGTCACCGTGCTGATCCCGGAGGCGGAGCCGGAGCGGCTGTGGCAGCGGCTGCTGCAGAACCAGCGGGGCGCGGTGGTCGCGCATACCGTGCGGCGGGAGACGGACGCGGTGATCTGCCGACTTCGCTTCCGGCTGTGAGACAGGTCACTGGCTGTCACTCCTGCTTACCGACCGGTACGGGTCGGGCGGCGTAAGGGACCCGTCAAATGTGCCGTGACGGCCGTATGAGGGTCGTCAACGGGCGACCGGATCCGGCCAGAGAGGCGCTTTCCTCTAAGCGTCCGATTCAACCGAACCTCACTCCAGGAGTTCGCGATGGCCGATCTGGCCTTCGTCGTCACCGTGCTCGCGGGTTTCGCGCTGGTGGCCCTTGTCGCCAAGGGGGTGACGAAGCTGTGACCGTCGAAAACGTCGTCGGCCTGGTCGTGGCCGTCGCCCTGCTGGGCTATCTCGTCCTCGCCCTGATCTTCCCGGAGAGGTTCTGACTGTGACATCAGCTGCCTCCGCAGCGGGCGACATGAGTCCCGTACTGGCAGGCGTGCTCCAACTGCTCGCCCTCATCGGCGCACTGGCGCTCGCCTACGTTCCCGTCGGCAACTACATGGCCAAGGTCTACTCCTCGCGGGGGCACCTGCGCGTGGAGAAGTGGGTCTACAAGGCCATCGGTGCCAACCCGGACACCGAGATGACCTGGCCCGCGTATCTGCGCGGTGTGCTGGCCTTCTCCGCCGTCAGCGTCCTCTTCCTGTACCTGTTGCAGCGGCTGCAGGGCGTGCTGCCCGGCTCGCCGCACTTCTCCGCCGTCAACCCGGCGCAGTCGTTCAACACGGCCGTCTCGTTCGTGACCAACACGAACTGGCAGTCGTACTACGGCGAGCAGACCATGGGTCACGTCGTGCAGACCGCCGGTCTGGCCGTGCAGAACTTCGTCTCCGCCGCGGTCGGTATCGCCGTCGCTGTGGCGCTGGTGCGTGGCTTCGCGCGCTCGCGCACGGGTGAGCTGGGTAACTTCTGGGCCGACCTGGTGCGCGGCACGCTGCGGATCCTGGTGCCGGGTGCGGTGATCGCTGCGGTGATCCTGGTCGCCTGCGGTGCGATCCAGAACTTCTCGGGTATCCACGAGGTCGGGCAGTTCATGGGGGGCTCGCAGCAGTGGAACGGCGGCGCCGTCGCCTCGCAGGAGGCGATCAAGGAGCTGGGCACCAACGGCGCCGGCTACTTCAACGCCAACTCCGCCCACCCGTTCGAGAACCCCACCCCCTTCACCAACCTCTTCGAGATCTTCCTGATCCTCGTCATCCCGTTCTCGCTGACCCGCACCTTCGGTGTGATGGTCGGCTCGGTGAAGCAGGGTTACGCGATCCTCGCCACGATGTTCACGATCTGGCTGGGCTTCGTCGCGCTGATGATGTGGACGGAGTTCGCCCACCACGGCCCGGCGCTCCAGGCTGCCGGCGGCGCGATGGAGGGCAAGGAGGTCCGCTTCGGGGTCGGCGGCTCGTCGATCTTCGCGGTGTCGACCACGCTCACCTCGACGGGTGCGGTGGACTCCTTCCACTCCTCCTTCACCGGACTCGGCGGCGGCATCACCATGCTCGGCATGATGCTGGGCGAGATCGCGCCCGGTGGTACCGGCTCCGGCCTGTACGGCATGCTGATCATGGCCGTTATCGCGGTGTTCATCGCCGGTCTGATGGTCGGCCGTACACCCGAGTACCTGGGCAAGAAGATCGGCGGCCGCGAGATGAAACTCGCCGCCTGCTACATCCTCATCACCCCCGCCCTGGTGCTGGTGTTCACGGCCGCCTCGCTGGCGCTGCCGACTCCGCCGCACTCGATGCTCAACTCCGGCGCGCACGGCTTCTCCGAGGTGCTGTACGCGTTCACGTCGGCGTCGAACAACAACGGTTCGGCCTTCGCCGGTCTGAACGCGAACACCGACTGGTTCAACACCATGACGGGGCTCGCGATGCTGCTGGGCCGCTTCCTGCCGATGGTGTTCGTACTGGCGCTGGCCGGCTCGCTGGCCGAGCAGAAGCCGGTCCCGGTCACCGCGGGCACCTTGCGCACCGAGAAGCCGCTGTTCACCGGCCTGCTGGTCGGCGCGATCCTGATCATCACCGGTCTGACCTACTTCCCAGCCCTCGCGCTGGGCCCGCTGGCGGAGGGGCTGGCGTCATGACCACCCGCACAGAGAACTCAGAGGACTCCATGTCCACAGCCACGCCCACCCGGGCGCCGCACAGCGACGTGCCCACCGGGCACAAGCCCGCCGAGGGCCGTGTCGGAGCGGGCCTCTTCGACCCCAAGGCGCTGGTCAAGTCCCTGCCGGACGCTTTCCGCAAGCTCGACCCGCGGGTGATGGTCAAGTCCCCCGTGATGTTCGTGGTGTGGATCGGCTCCGTCCTGACCACAGTCTTCTCCTTCCAGCACCCGGGCCAGTGGTTCGGCTGGACCATCAGCGTCTGGCTGTGGCTCACCGTGATCTTCGCCAACCTGGCAGAGGCGGTCGCAGAGGGCCGCGGCAAGGCGCAGGCCGACACCCTGCGCAAGGCCAAGACCGACACCGTCGCCCGCCGACTGCTGGCGGACGGCTCCGAGGAGCAGGTCCCGGGCACCGCGCTGACCATCGGTGACCTGGTGGTCTGCGAGGCCGGCGACATCATCCCCGGTGACGGTGATGTCGTCGAGGGCGTCGCGTCGGTGGACGAGTCGGCGATCACCGGTGAGTCCGCGCCGGTCATCCGCGAGTCCGGCGGTGACCGCTCTGCTGTGACCGGCGGTACGAAGGTGCTGTCCGACCGGATCGTCATCAAGATCACGACGAAGCCCGGTGAGACCTTCATCGACCGGATGATCAACCTGGTCGAGGGCGCGGCCCGGCAGAAGACGCCGAACGAGATCGCGCTCAACATCCTGCTGGCGTCACTGACCGTCGTCTTCCTGCTGGCGGTGGCGACCCTGCCGCCGTTCGCCACCTTCGCCCATACGCACCTGACCATGGTCGTGCTGGTCGCCCTGCTGGTCTGCCTGATCCCGACCACCATCGGCGCCCTGCTGTCCGCGATCGGCATCGCGGGCATGGACCGCCTGGTGCAGCGCAATGTCCTGGCGATGTCGGGGCGTGCGGTCGAGGCCGCCGGTGACGTCTCCACGCTGCTGCTGGACAAGACCGGCACCATCACGCTCGGCAACCGGCAAGCCGCCGAGTTCGTGCCGGTCAAGGGCACCACCGAGGCGGAGGTCGCCGACGCCGCCCAGCTCTCATCGCTGGCCGACGAGACGCCCGAGGGCCGCTCGATCGTCGTCCTGGCCAAGGAGAAGTACGGGCTGCGCGAACGGCACCAGGGCGAGCTGGCGGGCGCCGAGTGGATCGAGTTCACCGCCCAGACCCGCATGTCCGGCGTGGACGTCGACGGCCGCAAGATCCGCAAGGGTGCCACCGCCTCGGTCATCGCCTGGGCAGAGGAGCAGGGCGGCAGGGTCACCGAGGACGCGGACGCCATAGCCAACCGCATCTCCGAGGCGGGCGGTACGCCGCTGCTGGTCGCCGTCGACGACGACAAGGGCGCCCGTGTGCTGGGTGTCATCCACCTGAAGGACGTCGTCAAGGAGGGCATGCGGGAGCGGTTCGAGGAACTGCGCCGCATGGGCATCAAGACCGTCATGATCACGGGTGACAACCCGCTGACCGCGAAGGCCATCGCCGAGGAGGCGGGCGTCGACGACTTCCTCGCCGAGGCCACCCCCGAGGACAAGATGGCCCTCATCAAGCGGGAGCAGGCCGGCGGCAAGCTGGTCGCGATGACCGGGGACGGTACGAACGACGCGCCCGCGCTCGCGCAGGCGGACGTCGGCGTGGCGATGAACACCGGTACGTCGGCCGCCAAGGAGGCCGGCAACATGGTCGACCTCGACTCCAACCCGACCAAGCTCATCGAGATCGTGGAGATCGGCAAGCAGCTGCTGATCACTCGTGGTGCGCTGACCACGTTCTCCATCGCCAACGACGTCGCGAAGTACTTCGCGATCATCCCGGCGCTGTTCGCGGCGGTCTACCCGGGCCTGGACAAGCTGAACATCATGCACCTGTCCTCGCCCGACTCCGCGATCCTGTCGGCCGTCGTCTTCAACGCGCTGATCATCATCGCGCTGGTGCCGCTGTCCCTGAAGGGCGTGCAGTACCGGCCGGTCAGCGCCGACAAGATGCTCCGCCGCAACCTCGGGATCTACGGCATCGGCGGCCTGATCGCCCCGTTTGTCGGCATCAAGATCATCGACATGCTCATCTCCCTCATTCCTGGGATCGGCTGATCGCCATGAACAACTCCGTAACGAACACTGCCCGGTTGCTGGGGGCGGGCCTCAGGGCCCTGCTCGTGCTGACCCTGGTGACGGGCGTCATCTACCCGCTGGTCGTGACCGGCATCGCCCAGGGGCTGTTCAGCAACAAGGCGAACGGCTCCGAGATCAAGGCGGACGGCAAGGTCGTCGGCTCGTCCCTGATCGGGCAGTCGTACAACCTGCCGCTGAAGAAGGGCCAGGAGACCCCGGAACCGGACCTGAAGTGGTTCCAGGGCCGGCCGGCGAACGGGCTCGGCAGCAACAGCGTCAACACGCAGTACAAGCTGATCCTGTCCGGCGCCACCAACCTCTCCGCCGACAACGGCGCGGACAGCAAGGGCAAGTGCACCACGCAGGACGGCACGCTCTGCGCCCAGGTGCTCGCCGCCAAGGGCGCCGTGGTGAAGGACAACTCGGTGCCTGGCTACACGGTGAAGGTGTCTGACGTCCCTGCCGACGCCGTCACCTCCTCCGGCTCCGGGCTGGACCCGGCCATCTCCCCGGAGTACGCCGGACTCCAGGTGCACCGGGTCGCCGCGAAGAACGGACTGACCGTCGCCCAGGTCGAGAAGCTGGTCAAGGACCACACGACCGGCCGCACCCTCGGTTTCATCGGCGAGCCGCAGGTGAACGTGCTGGAGCTCAACATCGCGCTCAAGGCCCTCGCAGCAAAGCAGTGACGGCCTTACGCGACCCACACGGGAGCCGGCGGTCCGGGACGCAACCCGGGTCCGCCGGCTCCCGCAGCCATGACGTCGGTCGCCCTGCCTCCGGCGCGTGCGGCCCGACGTATGACAGGAGAGGCACACACCCATGACCAGGGTGCTCGTGGTGGAGGACGACCCGCAGCTCGTGCGGGCCCTCGTCATCAACTTGCAGGCACGTCACTACGGGGTGGATGCGGCCCCCGACGGTGCCACGGCCCTCCGGCTTGCCGCCGCGCGTCAGCCCGACGTGGTGCTGCTGGACCTCGGCCTGCCTGACATGGACGGCGTCGACATCATCAAGGGGCTGCGGGGCTGGACCCGCGTGCCGATCATGGTGCTGTCCGCCCGGCAGGCGTCCGACGAGAAGGTCGCCGCGCTCGACGCCGGTGCCGACGACTACGTCACGAAGCCGTTCAGCATGGACGAGTTGCTGGCCCGGCTGCGCGCTGCTGTCCGGCGTACCGAGGACACCCCGCTCGTTCCCGAGACGACGCTCGTGGAGACGGAGGACTTCACCCTCGACCTGCTCGCGAAGAAGGCTGTGCGGGAGGGGCGGGACGTCCGGCTGACCCCGACGGAGTGGCATCTGCTGGAGATCCTGGTCACCAGTCCTGGACGGCTGATCACCCAGAAGCAGCTGCTGCAGGAGGTGTGGGGCGTCACGCAGAGCAACAAGACGAACTACCTGCGCGTCTACATGGCCCAATTGCGGCGCAAGCTGGAAACCGACCCCTCCCATCCCCGCTATCTCATCACCGAGCCCGGCATGGGCTACCGCTTCGAAGGGTGAACATGGCACGCGGCAAGCTCCGGATCTACCTCGGCGCGGCACCCGGCGTCGGCAAGACCTACGCGATGCTGTCGGAGGCACACCGCCGTATCGAGCGGGGCACCGACTGTGTCGTGGCCTTCGTGGAACACCACGGGCGTTCGCGCACGGAGGTGATGCTGCACGGCTTGGAGCAGGTGCCGCGCAAGGAACTGGAGTACCGGAGCAGCCACTTCACCGAGATGGATGTGGATGCCGTGCTCGCCCGCCGTCCCCAGGTGGCCCTGGTGGACGAGCTGCCGCACACCAACATCCCCGGTTCGCGCAACGCCAAGCGCTGGCAGGACGTGGAGGAGCTGCTCGCCGCCGGGATCGACGTGATCTCGACCGTCAACATCCAGCACCTGGAATCTCTGGGCGACATCGTGGAGTCGATCACCGGCGTCCGCCAGCAGGAGACCGTGCCCGACGAGATCGTACGGCGGGCCGACCAGATCGAGCTGGTCGACATGTCCCCGCAGGCCCTGCGCCGCCGGATGGCGCACGGCAACATCTACAAGCCGGACAAGGTCGACGCGGCCCTGTCCAACTACTTCCGACCCGGAAACCTCACCGCCCTGCGCGAGTTGGCGCTGCTGTGGGTCGCCGACCGCGTCGACGAGTACCTGACCGAGTACCGCAGCCAGCACCGGGTCTCGAAGATCTGGGGCTCGCGCGAGCGGATCGTGGTCGGTCTGACCGGCGGTCCCGAGGGCAGCACCCTCATCCGCCGCGCGACCCGACTCGCCGAGAAGGGCGCCGGCGGAGAGGTGCTGGCCGTCTACATCTCCCGCAGCGACGGCCTTACGTCGGCCTCCCCGAAGGAACTGGCCGTCCAGCGCACCCTCGTGGAGGACCTGGGCGGCACCTTCCACCACGTCGTCGGCGACGACATCCCCGCCGCGCTGCTGGACTTCGCGCGCGGCGTCAACGCCACCCAGATCGTCCTCGGCGTCTCCCGCCGCAGGAGCTGGCAATACGTCTTCGGACCCGGCGTCGGCGCCACCGTCGCCCGGGACTCCGGCCCCGATCTCGACGTCCACCTCATCACGCACGACGAGGCGGGCAAGGGCCGCGGACTGCCCATCGCGCGCGGTGCGCGGCTGGGACGTTCGCGCATCCTGTGGGGCTGGTTCGCGGGCATCGGCGGCCCGGTCCTGCTGACGCTGCTGCTGACGCACATGAGCATCGACCTCGGCCTCACGAACGACATGCTGTTGTTCCTGACGCTGACAGTGGCGGCGGCCCTGTTGGGCGGCCTGCTCCCGGCGCTGGCCTCGGCGGCCTTCGGGTCCATGCTGCTGAACTGGTACTTCACTCCACCGGTCCACCGCATCACCATCGCGGACCCGAAGAACATCCTTGCCTTGGCCATCTTCGTGGCGGTGGCCGTGTCGGTGGCCTCCGTCGTCGACCTGGCCGCCCGCCGCACCCATCAGGCCGCGCGGCTGCGCGCCGAGTCGGAAATCCTCTCTTTCCTCGCCGGCAATGTCCTGCGGGGTGAGACCACCCTGCAGGCACTGCTCGAGCGGGTCCGCGAGACCTTCGGCATGGAGTCGGCGGCCCTGTTGGAACGGGAGAACGACATAGCGCCCTGGACCTGCGCCGGCAGCGCCGGCCCGCGCCCCTGCGCCACGCCCGACGACGCCGACGTCGAGGTCCCGGTCGGCGACCACATGTCACTCGCTCTCTCCGGGCGTGTCCTGCCGGCCGAGGACCGCCGCGTACTGGCCGCCTTCGCCGCACAGGCCGCCGTCGTGCTGGACCGTCAGCGCCTGCAGCAGAAGGCGGACGAGGCAAAGGCACTGGCCGAGGGCAACCGCATCCGCACCGCCCTGCTGGCCGCCGTCAGCCACGACCTGCGCACCCCCCTCGCCGGCATCAAGGCCGCCGTCACCTCCCTGCGCTCGGACGACGTGGAATGGTCCGAGGCCGACCAGGCGGAACTCCTGGCGTCCATCGAGGAGGGCGCCGACCGCCTGGACCACCTCGTGGGCAACCTCCTCGACATGTCCCGCCTCCAGACCGGCACGGTCACGCCGATCATCCGCGAGACCGACCTCGACGAGGTGATCCCCATGGCGCTCGGCGGCGTCCCCGAGGACAGCGTGGAACTGGACGTCCCCGAGACCCTTCCCATGGTCGACGTGGACCGCGGCCTGCTGGAACGCTCGGTCGCCAACGTGGTGGAGAACGCGGTCAAGTACAGCCCGCCGCAGCAGCGCGTCCTGGTCTCGGCCAGCGCGATCGCCGACCGGGTGGAGGTCAGGGTCGTGGACCGCGGGCCCGGCGTCCCGGACGAGGCCAAGTCCCGCATCTTCGAACCCTTCCAGCGCTACGGCGACTCCCCGCGCGGCGCCGGCGTCGGCCTCGGCCTCGCGGTGGCCCGAGGCTTCGCGGAGGCCATCGGCGGTACCCTCAATGCCGAGGACACCCCCGGCGGCGGCCTCACCATGGTCCTCACCCTGCCAACGGCAGCCCAACGGCGCCCGGAGCACCCCGATCGCGAATCCGCGGTCGCCATGTGAGCGGCTGAGCCGCCGAGAGCCTCAGGCGCCGGGCGGCACCGCGAGCACGGGGCACGTGGCGTGGGCGAGACAGTACCGGCTCACCGAAGGCCGCAGCGCAGCAGTCCACGCCGCCCGGCACCGACGACCATGATGTCGTGCTCGCCGTCGGCGACCTCCACCAGCGCGTCCCGGAGCTCCTCGTGCGACGAGGGCCCGCATGGGAAGGTCCGGCCCGGCGGCGCCCCCGGAATCGGACACCGCTTCACCGTTGTGCCCACAGGGAACGAACCAAGGTGGCAGGAGCGACGGCGGTTCTTGAGGCTGACGGCCTGGGGACCGGGTCAACCGGTCTTGTGGCCCCACTGCGGCCCGACCAGGGTCCACTCCCTGTCCCACTGCTGGATGCGCCGCCGGTCGAGGTACCTCCGGCCGACGCTCCCGACGCCGGACACCACGCCGCTCAGGGCGAGGGCGGCCGAGGCTCCGAACAGTCCCGCCTCGACGGCTGCCCTGGTGGGGGTCGGGGGCTGGGTGCTCACCCGCCCCTGGCCGTCGATCCAGATCCTGACCGTGGATCCGGCCTTCTTCCCTGTGGACACCAGCGTCATGCCCTTGTGCGCGGAGCCGTCCGAGGTCGTCCAGCGGACCCGTGCCGAGGCCAGGTCCCTGCCCATCCCCGAAGTCTCGGTACGCGGGACATCGTTGAGGAGAACGGCGCGAACGGGGATCCGGTCGGCCCGTTGCTGGTCGAAGACCTGGTCGGCTGCGCGGGCCGTCACCACACCGGCCGCCGTGCCACCCACCGCGATGAGTATCCCTATGGCCAGCAGGAGCCATGCCTCCAGGACGTCGTCGCGCCGCCGGATCGGGTTACTCCGCCACCGCCACAGCGGCACCCTCGTTCGCCTGCGCTTCCTGTTCGCGGGCTTGCCCTCGCTCATCTGTCCGCACCTCCTCGTCGTCACACACGAAGGTGACAGCCCGAGCACTGGCGTGGCATGGGCCGGTCAGGCGGAAGCGGAGGGCCGATCGGGCCAACCCCGGTCCGACGCCGGCCCGTTCGGCCCGGCATGCGCACGGGTTGCCGACGCGCCGTGGGTCTGTGCCGTGTGCAGCGGTCGGCGTGCCCTCAACGGGCCCGACAAGGGGACCAACGGCCCCTCACCGTTCAGCCGTGGTGCTCTCACGCTCGTAGGACACCGATACCTGTCCGACTTCGTACGGGAGAAGGCCATCATGCGAACCGTGCCCCTCGACGCCGCGGCACTGGAAGCCTGCATCTCGGCCGCCGCGGTCGCGCCCTCGATCCACAACACCCAGCCGTGGCGCTTCCGGCTCGACCCGGAGACCGCCGCGCTGGAGGTGTGCGCCGTACCCGAGCGTGGCTTGCGCCACGCGGATCCTGTCGGACGGGCGTTGCATCTGTCTGTCGGTGCCGCGGTCTTCAACCTCCGCGTCGCGACGGCCCACTTCGGCTGGGCGCCCGTCGTACGTCTGCTGCCGGATCCCGAGGACCCGAGCGTGCTGGCCGGCCTTCGGCTGTCCGGGACAGGCCGGCGGCATTGTGCGGGGCACCGCTCCGACCTCTACCCGATGATCTGGCGCAGGCACAGCAGCAGGTTCCCCTTCTCCGCAAGGCCGCTTCCGCCGAACGTTCGAGCCGAACTCGCCGAAGCCGCTCGAACGGAAGGTGCCTCACTGACCTTCCCCGGTGCCGCCGAGACGGCACGGCTGCTGCGCGTGGCCACACAGGCCGAGCACCGCAACCGCGCCGACACCGACAGGGCGGTGGAGAGCCGCCGATGGGTGCACCCGGCCCCGTACGACTCCACCGACATCGGCATACCCCGAGCGGCACTGGGGCCGCAGGACGCGCACGAACGGCTGCCCATGCGTGACTTCACCGCCCAACGGCAACCTGAGCGGCTCCCCGCCCAGCCCTTCGAACCCCATCCTGCGGTAGCCCTGCTGACCACCGAGCACGACCGGCGCAGCGACTGGCTGCGCGCCGGACAGGCGCTGGAGCACGTGCTGCTGGTGGCCACGGCGCACGGTGTGCGTGCCTCCCTGCTGCACCAGCCGATGGAGTGGCCCGGCCTGCGCCGCGACCTGAGCCCCGTACCGGACCTCACCGGGCATGCGCAGATGCTGATTCGCCTCGGGTACGGTCCGGAGGGTCCGGCCACTCCGCGACGTGCACCGGATCAGGTGTGGTGATCTTCGTCCTCGTGTGGTTGCGGGTTGCTCGCCTACGGTCAGCCCGCTGCCGCGGTGAGGGTCCCGCCGGGCACGGCAGCCAAGGCTTCGGGCAGGCGGTCGTAGATCTCGAACACGCCATCCAGTCCCGCGCCGCTCAGTACTCGTAGGAGTTGGTTGCTGTCAGTGACGAGACGCAGCCGACCGTGCCGTTCCACGACCCTGTTCCGGGCCCGGCACAGCACCCCGAGTCCGGCGCAGTCGATGAAGGACACGGCACGAAGGTCCACCACGAGGTCGGGCAGGACGGCCGCCGTCAGATCGTCCAGGCGCGCCCCAAGGGGCGATGCCGTGAGGATGTCGATCTCACCGCGCAGCTCCACGACGGTCACTGCGCCGAGGACGCGTTCGGTGTGCTGAGGCGCGGACCTGCTGAGGGCTTCGACCATGGTCCGAGCAAATCCGGGCCGATGGGCGCGCCGGAAGGGCCGTCCGGCCCCCTTTCGCCGCCGCGTTTCCTCGGGCCGCTCTCCGGTCAGGGCGGGACACGTGGCCCTCACCCGCGGCCGCCGCCGGGCTCAGCATGGAGTGTGACCCCCTCCACCGGGCGAAAGACGGGCAGACTCATGTACCCGAACGATGGTTTCCGCGAACTCGGTCGTCACGAGTGCCTGCGCCTGCTGGCGACGGCTCCCATCGGCCGGATCGTCCACACGCGCCAGGCGCTGCCCGCCGTCGTGCCGGTCAACTTCGGCCTGGACACCGACGGAGCGGTGCTGCTGCGCACCTCGGCGGTCTCCGAACTGGCCCGCGCGGTCGACGGCGCGGTCGTCGCCTTCGAGGCGGACGCGGTCGACGTGAACACACACTCCGGCTGGAGCGTCGTCGTCACCGGCCGGGCCGAGATCGTGACGGATCCGGCCGAGGCGGCACGCCTGGAGCGGATCGGCCCGCACTCCTGGGCTCCCTCACCCGAGGAGGTCTTCGTGCGTATCGAGCCGGAACTGGTCACCGGGCGCGAACTCGTCGGGGGCCGCACGATGTACGGCCTGCACCTCTCCGCCTGACCGCTGGGCACGTGCGCCCGCGACCCGGCCCGAACGGCCCAACGGTGCGGGGGCCGGACGGCGCGGCGACGGGTTCCCGCCGGCCCTGCCCCGGGCAGGGGGCACGCGAGGAGCATCGCCAGCGGAGCCGCCCACGGAACCGTCCGTGTGCGGTGTCGCGAACATGCGGAGGCAGTGATGACCGTGGCAACCCGTCCGGACGTGGACGCACCCGCCGAGGCCTGGCGTGGATTCGCCGGCCGGCGCTGGCGCGACCGGATCGACGTACGCGACTTCATCCAGGCCAACTACACGCCGTACGAAGGCGGTCCCGAGTTCCTGACCGGCCCGACCGAGCGCACACTCGCCGTCTGGCACAAGGTCAGCGCCCTGTTCCCCGAGGAGCGCCGCAAGGGCATCCTCGACGTGGACGCCGCCACCCCTTCCACCATCACCTCGCACGCCCCCGGCTACATCGATCGGGACCGCGAGCTGATCGTCGGACTCCAGACCGACGCCCCGCTGAAGCGCGCGATCATGCCGAACGGCGGACTCCGGATGGTCGAGAACGGCCTGAGGGCGTACGGATACGAGCCCGACCCGTTCGTGACCAAGGTCTTCGGCACCTACCGCAAGACCCACAACGACGGCGTCTTCGACGCCTACACCCCCGAGATGCGGGCCGCCCGCAAGGCGGGCATCATCACCGGGCTCCCGGACGCCTACGGCCGGGGCCGGATCATCGGCGACTACCGGCGCGTCGCTCTGTACGGAACCGACCGGCTGATCGCGGCCAAGCAGGCCGAGCGGGCCCTGCTGGACAGCCGGCCCTCCGCCCCGCACGTCATCCGTGACCGCGAGGAACTCGCGGAGCAGATAAGGGCGTTGGGTGAGCTGGCGCGGATGGCCGCCGCCCACGGCTGCGACGTCACCCGCCCCGCGTCCACCGCCCACGAGGCCGTGCAGTGGCTCTACCTCGGCTTCCTGGCCGCGGTGAAGGAGCAGAACGGCGCCGCGATGTCGCTGGGGCGTACCTCGACCTTCCTGGACGTCTACTTCCAGCGCGACCTGGACGAGGGCCGTATCGACGAGGTCCGGGCGCAGGAGCTGATCGACGACTTCGTCATCAAGCTGCGGATCGTGCGCTTCCTGCGCACACCCGAGTACGACCAGCTGTTCTCCGGCGACCCGACCTGGGTGACGGAGTCCATCGGCGGCATCGGCACCGACGGCCGTACCCTCGTCACCCGCAGCTCCTTCCGCTTCCTGCAGACGCTCTACAACCTCGGGCCCGCGCCGGAGCCGAACCTCACGGTGCTGTGGTCGCCGGAGCTGCCCGAGGGCTTCAAGCGGTTCTGCGCCCAGGTCTCGATCGACACGAGCTCCATCCAGTACGAGTCCGACGACCTGATGCGCCCGCGCACCGGCGACGACACCGCGATCGCCTGCTGCGTGTCGGCGATGGCGGTGGGCAGGCAGATGCAGTTCTTCGGGGCGCGGGTCAACCTCGCCAAGGCGCTGCTGTACGCGATCAACGGCGGCCGGGACGAGATGACCGGTGAGCAGGTCGCACCCGAGGCGCGCGCGCTGACCGGGGAGTACCTGGACTACGAGGAGCTGTCGGCGGCGTACGACCGGATGCTCGACTGGCTGGCGGGGACGTACGTCGACACACTCAACGTCATCCACTACATGCACGACAAGTACGCCTACGAGCGCATCGAGATGGCCCTGCACAACCACCCCGTCCACCGCTACATGGCATGCGGCATCGCGGGGCTCTCCGTGGCCGTCGACAGCCTGTCAGCCGTCAAGTACGCCCGCGTGCGGGTGATCCGGGACGACACCGGGCTGGCCGTGGACTACGAGGTCGAGGGCGAGTACCCGGCGTACGGCAACAACGACGACCGCGCCGACGGCCTTGCGGTCGACCTGGTGGAATCCTTCATGGCCAAGGTGCGCGAGCACCCCACCTACCGGGACGCCGAGCACACCCAGTCGGTCCTGACGATCACCTCGAACGTGGTCTACGGCAAGCACACCGGCAACACCCCCGACGGCCGCCGGGCCGGGCAACCCTTCGCACCCGGCGCCAACCCGATGAACGGCCGGGACCGGCACGGGGTCGTCGCATCGGCCCTGTCAGTGGCGAAGCTGCCGTACGAGGAGGCCCGGGACGGCATCTCGCTGACCACGACCATCACGCCCGAGGGACTGGGCCACAATCCCACGGAGCGTGCCGACAACCTGGTCGGCATCCTCGACGGGTACATGACCTTCGGTGGTTTCCACATGAACGTCAACGTGCTGAACCGGGCGACGCTCGAGGACGCCATGGAGCACCCTGAGAAGTACCCGGAGCTGACGATCCGGGTCTCCGGGTACGCCGTCAACTTCGTCCGCCTCACGCGCGAGCAGCAGCTCGACGTGATCAGCCGCACCTTCCACGGGTCGCTGTGAACAGCGCGGCAATCCCAGCTGCACGGCAGGCGGTCCCGGCGGCGGGACGGCTTACGGGCCGGGTGCACTCCTGGGACCTGTCCACCGGCGTGGACGGTCCCGGGACCCGGTTCGTCCTGTTCGTCAGCGGCTGCCCGCTGCGCTGCCTGTACTGCGCCAATCCGGACACCTGGCACATGCGGGACGGGCGGGAGACCTCGGTCGACGAGGTGATGGAGGAGATCGAGAAGTACCGTGGCTTCCTGACCACGGCCGGGGGAGGGGTGACCGTCACCGGCGGGGAGCCGCTGCTCCAGCCGGCATTCACCGGCTCCCTCCTGCACCGCTGCAAGGAGGCCGGACTGCACACGGCGCTGGACACCTCCGGTTTCCTGGGCGCGCGTGCCTCCGATGAGCTCCTCGCCGACACGGACCTGGTGCTGCTGGACATCAAGTCCTTCGACGCCACCACCTACCGCAAGCTCACCGGTGGCCGGCTGGCTCCCACGCTCAGCTTCGCCGGCCGTCTGGACCGGCTGGGCGTCCCCGTGCACATCCGCTACGTTCTCGTCCCCGGCTGGACCGACGATCCCTCCGCCGTTGCCGGCCTCGGTGCCTTTCTGGCCGGGCTCGGCAACGTCGACCGGGTGGACGTCCTGCCCTTCCACAAACTCGGTGCCCACAAGTACGACGCCCTCGGCATCGACTTCCCACTGCGCGACACGCCCGTGCCCGGTCCGGAGCTCACGGAACGCGTGCGCGAGCAGTTCCGGGAGCACGGGCTGCAGGCGTGGTGAGCCGGACGATCTCCGTCCTGCGTTCACCCGTGTGTGGGCCACCCGGCCTCCGGACAGGGACCTGAGACCTCTCCTGTCCCAGGTGCCCGGCCTCGACACTGAATGTGACTTTGAAGGAGGTCGAGATGCCCCGCACCATCACCGCAGGCCTGGACGGGTCCCCGGAGAGCCTGACCGCCGCCGGCTGGGCAGCCAGGGAAGCCCTGCTCCGCGACGCCCCGCTGCGCCTGGTCCATGCCCTTGGGCGGCAGCCGTACATGTACGCTGCCCCGGGTGCGGAACCCCAGCCGTCCCTGAGCCCGGACGCGCAGAGTCGCTGGGCGGACCGCATGCTTCGCGAGGCCGAAGCGACGATCGCGCGGCGTCACCCGGGCCTGCGGATCACCGTCGACCCTGTCACTGAAGAACCCGTGCACGCCCTGCTCGGCGCGGCTGGGGAAGCCGACCTGTTGGTGCTGGGCTCTCGCGGCCTGGGCGGCGTGGCCGGCTTCCTGGTCGGGTCCGTCGCCCAGGCGGTCGTGGCCGGCAGCCGACGGCCTGTCGTCCTCGTGCGGGGCGACCTGCGCCCCGAGGACGAACACCAGCCTGGCGCCTCGGGGTCCGAGGCCACACCGTTCCGCGATGTCGTTCTGGGCCTCGACTCTGCCGCTCCGAACGACACCGTGACGGGGTTCGCCTTCGTCGCCGCCTCTCAGCGCGCCGCGAGGCTGCGCGTCGTTCACGGCTGGCGCCCGGAACTGCCCTACTACGACAACGGTGGCGACCTCAACGCCGAACTGCACGCCGAACTCACCGGAGAGATGCACCGTTCCCTGTCCAAGGCGCTGGAGCCCTGGCGGGACAAGTTCCCCGGCGTCGAGGTGACAGAACAGGCCGTGATCGGCAAGGCGGGCTCGCATCTCGTGGAGGCCTCGCGCGACGCTTCCCTGGTCGTGGTCGGCCGCCGTCGGCGCCGGACGCGGATCGGCGCGGCGATCGGCCCAGTCACCCACGCGGTGCTGCACCACGCCACCGCACCGGTCGCGGTGGTCCCGCACGATTGACAGGTCGCCTCCAGATCATTCAGGCGCCGTCGGACCTGTCGTCGGTGGTGAGCCGGACGCCGGTTATCAGATCCGGGCGGATACGCACTGCGTAGTCCATGGCCCGGTGCACCCAGGGACTGAGCAGCGCCTGATAGCGGGCCAGTTCCTCCGGGTCGGTCACCAGGTGGGCGTACCCGGTGACCACGACGCTCCAGCCGAGATGCGTGTCGGGGTCAATGGAGTCGGCCTCGTACGCCACCACGACGCCTTGGCCATCGGCCTGCCCGGCGCGCGCGGTCAGTGCCGCGCCCTCGTGGGTGCGGATGACGATGTCGCCGTTGTCCAGGACGTGGTTGACCGGGCGGACGGTCGGCAGCGCGTGGCGAGTGAAGACGATCCTGCCGAAGGACACGCTGCCCAGCAGTCGCAGGGCTTCGTCGCTGTCCATCTCGATGCTCCGGCGCGGCCCGGAGGGGAGGGACTGAGCGGTGTCGATGGTCATGGGGGGCTTCCGTGCGGTTTCGTGGCTCACTGCTGCGTGTCTTCGGCAGGGGTGGCGAGGCGGCCGCACGGCCGGTCGCCGTGGTTCCGGCCGGTGCGCCGGTACGGCATGTCGGTTGTCCCTTCAAGACGTGGCTGGTCGCCTGTCCGTGGCACCCAGCTGGGTGCCACGGACAGGCGTGATCAGGTCATTGGAACGGCACCGGAGCTCCTCACGCCAGGGCCGTTCGGCCCTTGTCCGTGTCCGGTCGGCCCCGCGTACCCCAGGAGTAGGCCGTGCGCATGATCTCCTGCATGTCGTCGAGCATCGGCATGCGCGGGTTCGCCGGCGCGCACTGGTCCTCGTAGGCGTTCAGGGCCTGCTGCGGCAGGGCGTCCAGGAAGGTGCGCTCATCAATGCCGAGGGCCTGGAACGACGGCTCGATGCCCACGGCGTCGCGCAGCCGTTCCACCCCGCGGGCCAGCGACTCCACGCCCTCCTGCGGGGTGGCGGCGGGCAGGCCGAGGACGCGGGCGATGTCCTGGAAGCGCTCCGGGGCACGGTAGTTCTCGTACTTGGGCCAGCCCGTGAGCTTCGCCGGGACGGTGCCGTTGTACCGGATGACGTGCGGCAGCAGGACGGCGTTGGTCCGGCCGTGCGCGATGTGGAACGTGGCGCCCAGCGTGTGCGACATGGCGTGGACGATGCCGAGGAAGGCGTTGCCGAAGGCCATGCCGGCGATCGTGCCGGCGTTGTGCATCTTCTCCCGGGCGTCCGACCGCACGGCACGGTCGTTCACCGCAGCCTCGATGTTCTCGAAGATCAGCCGGATCGCGTGCAGGGCCAGGCCGTCGGTGAAGTCGTTGGCGTAGACGGACACGTACGCCTCTATGGCGTGGGTGAGGGCGTCGAAGCCGCTGTCGGCGGCCAGGCCCGGGGGCAGCTCCGCGGTGAGCAGCGGGTCGACGATGGCCACGCTCGGGGTCAGCGCGTAGTCGGCCAGCGGGTACTTCTTGCCGGTGGCCGGGTCCGAGATCACCGCGAAGGGGGTGACCTCCGCGCCGGTGCCGGACGTGGTCGGTACGCACACCAGGCGGGCCCGGGCACCGAGGACAGGGAAGCGGAAGGCGCGCTTGCGGATGTCGGAGAACTTCTGCCGCATGTCGGCGAAGTCGATGTCCGGGTGCTCGTACAGCAGCCACATCACCTTGGCCGCGTCCATCGGGGAGCCGCCGCCGAGCGCGATGATCGTGTCCGGCCGGAAGTCGCGCATGAGTTGGGCGCCGCGCTGGACGGAGTCGATGCTCGGCTCAGGCTCGACGTTGTCGATGATCTGGAGGGTGACCGGCTCGTGGCGCCGCTGCAGGACGCGGCTGACGCGGTCGACGAAGCCGAGGCGGGTCATGGTGGCGTCGGTGACGATCGTGACCCGGTGGACGTCCGGCATGGAGGCCAGGTAGCGCAGGGACTGCGGCTCGAAGTAGATCTTCGGCGGGACCTTGAACCACTGCAGGTTGTTGCGGCGCGTGCTGACCCGCTTGATGTTCAGCAGCTGCGCGGCGGAGACGTTGTTGGACACCGAGGTGTGGCCCCACGAGCCGCAGCCCAGAGTGAGCGACGGCAGCAGGCTGTTGTAGATGCCGCCGATGGCGCCTTGCGACGACGGGGCGTTGACGATGATCCGTACGGTCTTCATGCGTCGGCCGTACGCCTCCGCGAGCGCCGGGTCCTCGGTGTGGATGACCGCGGTGTGGCCCTGGCCGTGGAAGGCGACCATGTCGGCGGCGAGATCGAAGCCCTGTTGTTCGGAGCCGGCCCGCAGGACGGCGAGCACCGGGCAGAGCTTCTCACGGGTCAGTGGTTCGTCCGGACCCACCCGGCCGGCCTCGACCAGGATCAGTGAGGTGTCGTCCGGGACGGTGAAGCCGGCCTGTTCGGCGATCCATGCCGGGCTCTGGCCGACGGCCCTGGCGTTGACCTTCGGCTCGCAGCCCGCGTTCGCCCCGCCGGCCGGGAACAGGAAGGCTTCCAGCTTCGCCTTCTCCTCGGCGGTCGCCAGGTGTGCGTGCAGCCTGCGGAATTCGGCGAGTGCCGCGTCGTGGATCTGGTCGTCCAGGATGACGGCCTGTTCCGAGGCGCAGATCATGCCGTTGTCGAAGGACTTCGACAACACCAGGTCGTTGACGGCCCGGCGCAGCTTCGCGCTCTTGTGCACGTACGCCGGCACGTTGCCCGCGCCGACTCCCAGGGCGGGCTTGCCCGCCGAGTAGGCAGCCCTGACCATGGCGTTGCCGCCGGTGGCGAGGATCAGCGAGACGCCGGGGTGGCGCATCAGGATGCCGGTTGCTTCCACGGACGGGTTCTCGATCCACTGCACGCAGTTCTCCGGCGCGCCGGCGGCGACGGCCGCGTCCCGTACGATCCGGGCCGCCTCGGTGCTGCACCGCTGGGCCGAGGGGTGGAAGGCGAACACAATCGGGTTGCGTGTCTTCAGCGCCATCAGGGCCTTGAAGACGGTGGTGGAGGTCGGGTTGGTGACCGGTGTGATCGCGCAGACCACGCCGACCGGCTCGGCGACCTCGATCATGTCCTCTATGTCGTCGCGGGCGATGACGCCGACGGTCTTCATCGGGCCCATGCTGTGCGTGACGTGCTCGCACGCGAACATGTTCTTGGCGGCCTTGTCCTCGAAGACCCCGCGCCCGGTCTCCTCCACGGCACGGCGGGCCAGCGCGGTGTGCTGGTCCAGGGCGGCGACCGAGGCCTTCTTGACGATGTGGTCGACCTGGTCCTGGGTGAGGGCGTCGTAGTCGGCGAGCGCCTTGAGCCCGTTCGTGACCAGCCGGTCCACGGCGATGGTGATGTCGGACGGCGCGTCGGCAGCTGCTGTTGCCTGGATTCCGGCCTCATGACGGGTCATTGGGGAGCGCCTCCGTTGATGAGAGCCGTCGGCGGTGGCCGACGGTGTGCGGACGGGAGCGGCACCGCGGGGGATCGGTGCCGCTCACGCCTTCACTCTCGTCCTGCCTGGTCCCCACTCCCAGGTGCCGAAGGTCCCTGCCGGCTGCTGACCGGCACTGGTCCGGCCCGGCCGGGCAGTTCCCTCGCCGAGGCGCAGGAAATCACACGTTGGCGAAGGGGAGTGACTGCCCGGCAGCGGAGGATCCTGAAGGGTTCTCAGTCCCGGCCGCCGTCGGCACGGCCGCCACGCCACGGAGGAGGAGTGGCCGACCTGCGAGCTTCCTCCTTGCGGTGCAGGGCACGGTTCACCTGGCTGCGCAGCCGGTCCTGCAGCCGGTCCGCCAGTTCATGTGCCGTGGCCTCCTGGGCATGCACGACCACGAGGGTGTTCCCGACGACGAGCTCGGCCCCGACGGACCAGGGCCGCTCGGCGTGGTGCGCCACCGCCCTGGCGACCTTCACCGCACCGCTCACGGCTGGAACCCCGGGCCGGCCGAGGACCGCGTCGACCTTCTCCCGGACGTAGGCGACGGCTTCCTCGTCCACATCGCCTTCCACGCGCACCTCTACGGCGACGGTGCTGGTGGCGTGGGTGCCGGTGTCCTTGGCAGTCATGTGCTCCGCTCCTTCTGAGATCGTTTCGCAGCGGGTCCAGACTTCTGCGAGCACCGGTCCTGGCCCAGGGCTGTCAGGCCCCAGCGGCGGGGCCATAGGACCTTCACCCCGGCGTGATCCGGTTCGGGCAGTGCGGCGCCCGTTCGGCTTCCCGGAGCGTCAGGGCCTTGGTGCCTGACCGCTGAGGGGGCCGATGCGCCGTTTCGTACCCCGGCGGCAGCGGCAGCTCATGGCCGCGGGACACTATGGGGGGACAACAGGGCCGATCGGCCCTGGCCCTTCGGCCCGGATACGAGAAAGGATCTCGGTACGGAAGGCCGATTCCGTCCCACGAGCGGACATCGGTACGGAACACGGAACCAGGGAGCAGTTTGATGGCCGACAGCGAGCAGCCCGGCGCCGGCAACCCGATCCGGGTCTTCCTGCTGGACGACCACGAGGTGGTACGGCGCGGGGTGCGCGACCTGCTGAACGACGAACCGGACATCGAGGTGATCGGCGAGGCCGGCACGGTGGAGCAGGCACTGGTGCGCGTCCCGGCGCTGCGCCCGCAGGTGGCGGTGCTCGACGTCCGCCTGCCCGACGGCGACGGCGTCACCGTCTGCCGGGAACTCCGGTCTCGCATGCCCGAGTTGGCCTGTCTCATGCTGACCTCCTTCGACGACGAGGAGGCCCTGCTCGACTCGATCATGGCGGGGGCCTCCGGGTACGTCCTGAAGCAGATCCAGGGCTCGGACCTGGTGTCCGCCGTGCGCACCGTGGCCGGCGGCCAGTCCCTGCTCGATGCCAGTGCCACCACCAAGCTGATGGCCCGGCTTCGCGGCGGCCAGCAGGAGGAGCAGCAGCCGGACGGACTGCAGGGCCTGACCGAGCGGGAGCGGGAGATCCTCGCCCTGATCGGCGAGGGGCTGACCAACCGGCAGATCGGCCAGCGCCTCTACCTGGCCGAGAAGACGGTGAAGAACCACATCTCCCGCCTGCTGGCCAAGCTCGGGGTGGAGCGCCGTATCCAGGCCGCCGTCATCGCCACCCAGGTCCAGGACCGGCAGCGGCAGGAAGGGCACTGAGACCCCGGGGCCTCAGGCCTTCGGCTTGAGCTGTCGACGTCCTCCGGTGCCCTGCTGCCCCCGGCCAGTGAGCCTGATCCCGTACCGTTTCCCGTCATCGGCCGATAGCGTGGCCTGGACAAGGACGGCTGGTCGTCGGTGGGCTGAGGGGCATGGAGGAATCACTGGTGGGAGGCTCGGAGGGCGCCCGTGTACGGATGCCGCAGCTGCGGCTGGACGAGTTGCTGGAAGAGCTCCAGGCCCGGCTGGACGCGGCCCGCGGCACCCGCGACCGGGTGCACAGCCTGCTGGAGGCGGTGCTCTCGGTCGGCCGGGAGCTGGATCTGGAACAGGCGCTGCGCAGCATAGTGGAGGCCGCGGCGGTCCTGGTGGAGGCCCAGTACGCGGCCCTGGGCGTGATCGGCCCCGACGGCAAGAGGCTGTCGGAGTTCCTCACGGTTGGCGTCAGCGAGGCGCAGATCGCGCAGATCGGGCCCTACCCGGAGGGTCACGGCATCCTTGGAGAGCTGATCTCGCACCCTGAGCCCCTGCGCCTGGCCAAGCTCTCCGAGCATTCCGCTTCGTACAGCTTCCCGCCCCACCACCCGCCGATGAACACCTTCCTCGGCGTCCCGATACGGGTGCGTGACCAGGTCTTCGGCAACCTCTATCTGACAGAGAAGCGCGGTGGGGCGCAGTTCGACGAGGAGGACGAGTCGGTCCTGTCGACGCTGGCCGTGGCGGCAGGTGTGGCCATTGACAACGCCCGCCTGTACGAGGAGTCCCGGCTGCGGGAACGCTGGCTGCGCGCGAGCGCGGAGATCACCCACAGCCTCATGTCCGGCAGCGACCGCGGCGACGTCCTCGGGCTGATCGCCGACCGCGCAAGGGAGATCACCTCTGCGGCACTGGCGGTGGTCGCGGTACCGATGGCGGGCACCGACGCGCTCACGGTGGAACTCGCCCTGGGACACGAGGCGGAGGCGCACCGCGGGCTGGTGCTGCCCGCGGACGACACGCTGATAGGAAAGGCCTTCTCCAGCGCCTCGCCGGTCATGGACCCGGATGTGTCCCGCGGCAAGGCAGGGGTCCTGCCGTCCGAGGACCCCGGGGACGTCTCGGACGCCGCGTCGCACTTCACCGGGCTCGGGCCGGCCGTGGCCGTTCCCATCGGCTCAGGTGATGGCGTACGAGGCGTCGTGCTGCTGGTCCGTGCGGTGGGCCAGACCGTGTTCTCCGAGAAGGAGACCGAGCCGTTGCTGGGTTTCGCGGCCCAGGCCGCGGTGGCCATGGAGCTGGCGGAGCGCCGCAAGGACGCCGAGCAGATCGCGGTGCTCCAGGACCGTGACCGGATCGCCAGGGACCTGCACGACCTCGCCATTCAGCGGCTGTTCGCCACCGGCATGACCCTGCAGAGCGCGGGCCGCTTCATAGAGCACCCGGAGGCATCCGAGCGCGTGCTGCGGGCGGTGGACGACCTGGACGAGACCATCAAGATCATCAGGTCGGCGATCTTCGGTCTGCGGTCGCGCGACGACGGCGCCGCCGGGGCCGGCCTGCGGGCGCGTGTGGTACGGGCGGTCGGCGAGGCCGCCCCGGTGCTGGGCTTCGCACCGAGTGTGCGCATGGAGGGCCTGCTGGACACCGAGGTACCGAAGGAGATCGCCGACCATGCGGTGGCCGTCCTGTCCGAGTCCCTGACTAACATCGCCCGTCACGCGCACGCCGACCGTGCCGAAGTCGGGCTCGTGACCGACGGGCGGGAGGTGCGGCTGACGGTCACCGACAACGGCGTGGGCATTCCGCCCGACGGTCGCCGCAGCGGCCTGCGCAACATGGCTGAGCGAGCGGAGCAACTGGGCGGAAGGCTGGAGTGGACCAGCCCGGCGGGCGGCGGTACCACGCTGACATGGTGGGCGCCCGTGGCACAGGGTTAGTACGGCCCGGCGAGGATCCCGGCTGGGCTGCAGGGAGTTGCCCTCAGGCCGGAGACAGGTTTTCTCCGCCGTTCGCGGGGGCAGCGGTCGACTCCCTCGTGCCTTCGGAGCGCGTCAGCTCGAACTCCACGTCGACGACGCCCTCGACGGCCCGGACCAGGCGCGCGGCCACCGGGACCAGGGATGTGTCCCGGGTGTGGCCGATGAGCTTCACGACGCCGTTCCGTACTTCCGCGCGCACGGCTGACACCGGCGCAGGGAAGAGATGCGCCACGACCTCCCGCCGGACCTCCTCGGCGATCTCCTCGTCGTCCCGCAGGAAGACCTTCAGCAGGTCAGCGCGGCTGACGATGCCCTGCAGCATGCCCACTTCGTCGACGACGGGGAGTCGCTTGACCCTGGCGTGCGCCATGGTGCGGGCGGCCTGGGCGAGTGTCGCGTTCCCGTGGACGGTGAGGGCGGGGGAGGTCATGAGGTCCTCCGCGGTGAGGCCGCCGGCCTTGGCCAGGTCGCCGAGACGGCGCAGCTGTGTGGCCCGGTCGGGGTCGCTGTCGCGGAACTCCTCCTTCGGCAGGAGGTCGGCCTCGGAGACGACGCCGACGACGCGGCCCTCGCCCTCGAGGACGGGCAGGGCACTGACCTTCCAGTCCTGCATGAGCTGCACGATCTCCTTGAAGGCGGCCCGTCGGCCTACGGCGGCGACCGTGTGGGACATGACGTCGCTGACGAGGTGCGGGGTGCTGTGCACGGTGACTTCTCCTTCCTGGCCTCGGCCCGCTCAGGCGACGTCGGCGGCGCCGTACGGGGCGTAGAGGTCCAACAGCCGGGTCCTGGTGGAGCGCAGGCGGTGGGCGAGCACCTCGCCGACCCACTGGGTGACCGCCTGGCCGAGGGCCGAGTCGTCCTGGCACAGGGAACGGACGGCCGTGGCGTCGAACTCGTAGGCTCGCACCGGTGTCGCGGCCGTGGCGCCCAGATGCCACAGACGCGGCGCGAACAGCCAGCTCACGCCGAGGAGCTCGTTGTGGCCGAGCGTCTCGATGGTGACGGGGCGCCGGCCGGGCACGTGCGTGTCCAGCTCGATCGAGCCGGTACGGACGATCCAGAACCGGTCCGCGCGCGCACCTTCGTCGAAGACGCGCGTCCCCTGCGGGAAGGACACCTCCCGGGGAAGACGCATGAGGCGCTCTCGATGCTCGGTGGGCAGCGTGCGCAGCATGCTCGGGGTGTTCATGCCTGCCTCCGGGTCGGGGGTGTGAACCGGTGCCTTCAGGGTGTGGCGTCGGCTCGTGCCGAGGCGAGGGGCCGTCCGGTCCGGAGCGGGGCCAACCGGCCCTGAGCGGAACGGCGACGAAGACGGCCGCCGCCCCTGAGCCGACAGGGCGACGGCCGTGGCGCGAGGATCGTGCCTCCCCAACACGAGACTCGCGCGGATGTCCTCCCGGCTCCCGGGGGCTTGTGGGAGACCGCCCCATCTCGGACGAGCCGTAAGGACGTGGTACCGCGACCGGTTGACACCGAGTCCTGACGGCCCGGTCGCGGCTCCTGCCTTCGATTGTCGAGCCCGGGGCGGTGCCGGCGATGGGGCTGAGCGGACCATGTCGTGGGCCGTACGGCCCCTGTCCTGGAGTCAGTGGCCGTGCGGGGCGGGCGAGTTGGGCCGGCCGGGCCTGGCGCACCGGGACCATCGGCGTGGCCCGCGGGCCGTGCGGCCGCTGACCGCGGCCGACCGAGGCGCAGAAGGATCAGTCGCGGATCGAGTCACCCCATTGACCTGTACAAGGAGCCCAGCCATGCCAAGAACCAAAGGAGACGCAAGGGGGACGGCGCCCACGGCGGCGCTCGGCCTTCCCGCCGCCTCCGCTCTCGTCATCGGCAGCATCATCGGCACCGGAGTCTTCGCGCTGCCGTCCGCCCTCGCCCCGTACGGGCCGATCGCCCTGGTCGCGTTCATCGCCGTCACCTTCGGCGCGCTCGCGCTGGCGCTGACCTTCGGTGCGCTGTCGAAGCGCGTTCCGGCGAGCGGCGGGCCGTACGTCTACGCTCGCGAGGCCTTCGGGGAGTTCGCCGGGTTCCTCAACGCGTGGTCGTACTGGATCACGGCCTGGGCCGGCAACGCCGCCATCGTCGTGGCCTGGGTCGGCTACGTCGAGGTGTTCGTGAACACCGGTCACGACAAGTGGGTCTCGGTGCTTCTCGCGCTGGTCGGGCTGTGGATTCCGGCCGCGATCAACCTCACCGGCGTCCGCAACATGGGCGCGTTCCAGGTGATCACGACCGTGCTGAAGTTCGTCCCGCTGATCTTCATGGCCACTGTCGGGCTGCTGTTCGTCGACTCGCACAACTTCGGCCCGTTCAACGCCAGCGGTCAGTCGGCGCTGGGCGCGATCTCGGCCGCGGGCGCCATCGCCCTGTTCAGCTACCTGGGCCTGGAAGCGGCCTCCGTCGTCGCCGGCCGGGTCCGCGAGCCGGAGCGCAACGTCCCCCGCGCCACCGTCTACGGCACGCTCGTCTGCGCCGTCATCTACATCCTGGGCACCCTCGCCGTCTTCGGCACCGTCGCTCACGGCAAGCTGGGCGGATCCACGGCGCCCTTCACCGACGCGGCGAACAGCATCTTCGGCGGCAGCTGGGCCGGTGACATCGTCGCCGTCGCCGCGATCATCTCGGGCATCGGCGCTCTGAACGGCTGGACCATGCTGTGCGCGGAGATGCCGTACGCGGCCGCACGCGACGGTCTCTTCCCGCAGTCCTTCGCCCGGCTGCGCGGCGAGGGCGGTGTTCCGGCCTTCGGTATCGTCGCCTCGACGGTGCTGGCCTCGCTGATCACCGTGTTCAGCTACACGCGCTTCGACGACGTCTTCACCAAGATCGTGCTGCTCAGCGTGCTGACCGCCGTGATCCCCTACCTCTTCTCCGCTGCCGCCCAGCTGTACTGGCTGTTGGTCCGCGGACGGGACAGCCTCAGCCCCCGCAGGCTCGCCCGTGACGTCACCGTCGCCGGGCTCGCCCTCGCCTTCTCGTACTGGTCGATCCAGGGCAGCGGCTACCAGACCGTCTACTACGGCCTGTTCGTCCTGCTGCTCGGGGTCCCCGTCTACGTCTGGCTGAAGCGGGGACAGGACACCTTCGGCGAGGCCACGGCGCCGAGGAGTGCGGCGACCGTGGACCGGTCGGGACGGCCGGCCGAGACGCCCCCGCCGGTCCAGCGGCTCTCCCGAGGGCTCCGTACCGGCCGCATCGGCGGACCCCGGAAGCGGAACGACCTCCGCCACCACGACTGACCGCCCCAAGCACAGAGGAACCTCCGCGATGAACACCTTCCACGTCGACTCCGAGGCCGGCCCGCTGCGCCAGGTGATCCTGCACCGCCCCGGCCTCGAGTTGTCCCGCCTCACCCCGCGCAACGTCGACGCGCTGCTCTTCGACGACATCCTGTGGGCCAAGCGCGCCCGCGAGGAGCACGACGCCTTCGCCCAGGTCCTGCGCGACCACGGTGCCCGCGTCCACTACTTCGCCGACCTGTTGGCGCAGACACTGGAAGTCCCCAAGGCGCGTGACTGGCTGCTGGACCGGGTCGTCACTCCCGGCACCGTGGGCCCGGCCCTCGTCGACCCGGTACGCGAACTGTGCGCCGACCTCGACGGGGAGACGCTCGCCGGCTACCTCGTCGGCGGCTTCCTCAAGAGCGACCTGCCGCTCGCCACCCCGCACAGCCTGGTGTGGAACGCGCTCGGCGCCGACGACTTCGCCCTCGCCCCGCTGCCCAACCACCTCTTCCCGCGCGACAACTCCTGCTGGGTGTACGACCAGGTGTCGGTCAACCCGATGGCCAAGCCCGCGCGGCGGCGCGAGAGCCTGCACGCCGAGGCCGTCTACCGGTTCCACCCGATGTTCGCGGGCGTCGCACCCGCACCCCTGCTCGACGGCCCCGTCGGCACCCTCGAAGGCGGGGACGTCCACGTGCTGGGCAACGGCGCCGTCATGGTCGGCATGGGGGAGCGCACCACCCCCCAGGCCGTGGAGAACCTGGCCGCACGGCTCTTCGCAGCCGGCACGGCGAGCAAGCTGATCGCCGTGCAACTGCCCGCGGTCCGTGCGTACATGCACCTGGACACCGTGCTGACCATGGTCGACCGCGACGCGTTCGTCATCTACCCCGGCCTCGCGGATTCCCTGCGCTCGTGGACGCTGCGGCCCAGCGACGGTCGCGAGACCCGGTTCGACGTCACCGCGAACTCCGATCTCGCGACGGCGCTCGCCGAGGCCCTCGACCTGGACAAGGTCCGGATGCTGTCGGCACCCCAGGACATGCGCAACGCCGAGCGCGAGCAGTGGGACGACGGAAGCAACTTCCTCGCCCTCGCCCCCGGCGTCGTCGTCGGCTACGAGCGCAACGTCACCACCAACACCTACCTGCGCAAGCAGGGCATCGAGGTCGTCACCATCGCCGGCGCCGAACTCGGCCGCGGCCGGGGCGGACCCCGCTGCATGAGCTGCCCCATCGAACGCGACCCGGCCGCCTGACCCTCGAAAGGACCCCATCATGACCGTCGACCTGCGAGGCCGCTCCTACCTGAGCGAACTCGACTTCACCGCCACCGAGATCCACCACCTGCTGAGTCTCGCCGGCGACCTGAAGGCGTCCAAGCGTGCCGGCACCGAACGGCCACGGCTGACCGGAAAGAACATCGCCCTGATCTTCGAGAAGACCTCCACCCGCACCCGCTGCGCCTTCGAGGTCGCCGCCGCCGACCAGGGCGCCCGCACCACCTACCTCGGCCCCGGAGACACCCACGTCGGCCACAAGGAGTCCATCACCGACACCGCCCGCGTCCTCGGCCGCATGTTCGACGCCATCGAATACCGGGGCTCCGCCCAGTCGATCGTCACCGAACTCGCCGCCCACGCCCACGTCCCCGTCTACAACGGACTGACCGACACCGCCCACCCCACCCAGAGCCTGTGCGACATGCTCACCATGCGGGAGCACAGCGCCAAGCCGCTCGCGGACGTCAGCTACTGCTACCTGGGCGACGCCCGCAACAACATGGGCAACTCGCTGCTCTCGATGGGCGCGCTGCTCGGCATGGACGTGCGTATCGCCGCGCCCCAGGCTCTGTGGCCGGACCCCGCACTGGTCGCCACGTGCCGTGAAGTGGCCGACCGAAGCGCGGCGCGCATCACCCTCACCGAGGACGTCGAGACCGCCGTGCGCGGTGCCGACTTCCTGCACACGGACGTCTGGGTCTCCATGGGCGAACCGGCCGAGACCTGGCGGGAACGGATCGAGCTGCTGCTTCCGTACCAGGTCAACGACAAGACGCTCGCTTTCACCGGCAATCCGGACGTGAAGTTCATGCACTGCCTGCCGTCCCTCCACGACCACCGCACCCGGCTGGGCCAGGAGCTGTTCGAGGCCTACGGCCTGAACGGCCTGGAAGTCACGGACGAGGTCTTCTCCTCGCCCGCCTCGATCGTCTTCGACCAGGCCGAGAACCGGCTGCACACCATCAAGGCCGTGCTCGTCGCCACCCTGGAGGACTGAACCATGCGCATCGTCGTCGCCCTCGGCGGCAACGCCCTGCTGCACCGCGGCGAACGCCCCGACGCCGCCGTCCAGCAGGCCAACATCGACCGGGTCGCCACCGCTCTGGCCGCCCTCGCCCACGAGCACGAGCTGGTCATCACCCATGGCAACGGCCCGCAGATCGGCCTGCTCGCCATGGAGAGCGAGGCCGACCCCGCGCTCAGCGCCCCCTACCCGTTGGACCTGCTCGGGGCCGAGACCGAGGGCATGATCGGCTCCCTGCTCGCCCGTGCCATGCACGACGCTCTGCCCGGGCACCGGATCGCCGCCCTTGTCACGCACACCCTCGTGCGGGGCAACGATCCGGCCCTCGCCCGGCCCACGAAGTTCGTCGGCCAGGTGTACTCCCGCCAGCTGGCCGAGAAGCTGGCCCGCACACGCGGCTGGCGCATCGCCCAGGACACCACCGGCTGGCGGCGCGTCGTCGCCTCACCCGCACCCGAACGCATCCTGGAGACCGACACCATCCACGAACTGCTGAACAGCGGGACCCTGGTGATCTGCGCCGGCGGGGGCGGGATCCCCGTCACCGCCGACCACGACACCGGCGCACTGTCCGGGGTGGAGGCCGTCATCGACAAGGACCTCACTGCGGCTCTGCTCGCCGAGGACCTCAAGGCGGACTTCCTGCTCATACTCACCGACGTCCCCTACGTCTACGAGGGCTACGGCACCCCCGACCAGCACCCTCTGCTCGACGCCACCCCCCGGGAACTGCGGCACGGCGGTTTCCCGGCCGGCTCGATGGGCCCCAAGACCGAGGCGGCCGCCCGGTTCGTCGAGCACACCGGTGCTCTGGCCGCGATCGGCGCCCTGGACGCGGCCTACGACATCGTCCACGGCAGGTCGGGCACGCTGATCCGACCGGACCTCACGGTCGGGTGACAGCGGGTCGGCCCCACTCCGCGTCACACCTCCCGGACCGGCCCCCACCGCTCGCCGCACCACGCGCGGTAGGCGGCCACCGCGGTGGGCAGCGTGGGGAAGATGAGGTCCGAGCCCACAGAGTCCACCAGGCCGTAGGCCTTCAGGGCGTCCAGGAGGTCCTGCTTGACCCGGGCGAGTGCGAACACGATGCCGCGGTGGGCGAGTTCGCGGCGCAGCTCGTCGACCGCGTCGAGGGCCGTGATGTCGACCTCGACGTTCGCCTCGGTGTTCAGCACGAACCAGCGCACCGGGCCGGTCTGTTCGTCGACGGCGGCTATGGCCCGGTGCCGGAAGTTCTCCGCGTTGGCGAAGAACAGGGGCGAGTCGTAGCGGTAGACCAGCAGGCCGGGGATGGTGCGTGCCTGCGGGTAGTCGTCCACGTCGTGCATGCCCGCGACGCCGGGCACCAGCCCTTCGACCGCGTCGTGCGGGCGCGCCACCCGCGTCAGCAGCTCGGCCACCGACAGACCGACCGCCACGATCACCCCGTACAGGATGTCCAGAGCGAGCACACCGGCCAGGCAGCCCAGAGCGAGGAACAGTTCGCGGCGGCGGAAGGACGCCAGGCGGCGGAACCCGGCCAGGTCGATCATGCGGACGGCGGCGTACACGACGAGCGCCCCCAGCACCGCCGACGGCGTCCGGCCCAGCAAGGGGCTCAGGAACAGCAGTACGGCGAGGACCGCCGCGCCGGCCACCAGCGAGTAGCCAGGGCTGCGTGCGCCCGTCGAGGCGGCGAGCGCGGTGCGGCTGGCGCTGCTGCTGACCGGGAAGCCGTGCAGGGCGCCCGCGCCCAGGTTCGCTGCCCCCAGCGCCAGGAACTCCTGGTTGGCGTCCAGACCGGGCTCGTCGTCCGTTCGCCCGGAGAAGGCTCGCGCGGTGAGGATGAAGTCGGTGTACGCGACGATCAGGACACCCAGGGCCGGCAGCACCAGGTGCGGCAGCTCGCCCAGGTCCGGCAGCGCGAGTGAGGGCAGCCCCGACGGGACCTCACCGATCACTTTGACGCCGTGCCGGTGGTCGAGGTCGAAGACGGTGACGGCCGCCGTGCCGAGAACCACCGCGAGCAGCGGTCCCGGCAGCGTCGGCAGGTACCGCTTCACCACGAACAGGAACACCAGCGCGACCGCCGAGAAGATGACCGTGTTCACATCGGCGCCAGGCAACTGTGCGGCGAAGGACCGCAGTTGGGGGAAGAACTCCGAACCGGTGGTCCGCACGCCGGTGAGCCTGGGCAGCTGGTCCACCATCATGATCAGGGCCACCCCGGCCAGGTAGCCGATCAGCACGGGGCGGGAGAGCAGGTCCGCGAGGAAGCCCAGCCGCACCACCCGCGCGACCAGGCACAGCAGGCCGACCGTAACGGCGAGGGCCGCGGCCGACGATGCGTAGCGCCCCGCGTCCCCGCCGGCGAGCGGGCCCACCACGGTGGCCGTCATCAGAGCGGTCGTCGACTCGGGCCCCACCGACAGCAGCCGGGAGGAACCGAACAGCGCGTACAGGGCGACGGCGGGCAGGATCGCCCACAGCCCGGCGACCGGTGGCAGACCGGCCACACCCGCGTACGCCATCACCTGCGGCACGAGGTACGCCGCCACCGTCACGCCGGCCAGCAGGTCGCCCTTCAGCCACGAACCCCGGTAACCGACCAGGGCGCCGAGGCCCGGCACCAGCCGACGCCACCGCACAGAACGTTCGCCCGAGTCCTCAGCCATGTGCCGCCCCTCTCTGCCTGGGCCCAGCATCCATGGCCACGCGATCACCCGCGACACCCGCCCGGTGTTCCACGTGCCCGGTTCGTCAACCGCCAACCCAACGGGCCTCGGACGCAGGGACGTTCAGCCCAACGGACGGAGACCTTCGGCATCCGGCGTGACGTCGGGCATCGGACGAGAGTGAGACACGTCAAGGAGAAGACGACTCAGACATCCCCGAAGGGATCACCATCATGGCCGTGCACGAGCACCCTCACCGGAGCCCAGGCTTCCACCTGTCGGCCGCCTTCCGTCGGCACCGGACCGGGTCCGGCCCCGAGTCCGCCGTGTCGGCACGTCTCGGCACGCACACCGCGCAGGCTTACGCCCTCGCTTCCCTGCGCATCCTGACCGGGTTCGTCTTCCTCTGGGCGTTCCTGGACAAGACCTTCGGCCTGGGTTACGCGACCGCCTCCGGCAAGGGCTGGATCGACGGCGGGTCGCCGACGAAGGGCTTCCTCAGTTCCGTCGCCGCCGGGCCGATGGAGTCGACCTTCCACTCCTGGGCCGGCGACACGTGGGCGGACTGGCTGTTCATGCTGGGCCTGCTCGGCATCGGCCTGGCCGTCATGACCGGAGTGGCGCTGCGGCCGGCCGCGGTGGCGGGCACGGCGATGATGGCGCTGATGTGGATTGCCGAGTGGCCGCCGGCCAAGCACCTTTCGGACGGCTCGCCGAGCATGTCGACGAACCCGTTCGCCGACTACCACGTGATCTACGCGGTCGCGCTGATCGCCGCAGCGGCAGCGGGCGCGGGCGCCACCTGGGGTCTGGGCCGGCTGTGGGCACGGCTGCCGATCGTCCGCGACCACACCTGGCTGCGCTGACCCGCACGCGGCGGGACGAACCTCGCCCCGGGGCCGTCCCGCCGACCCGTGTACGGGGCCCATCGTCCCCGCCGAAGGACCAGCGGCCCCTGCCCCGCACAACCCCTCGAACACGACGCTGGAATCGGGTCCCCTCGGGTCCCCGATTCAGGAGGTGGAGAACATGCCCCGCACCATCACCGTGGGTCTCGACGGCTCGCCCGAAAGCCGCGCCGCCGCGGAATGGGCCGCCCGCGAGGCGCAACTGCGCGGACTGCCGGTGAAGCTCGTCCACGTCTGGGAGCCGGTACCGGAGCCCATGGCCCAAGCCCCGCTCCTCGGTGCCGAAACGCACCAGCACTGGACCGAGAGGATCCCCCGAGAGTCCGCCGAGGGTCTGCGGCTGCGTCACCCGGGCGTCGAGGTGACCACCGAGCAACTCACCGGCCGACCCGCCGAATCCCTGGTCAACGCGGCCAAGGACGCCGAAATGCTCGTCCTCGGTTCACGCGGCCTCAGCGGGATCGGCGGCTTCCTGGTCGGCTCGGTCGGGCTCGCGGTCGTGGCGCACACCGAGCGGCCCGTCGTCCTGGTCCGCGCCGGCGAGCAGGCCGCGGACGAGCACGAGATGGACGAGGCCGGCATCCCCTCCGCGGCCACGGCGTTCCGTCCCGTCGTCCTCGGACTCGACGTCGCCAGCCCCGACGCGGCGCTGCTCGGGTTCGCCTTCGAGGCCGCCGCGCGCCGCTCGGTGCCCCTGCGAGTCGTCCACGCCTGGAACCCACCGCCCTATTACGCCTACGGGATGGCCCTGGAACCGGCGGTCGAGCGGGAGATGGCGAAGGGCGACGTCCTCATCCTGAGCGAGGTGCTGCGCCCTTGGCGGCAGAAGTACCCCGACGTCGAGGTCGTCGAGCAGTCGCAGTTCGGCAGCCCCTCGCTGCTCCTGATCGACGCCTCCCGCGAGGCCTCCCTGGTCGTCGTCGGCCGCCGCGTCCGCCGCTCCTCCGTCGGCGCCCACATCGGCACCGCCACCCATGCCGTCCTGCACCACTCCACCGCCCCCGTCGCCGTCGTCGCGCACGACTGACACACCCTCCAGAGGAGAGAACAGATCATGAAGGCAGCGGTCGTACGAGCCTTCGGCGAGCCCCTGGTCATCGAGGAACGCCCCGACCCCGAGCCCGGCCCCGGCCAGGTCCGCATCCGTCTGGAGGCCTCCGGGCTGTGCCACACCGACATCCATGCCGCCCACGGCGACTGGCCGGTCAAGCCCGACCTGCCGTTCGTGCCCGGGCACGAGGGCGTCGGCCTGGTCGAGAAGCTCGGCGAGGGCGTCACCCACCTTTCCGTCGGGCAGCGGGTCGCGGTGCCGTGGCTCGGCAAGGCGTGCGGGCGGTGCGAGCACTGCCGGTCCGGCTGGGAGACGCTGTGCGAGCAGCAGGTCAACACCGGCTACGGCTGTGACGGCGCATACGCCGAGAAGATGCTGGCCTGGGCCGACTTCGCCCAACCGGTGCCCGACGGGGTCTCCGCTTTCGAGGCCGCCCCGCTGACCTGCGCGGGCGTCACCACGTACAAGGCCCTCAAGGTGGCGGACGTCCGGCCCACCCAGCTGGTCGCCGTCTCCGGGATCGGCGGCCTCGGCCATCTCGCCGTGCAGTACGCGAAGATCGCCGGTGCGACGGTGGCCGCGATCGACGTCACCGACGACAAGCTCGAACTCGCCGTGGAACTCGGCGCCGACCTCGTCATCGACGCTCGCAAGCAGGATGTCGGCGAGGAGCTGAAGAAGCACGGCGGCGCCCACGCGGCGATCGCCCTCGCCGTGAACCCGGCCGCCTTCGAGGCCGTCAACTCCGGTCTGCGGCGCGGCGGAAAGCTCGTCATGGTGGCGCTGCCCGCCCACGGCACGATCCAGGTGCCGATCTTCGACACCGTCCTGAACGGCACCTCGGTGATCGGCTCGATCGTCGGTACGCGGCAGGACCTCGCCGAGGTCTTCCAGCTGCACGCGGCCGGCCGCACGAAGGTCATGTACGAGACCCGAACGCTCGCCTCCGTGAACGAGTCCATCGACGCGGTGCTGCGCGGCGAGATCAAGGCCCGGATCGTCTTCGACCTGGGCGCGGGAAGGTGAGGACGATGGAACCGCCCCTGGTCGTCGGTGTCGACGGTTCCGAGCCGAGCCTGCGCGCCGTCGACTGGGCGGCCGACGAGGCCGCCCTGCGCGGACTCCCGCTGCGCGTGGTGTACGCCTCGCTGTGGGAACGGTACGAGGGCACTTCGCTCGCCCAGGATCTCGGCAAGCCCTCCGAACAGGTGATGGCCGAGGACATGGTCGACGCCGCCGCGCGCAGGGCGCGCAGCCGCCGGCCCGAGGTGAAGGTCACCACCGACCTGCTGCCCGAGGAACCCGAGTACGTGCTGGTACGGGAAAGCCGCACCGCCTCCGCCGTGGTCCTCGGCTCGCGCGGTCGGAGCAGCCTGGCCGAGGCGCTCCTCGGCTCCGTCAGTGTGACGGTGGCCGGCCACGCGCACTGCCCGGTCATCGTGCTGCGCGGCAGCCACGACAACCGGGCCACACCCGGCAGGCACGGCCGCATCGTCCTGGGCGTCGGCGAGAACCGGGCCGACGCAGCCGCGGTGCGCTTCGCCGCCGAGGAGGCGCGCCGCCGCGGTGTGCCACTGGAGGCCGTACGAGCCTGGCGCTGCCCCGCGCACGAGCCGCACGGCCACTCCCTGCCGGCCGGCGAACCGGCCCGGCTGCACGAGGAGCGGGCCGCGCAGGAACTGGAAGCGGCTCTGCGGGAGATCCCGGACGACGTCGAGGTGCACCGGCGTACCGTCGAGGGCCACGCCCACCAGGTGCTGCTCGGCGCCGCGGCCGACGCCGACCTGCTCGTCGTCGGAGCCCGGCGCCGCGAGGGCCACTTCGGCCTCCAGCTCGGCCGCGTCGCCCACGCGGTGCTCCATCACTCCGCCTGCCCGGTCGCGGTCGTACCCCAGCGGGAGTGAGCAGGTGACCGGTTGGCTCAGAGGCCGGCCGCGTGATCCGGGACGTAGACCTGCAGATCGCGCGGCGGCCGCTCGTAACCGGTCGACGGCGGCCGCTGCGGAAGCTCCAGGACCGGTGGCTGCACCTCGCGGTACGGCACCGAGCCCAGCAGGTGGGCGATCATGTTGAGCCGCGCCCGCCGCTTGTCGTCGCTCTCCACGATGTACCAGGGCGCCTCGCTGATGTCGGTGTGGACCAGCATCACGTCCTTGGCCCGGGAGTAGGCCTCCCAGCGGGTGATGGACTCCAGGTCCATGGGCGTCAGCTTCCAGCGGCGCAGCGGATCCTCCAGACGGCGCCGGAACCGCTCCTGCTGCTCGGTGTCGCTCACCGAGAACCAGTACTTGCGCAGCAGGATCCCGTCTTCCACCAGCATCCGCTCGAAGATCGGGCACTGCCGCAGGAAGAGCTGGTGCTCCTCCTTCGTACAGAAGCCCATCACGTGCTCGACCCCGGCCCGGTTGTACCAGGAGCGGTCGAACAGCACGATCTCCCCGGCGGCAGGCAGATGCTCCACATACCGCTGGAAGTACCACTGCGTGCGCTCGCGCTCGGTCGGCTTCGGCAGCGCCGCGATCCGAGCCACCCGCGGGTTCAGGTACTCGGCGACCCGCTTGATGGTGCCGCCCTTGCCCGCCGCGTCCCGCCCCTCGAAGATCACGACCAGCCGGGCACCCTCCGCCCGCACCCACTCCTGCGCCTTCACCAACTCGGTCTGCAGGCGCAGCAGTTCCTTCTCGTACACCTCGCGCGGCAGCTGCGCCGCCTTCTTACCGGCCATGCCGCCTCCACCGTCCGACGACTCACGACGTCACTCACGCCCAGGCTCGAGCGCCAGGACACCACCGTACTTTCCAACGACGAACGGTGCGCCACCGCCAAGGACCACGGGACGGCCGGTACCCGCGTCCGCACCAGGCCCGGCGCCCCTGACCGCAAAGGAGCTCACGTCATGACCGTACGTGTCGGCATCAACGGCTTCGGCCGCATCGGCCGCACTCTTCTCCGCGCGGCCCTCGACCGCGCGGAGGCGGGCACCCAGGACGTCCACGTCGTCGCGATCAACGACATCGCCCCGCCCGCCACCCTCGCCCATCTCCTGGAGTACGACTCGACGTTCGGGCACATCGGGCGCGAGGTCACGCACGACGACAGCTCGATCACCGTCGACGGCCGGCGTATCGCCGTCACCGCCGAGCGCGATCCGGCCGCCTTGCACTGGTCCGACCACGGAGCCGGCATCGTCGTCGAGTCCACCGGCCGCTTCCGCGACCGCGACTCCGCGGCCCTTCACCTGAAGGCGGGCGCCCACACAGTGCTGATCTCGGCGCCCGGCAAGGGCGTGGACGCCACCATCGTGATGGGCGTCAACGACGACACCTACGACCGGCACCGTGACCGGATCATCTCGGCCGCCTCCTGCACCACCAACTGCCTCGCGCCGATGGTCAAGGTGCTCGACGAGAACTTCGGCATCGACCGCGGCCTGCTGACCACCGTCCACGGCTACACCAACGACCAATCCCTGCTGGACGGCCCGCACAAGGACCTGCGCCGCGCCCGCTCGGCGGCCCTGAGCATCATTCCGACCAGCACCGGTGCTGCCCGCGCTGTCGGCCTCGTACTGCCGGAGCTGGCCGGGGCGCTGGACGGGATCGCCGTCCGGGTGCCCGTGGAGGACGGCTCGCTCACCGACCTCACGGTGGTGCTGAACCGCGAGGCCACGGCCGAGGAGATCAACGCCGCCTTCGCCGCGGCGGCCGAGGGCCCGCTGAACGGCATCCTGCGCGTCTCGACGGCGCCCATCGTCTCCCGCGACGTCATCGGCGACCCGGCCTCCTGCGTCCTCGACGCCGCGCTCACCCAGGCAGGCGGCACCCTCGCCAAGGTCTTCGGCTGGTACGACAACGAATGGGGCTACACGAACCGGCTTCTCGACCTCATCGCGTTGGTCGCCGACGATTGAGAACGCGGCCGAGGGCGACAGCGCCCCTGTGTCCCGAGTGGTACGGGCACAGGGGCGCTCGTACGTCGCCCACGGGAGGCGAAGGAGCGGCACCGCTGTCCGCGTGCCTCCCTCGGCGCCCGGCTGCCACTGTCTCGCCGGCCGAACTCGCCGTGAACGCAGCAGGTTAGGGCCGACCGGCCCCGAGCCCGGCCCCGGACAGCCCATGGGGACGCCCTTCGATCCGCTGGATGCTCGAACCATCGAGAGGCTTGGAGGAGATCCCTGATGTCGGACGCCGTGCTCAACCGACCCCCGGTTCACGCCCTGCTCGCGGACGGCACCACCGTGTGCATCCGGCCCGTGACGCCGGCCGACCACGACCAGCTGCAGGGGCTCTATGAGGAGATGTCCCCGGAGAATCTCCGTCTCCGGTTCTTCTCGGCGAGCCCTCGGTCCGCCGCCCTCGCCGCCGACCGGGCATGCGCTCCGGCGCACCCCGGCTACCGGGCCCTGCTGGCCGAGACGCACGGTCAGGTGATCGGGCTCGCCGAGTACGACACGGCGGGGGAGAAGGACGAGGCCGAGATCTCCATCGCCGTCTGCGACGGCCTGCACCACCGCGGAGTGGGCACCCTGCTCGTCGAGCACCTGGTCTCCGCCGCCCGCGCCGATGGCATCACCACCTTCACCGCCGACGCGCTCAGCGAGAACCGCGAGATCCTCCGGCTCTTCGCCGACCTCGGCCTGCGCACGGCCCGCCGGTTCGAAGGGCCCGAGGTGCGCTGCACCATACGGCTGGACGAGGACGACACCTACCTGTCGGCTGTGGAGGCCCGGGGCCGTGCCGCCGATGTCGCAAGCCTGGCGCCGTTGCTGCGCCCGAACGTGGTCGCCGTCGTCGGTGCCGGACGCAAACCCGGTTCCGTGGGCCGGGCGATCCTGCACCACCTGAAGGCGGGCGGCTGCACCCGCCGCCTGTTCGCCGTGAACCCGAGCGTTCCGCACATCCTCGGCGTGCCGTCGTACCCGTCCGTCAGCGTGCTGCCCAAGACCCCCGACCTGGCAGTCGTGGCCGTCCCCGCCGCGGCGGTCCCGGCCACCGCCGAGGAGTGCGGCAAGGCCGGCGTCCGGGCGCTGCTCGTCGTCACAGCCGGCCTCGACACCGACCAGGCGCAGGCGCTGCTGGCCACCTGCCGCACCTACGGCATACGCCTGGTCGGACCCAACTGTCTCGGCATCTCCAACACCGATCCGGACCTGCGCCTGGACGCCACGTTCGCCGCCGACCACCCGCGTCCCGGCACCGCGGGCGTCGCCGTGCAGTCCGGCGGGGTGGGTATCGCTCTCCTCGACGGGTTGTCCCGGCTGGGCATCGGCGTCTCGTCCTTCGCGTCGCTCGGTGACAAGTACGACGTCAGTGGCAACGACATGCTCCAGTGGTGGGAGAGCGACGGCCGCACCGAACTCGCCCTGCTGCACCTGGAGTCCTTCGGCAGCCCGCGGGCGTTCTCCCGCACGGCCCGCCGTGTCACGCGCCGGATGCCGGTGCTCACCGTGGACGCGGGCCGCACCGAGGCGGGCCGCCGTGCCGCCGCCTCCCACACCGCGGCCGCCGCCACCCGCACCATGACCCGGCAGGCACTGTTCACCCAGGCGGGCATCACCGCCACCCGCTCGGTCGGCGAACTCCTGGAAACCGCTGCCCTGATGCACTCCCAGCCGCTCCCCGCGGGCACCCGCGTCGCGGTCGTCACCAACGCGGGCGGTGCCGGAGTCCTCGCCGCCGACGCCTGCACAGAGGCGGGACTCGCCCTGCCGCCGCTCCCTGCGGACGCGATCGACGACCTGCTCGCCGTGCTCCCGCAGGGCGCCGCGGTCGGCAACCCCGTCGACGCCACCGCCGCCGTCACCGAGGACCAGCTCGCGGACTGCCTGGACCGGCTGACGCGCCATCCCGGCGTCGACGCGGTTCTGGTGGCCCTCGTGCCCACGGCGGTCGCCGCGGCGACCGGCGACGACCTCGTCCGGGCGCTCACCGACGCCCCCGCGCACCGGGGCAAGCCAGTGGCCGCCGTCCGTCTCGAACAGGACCTGCCGGTCAAGCTGCTGCCCGCCGCCGACGGCGGCACGATCCCCTCGTATGCCGAACCCCAGGCGGCGGCACGGGCTCTGGCCCACGCCGCCCGCCGCGCGGCCTGGCTCGCCCGGCCCGTGGGCACCGTTCCGGACCTGGACGGCATCGACACGACCCGCGCCCAGGAGATCACCGAGACCTTCCTGGCCGCGCATCCGGACGGCGGCTGGCTCGACCCGCGCATGTGTGCCGACCTCCTGGCCTGCTACGGCATCCCGCAGATCCCGTGGTCGTGGGCGGAGACCGAGGACGAGGCCGTCCTCGCGGCCCGGCGGCTGCGCGGCCCGGACGGCCGGGTGGTGATGAAGGCCCACTGGCCGGGACTGGTGCACAAGAGCGAGCAGCGTGCCGTGCATCTCGACCTTCAAGGCGATGCCCAGGTCCGGGCCGCCTTCAGGGACTTCGAGACCCGGTTCGCGGGGCTGCTCACCGGTGTGGTCGTGCAGCCGCTCGCGGCGCGCGGCACCGAACTGTTCGCCGGCGTCGTCCAGGACGAGGTCTTCGGCCCGCTCGTGCTGTTCGGGCTCGGCGGCACCGCCACCGAAATCCTCGCCGACCACACCGCCCGTCTCGCCCCGCTCACCGACCACGACGTCCACGACCTGATCACCGCGCCGCGCTGCGCCCCGCTGCTGTTCGGAGCCCGCGGCAGCGGGCCGGCCGATCTCGAAGGCCTGGAGCAGCTGCTCCTGCGCCTGTCCCGCATGGCCGCCGACCTGCCGCAGCTCGCCGAGGTCGACTTCAACCCCGTGCTCGCGACCACGGCCGATGTCTCCGTGCTCGACGCACGGGTGCGGCTGGTGCCGCGCAGGCCCCAGGACCCCTATCTGCGCCGACTCCGCTGAGGAGGAACCAGAGATGAAGCACAACAAGGTCGGCTCCGTGATGACCACGGACGTAGTCCGCGCCTCGTACGGCACCCCCTTCAAGGAGGTGGCACGACTGCTCGCTCGCCACAGGATCAGCGGCCTGCCGGTGGTCGACGAGGACGAGAAGGTCATCGGCGTCGTCTCCGAGACCGACTTGATGGCCCGCCAGGCCGAGACGCCTGACCCGTACGCGCCGAAGCGTCGCTCGCGGATCGTGGCGTTGACGCGCGGCGGCAGGCAAAGGGCCGTCAAGGCGGCGGCCCGCACCGCCGGCCGGCTGATGACCGAACCGCCCGTCACCGTGCGCGCCGAGGACACCATCGTCGAGGCCGCGCGGACCATGGCCCAGCGGCGCGTGGAGCGGCTGCCGGTCGTGGACGAGGAGGATCGGCTCGTCGGCATCGTCACCCGCCGGGACCTGCTCCAGGTCTTCCTTCGGCCGGACCCGGAGATCCGCGACGAGGTGGTCGAGGAAGTCCTCGTCCGCGCGCTGTGGCTGCCGCCGCGGAGCGTCGACGTCTCCGTGGTGGAGGGTGTGGTCACGCTCACCGGCCAGATGGAGCGCAAGAGTGAGACGGAGATCGCCGTCTCCATGACCAGGCAGATCGACGGCGTGGTCGCGGTGGTCGACAACCTCGACCACCGCCTGGACGACAGCCACGTCCGGCCCGACCAGCCGGCCCTGCACGGCGTGGCGGACGACTGGCTGCGCAGGCTGTGAGGGGAGGCGGACAGCCATGACCGGCAAGGTCCTGGTCGCGTACGGGACGAGGAACGGATCGACCGCGCAGATAGCCGAGGCCGTCGCCCAGGTCCTGCGCAAGGAGGGGCTGACGGCCGAGGCACGGCCTGCACCGTCGGTGGCGAGCATCGAGACGTACGATGCCGTGGTCGTCGGGGGCGCACTGTACGCCGGGCGCTGGCACAAGGACGCACGCCGCTTCATCCGCCGCCACCGCCGGGCCCTGGCCGAACGCCCCCTGTGGTTCTTCAGCAGCGGGCCGCTGGACGCCTCGGCCTCGGACCGGGACATCCCGCCCGTGTCCGGTGTGAGGCGCGCCATGGAGCAACTCGGCGTCAGGGAGCACATCACCTTCGGCGGCTGCCTGCAGGAGGGCGCGAGGGGCAGAGTCGCACGGATGATCCTCCGCAGCGGCAAGGGCGGCGACTTCCGCTGCTTCCCCGCGATCGAGGCCTGGACGGAGCGGATGGCAGAGGAACTGACGGCTGCTTAGGTCATTACTTCCTCGCCTCGGCCCGCCCGTGTCTCACGGCACGACGGCGACCGGACACCGGGCTTCGCGCAACAGGGCTTGCACGAAACCCGGGTCCCCGCCGCGGCCGCGTCCCACGACCAGGAGCGCGGCGCCCTCGGCATGGTGGATCAAGGCATTGACGGGGTTGAGCAGTACGACGTCCTCGAGCACCGGAACCCGTGGATACTTCACCCGCCACGGCCGCAGCGCGTCGGCCAGCAGTTGCACTTCGTGGTCCTCCCAAGTGGCGCGGTCCTCCTCGGGAACGCCGAAGGGCAACTCGGCGGCACAGGAGGGAAGCTCCCAAGCGTGTACGGCGTGCAGCCGTGAACCCCGGACCTGGGCGGAGCCGAAGGCGAAGTCGACGGCCTGCTCCGCCGGGTGACGGGCGTCCATCCCGAGGGTGACCTGTGAGGGGCGGCCTGCCAGGGCCGCCACGTGGACGAGGGCGTCCGGTACGAGTACCACCGGGCAGGCGGAGCCGGCCGTAAGGGCGAGCGCGGGCGGGCTCGTTGCCGGGCCGGTGGTGTCGTCCTCCGTCGCGGGCAGGCCGAGCACGAGCATCGCAGCGGTACTCAGGTCGTTCGGCGGTGAGCCGAACCGCACCTCGAGCGGCAGCCCGCGCAGTGACGCCTCGTGGGTCGCCCACTCCACGGCCACGCGACTACGGCCTGGCCCGTCGGCGCAGGCAATGATGACTCGACTCACGACGGTCCGCCTCCCCGCGGCACACGGTTGCCCCGCTCTCACGCCTCCTACCGTGCCGACCACCCCAGGACCGGCGCAGGGGCCGAACGGACCTGGGGGAGCCCTTGCGGCCCATACCCGGCCGGGTCACCCCGGGAAGACGCTGGCAGTAACAAGCAGACCGAGCGCAGGAGGTGCGCACCATGCTGTCGCCCGTCATCGCCGGAGTGGACGGATCGGCCGAGAGCCTCGCCGCCGCCCAGTGGGCCGCCCGCGAGGCGGTTCGTCGTGACCGACCGCTGCGACTGGTACACGCCTGGAACTGGCATCCACGTCACGTGGAAGGCGAGCCCGTGAACGCTGCGCAGCGGCATCTGGCGCGCCGCGTCCTGCGCCAGGCGGAGGAGCACATCCGCGGGGCCGTACCCGGCGTGGTCCTCACCGACGAGCAGGTCGAAGGCCCGGCGACCGCAGCCCTGCTGAAGGCCGCCGAACAGGCCCACCTGCTGGTCCTGGGCTCGCGCGGCCTGTCGGGCTTCACCGGACTCCTCGTCGGCTCCGTCGCCCAAGGGGTGGTCGCGAAGGCCACCCGTCCCGTTGTCCTCGTACGGACGGGGGAGGAAGCCGAGGACGAGCACTTCCCGGCGGACGACGGCAGCCCGTCCATCCACACCGGATACCTCGATGTGGTTCTCGGCATCGACCTCGCCGACGCCTGCGACGAGGTGATCGAGTTCGCGTTCGAGGAAGCCCGGCTCCGGCAGGCCCGCCTGCGTGTCGTGTACGCCTGGCAACCGCCTTCCGCGATCAGCCTCGGCCCCGGCGACATCGGTCTGGTCAACGATCCCACGCAAGCCGAGGAGTGGCAGGGGTTCTTGTCCGCCGTGCTGAAGGTGTGGCGCGACAAGTACCCCGAGACCGAGGTCCTGGAGACCGTTGTGGAGGGCAAGGCCTCCACCGCGCTGGTCCGGGCCGCCTCCGCGGCGAGCCTCCTCGTCGTCGGCCGCCGCCTGTCCGAACGGCCGACGCTTGCGCGCATCGGCCCCGTCACCCATGCCGCAGTCCACCACGTCGGCTGCCCGCTTGCCGTCGTGCCCCACGAGTGAGAGGCCGCAGAGCGCGATGAGCACACCGACGAAGTACGTGTACGCCTTTGCCGAGGGCAGCCGGGAGATGGCCGAGCTGCTCGGCGGCAAGGGAGCCGGCCTGGCCGAGATGACACGGCTGGGGCTGCCGGTGCCGCCGGGCTTCACCGTCACCACCGAAGCCTGCAAGGTCTACCTCGCGACCGGCCAGGAGCCGCCCGAACTCGGCATCGATGAGGCCCGCGCCCTGGCTGGCCTGGAGCGGGCCATGGGCCGCACGCTCGGCGCGCCCGGCGATCCGCTCCTGGTGTCGGTACGCTCCGGCGCCCGCTTCTCGATGCCCGGCATGATGGAGACCATCCTCGACATCGGCCTCAACGACGAGTCGGTCGCCGGCCTCGCCAAGGCCTCCGGACAGCAGCGGTTCGCCTGGGACTCCTACCGGCGGCTTGTGCAGATGTTCGGCCGCACGGTGATGGGCGTGGACGGCGACCTGTTCGAACAGGCCATCGCCACGCACAAGGCACAGCGCGGGACGCGCGACGACCACGACCTCGACGCCGAGGAACTCGCCCTCCTCACCAAGGAGTTCAAGGCGATCATCCGCCGTGAGACGGGGGAGGACTTCCCCCAGGAACCGGTCGAGCAGCTCCAGCGTGCCATCCGTGCGGTGTTCGACTCCTGGAACGGTGAACGCGCTCGCGTCTACCGCCGACGTGAGCACATCCCCGACGACCTCGGCACCGCCGTCAACGTCCAGGCGATGGTGTTCGGCAACCTCGGCCCCGACTCCGGCACCGGCGTCGCCTTCACCCGAGATCCGGCCACCGGCGCCCGCGGCATGTACGGCGACTACCTGTCCGACGCGCAGGGCGAGGACGTCGTCTCCGGCGTCCGTGACGCCGTACCCCTGAGCGAGCTGAAGACCCTCGATCCCCGCTCGTACGTCGAACTCGGCGACCACCTGCGCACGCTTGAGAAGCACTACCGGGACCTGTGCGACGTCGAGTTCACCGTCGAGCGCGGCCGGCTGTGGATCCTCCAGACACGGATCGGCAAGCGCACCGCCGAGGCGGCCTTCCGTATCGCCCACGATCTGCGCGAGGAGAAGACGATCGGCGCGGACGAGGCGCTGGCCCGTGTGGACGGCGCCGCGTTGACCCGGCTGATGTTCCCCCGCTTCGACACCACCCCCGCCGACGTCCCCCTCGCCCACGGTGTGCCCGCCTCACCGGGCGCGGCGGTCGGCGTCGTCGTCTTCGATTCCGCCGAGGCCCAGCGCCGAGCCGCTGCCGGTCAGGACACCATCCTCGTGCGACGCGAAACGACCCCCGACGACCTGCCCGGAATGATCGCGGCTCTGGCCGTCCTCACCAGCCGGGGCGGCAAGACCAGCCACGCCGCCGTCGTCGCACGCGGCATGGGCAAGGTGTGCGTGTGCGGCGCCGAGTCGCTCACCGTCGACCCGGTCGCCCGTCGGCTCACCACGGACACAGGAGTCGTCGTACACGAGGGCGACACCGTCTCCGTCGACGGCACCGCGGGCACCGTGCACCTCGGCGCCCTGCCGCTTACCTCGTCCGACGTCGGGCGCGCGCTGGAGACCGGCGAGAGCACCGGCCCGCTGACCCAGGCGGTCCTGGCAGCCCTCGCCCACGCGGACTCCGTCCGCCGCCTGGACGTACGGGCCAACGCCGACACTCCCGAGGACGCCGCACGCGCCCGCGCCCTCGGCGCCCAGGGCATCGGCCTGTGCCGCACCGAGCACATGTTCCTCGGCGAGCGCAGGACGCTGGTCGAGGCGATGATCCTGGCCCGCGACGACATGGCTCGCGAGGAGGCTCTCGCGGCGCTGCTGCCGCTCCAGCGCGAGGACTTCAGCGGCATCTTCAAGGCCATGGACGGGTTGCCGGTGACCATCCGGCTCATCGACCCGCCGCTGCACGAGTTCCTGCCCGACCGCACGGAACTGGCCGTCCGCCTGGCGAGCACCACCGATCCGGACGTCCACGATCGCGAACTGCTCGATGCCGTCGAGCGCCTGCACGAGCAGAACCCGATGCTGGGCCTGCGCGGCGTCCGGCTCGGGCTGGCCGTCCCCGGTCTCCTGGCCATGCAGGTCCGCGCGATCGCCGAGGCCGTCGTCCACCGGCTGCGCGAGGGCGGCCGACCGCACGCCGAGATCATGATCCCGCTCGTCGGAGCGGTCGAGGAACTGCGGCTGGCCCGGACGGAGGCGGAGCGCGTGCTCGCCGAAGTCACGGCCGAGACAGGGATGCCGCTGCACCTCCCGATCGGCACAATGATCGAACTGCCCCGCGCGGCCCTCACCGCCGGTCACATCGCGGAAGCCGCCGACTTCTTCTCCTTCGGCACCAACGACCTCACCCAGACCACCTGGGGCCTGTCCCGCGACGACGCCGAGGCCTCCTTCTTCCCGCTGTACCTGGAGAAGAGCATCTTCAGCGTGTCCCCCTTCGAGACGATCGACCAGGAGGGTGTCGGCAGGCTGGTGGAGCTGGCCGTCGGGGCGGGCCGCGCCGTCAACCCCGGCCTGGAGACCGGGGTGTGCGGCGAGCATGGCGGCGACCCGGAGTCCATCCACTTCTTCCACCGGGCCGGCCTCGACTACGTCTCCTGCTCGTCCTTCCGTATCCCGGCAGCCCGGCTGGAGGCGGGACGAGCAGCCCTCACGGACACCGAGACCAGCGACAGCCGGTGACGGTCGCGTCCGGCCCGGCGGTCGGCGTCCCCCGGTACCGGAGCGCGGCTCGCCTCCTCGGGGCCGGCTCTCGGGTGTCGCGCGTCCCTGGGCTCGCCCCAGCCTCCGGTGGGAGAGGAGGCCTCCCGGCAGTCCGCGCGGCGGCCCGGTGCCCGGGACGACGGGGCCCGCCCCCGGAGCCGATCGGCCCTCTTCCCTCCCGCGATCCCGGCCTACGGTGGAGGTGATCACCGACCGACGGGAGGAGAGCAGGTGGAGATCGTCGCGTACGGCGTCCTCGCGGATGAGGAGCCGCTGCTGAGGGAAGCTTTCGACAAGGCGTTCGCGGGCTTGCACGAGCTGCGGTGTCTGGGGCTGTTCCTGGACGGGGACACCGTCCCGACCGCCGCGGGCCACGAGGTCGTGCTCAGCAGCGTCAACGACACCCTGGACGCCGACGTTCTGCGCTCACTGGCCAAGGGCGGCACCCGGCTGATCGCCCAGCGGTCCACCGGCTACAACAACATCGACCTGGCCGCCGCCGAAGAACTCGGGCTCACGGTCGCCCGGGTCTCGTACTACTCGCCGTACTCGGTCGCCGAGTTCGCCTGGACCCTGGCACTGGCGGTCAACCGCCGGATCGTCCGCGCCGCGCACCGCACCCGGGAGTTCGATTTCCGGCTCGACGGGCTGATGGGGCGCGACCTGCGCGGCCGGACGGCCGGCGTGGTGGGCACCGGGAAGATCGGCGCGGCGTTCGCCCGGATCGCCCACGGGTTCGGGATGCGGCTGCTGGGCTGGGACGTCGCCGAGAGTCCCGAATGCCTCGCCCTCGGCATGGAGTACGTCCCGCGCGACCGCCTGTTCGCCGAGGCGGACCTGGTCAGCCTGCACGTGCCGCTGCTGCCGCAGACCCATCACCTCGTCGACGCCGAGGCCCTGGCGCTGATGAAGGACGACGCGATCCTGGTCAACTCCAGCCGTGGCGGCCTGGTGGACACCGACGCGCTGCTGGAGACGCTGCGCGCGGGGCGGCTGAGCGGTGTCGGTCTCGACGTGTACGAGGAGGAGGCCGGCGTGTTCTTCCTGGACAAGTCTCTGGAGGTGATGACCGACGAACGCCTCGCGCGGCTGATGACCTTCAGCAACGTCCTGGTCACCTCGCATGAGGCGTACTTCACCAGGGACGCCGTCGGCCAGATCGCGGAGACCACCGTGGCCAACATCGAGGACTACTTCGCCGGTCGCTCCGGCGACGACGTGCTCGTCCGCCCCGGGGCATCCTGATCCACGTCGGCTCCCGCCGCGCGACGGGAAGAGGGGCCGTTGGACCCCATCCGGCGGCCGGCCCGGGGCTGTTCGGCCCTATCCCGCCAGGGTACCCCTCGGACGATCATGAGGCGGCAGCCGGGAAGGGGCCAGGTCCTTACCCGCATCACGGCACTTCCCGGCTCGTCGTCGACACGGCAGAAGGGGAGGACACCGAGCGGTGGACCAGGCACAGATACACAAGGTGGGGACCGCGCGGCCGAGTGCCGCGGTCACCGTGGCCGCAGGGACGACCGGACAGGCTGTACGGCCGTCGTGGGCGGAGTGGCTGACGACCACCGACCACAAGAAGATCGGGACGATGTACCTGGTCACCGCGTTCGCTTTCTTCATCGTGGGCGGCGTGATGGCGCTGCTGATGCGCGCGGAGCTGGCCAGGCCCGGACTGCAGATCATGTCGAGCGAGCAGTTCAACCAGGCGTTCACCATGCACGGCTCGATCATGCTGCTGATGTTCGCGATGCCGCTGTTCACCGGCTTCGCCAACTGGATCATGCCGTTGCAGATCGGCGCCCCGGACGTGGCGTTCCCACGGCTGAACATGCTGGCCTACTGGCTCTTCCTGTTCGGCTCGTCGATCGCGGCCTTCGGCTTCCTGACGCCTGGAGGTGCCGCCGACTTCGGCTGGTTCCTCTACGCCCCGCTCTCGGACGCCGTCCACTCACCGGGGCTCGGCGCCGACCTGTGGATCATGGGTGTGGCGCTGTCCGGCTTCGGATCGATCCTCGGCGCGGTCAACTTCATCACCACGATCATCTGCATGCGCGCGCCGGGCATGACCATGTTCCGGATGCCGATCTTCACCTGGAACGTGCTGCTGACCGCCCTGCTGGTCCTGATCGTGTTCCCGGTCCTGGCGGCCGCGCTGTTCGCGCTGGAGATGGACCGCAAGTTCGGCGCCCACGTCTTCGACGCGGCCAACGGCGGGGCGCTGTTGTGGCAGCACCTGTTCTGGTTCTTCGGCCATCCGGAGGTGTACATCCTGGCGTTGCCGTTCTTCGGCATCGTCTCCGAGGTCATCCCGGTCTTCGCCCGCAAGCCGATGTTCGGCTACATGGGCCTCATAGCCGCCACCATCGCGATCGCCGGTCTGTCCGTGACGGTGTGGGCGCACCACATGTACGTCACCGGCGGTGTGCTGCTGCCGTTCTTCTCCTTCATGACGTTCCTGATCGCCGTCCCGACCGGCGTGAAGTTCTTCAACTGGATCGGCACGATGTGGAAGGGTTCGCTGTCCTTCGAGACTCCGATGCTGTGGACCACCGGCTTCCTGATCACGTTCCTCTTCGGCGGCCTGACCGGGGTGATCCTGGCCTCCCCGCCGATGGACTTCCATCTCTCCGACTCGTACTTCGTCGTCGCGCACTTCCACTACACGGTCTTCGGTACCGTCGTGTACGCGATGTTCGCCGGATTCCACTTCTGGTGGCCCAAGTTCACCGGCAAGATGCTCGACGAACGCCTCGGCAAGATCACCTTCTGGACGCTCACGGTCGGCTTCCACACCACGTTCCTGGTCCAGCACTGGCTGGGCGCCGAGGGCATGCCCCGCCGGTACGCCGACTATCTGGCCGCCGACGGCTTCACGGCTCTCAACACCGTCTCGACGATCGGTTCGTTCCTGCTCGGCCTGTCGATCCTCCCGTTCTTCTACAACGTCTGGAAGACCGCGAAGTACGGCAAGCCGGTCGAGGTGGACGACCCGTGGGGCTACGGCCGTTCGCTGGAGTGGGCGACCTCCTGCCCGCCCCCGCGCCACAACTTCGCCTCCCTTCCGCGCATCCGCAGCGAGTCCCCCGCCTTCGACCTCCATCACCCGGAGATCGCCGCGCTCGAAGAGGCGGCGAGGTAGACCATGGCCCAAGCAGTCCTCGCCCTGGGGGCCGCCATGGTGACCGCGGCCGGAAGCGTCTGGTACCTGCCGGCCCTCGCCGACCTGCGCGCGGGAGCCGACCGGCCGCCGGCCCGGCGCAGAGCCGCGGCGGCCTGCCTCAGCGGCTGGGCCACGGCAGCGATCGTCGCGGTGCTGCTGCTCGTCTCCGACGCGTGGTGGACCCCTTCCGCCGCGGCGGTGACCGGTACCGCCGTCACGGTGGGCCTTCGAGCACGCACGGCCGTACAGCGCCGTCGCGAGATGCGCGAGGCCGCACGCGACTGGGCGGCGCTCGGCCACGATCGGCGACCACACGACACCGCACGTGCCCGGAGCGTCGTCGCCGTGCTCATCGGTATCGGGCTGGCTGCCGCCGTGGCCGCGGCGGCCCTCGGGACGGTCGCAGAGCGCGAGCACGGCGCGGACTGGCGGACGGTTGCCACCGTGCCCTCCGCGGTGGTCGGACTGTTTCTCACCCTCGCGGTCGTCTGCGGGCGGGCGCTGCGGCACCACCGCTTCAACCCAAGTGGCCGCCGTCAGTGACGACCGGAACCGCCTTGTGACGCACGGCGTTCTCACGGCGGCACCCGACGTGCGCCTGTGGAGCCTGGGTACTCGCCATGTGGGCCGAGGGCGCGTGGTGCGTGAGGAGGGCGCGATGGACGCACAGGGACCTGCGCCTGCTCGCCCGTGATCCGGTGGCCGGCAGCGGCCACGTCCAGATGGTGCTGCGCCCGGGTTGTGGGCCGCAGGCGCCCGCCACGCCGCGCCGCCCTGTTCAAACACACCAGACCGGCATACGGCCTTCACCACAGACACCGCCTCGCAGAGCGGGGCGCCGGCCGGACCCCGGGTCTGTCGGCGCGTGCACAGGGACATCCGGCCCCTGCCCGCAGGGCTTCCTCACGAGTTGACTGACGGTTACAGGTGCCGCCCTCGTTTCGTCGGCACTGTGCCGTGCGCACGCCGCTGCCGCTTCGGAGCCGGAGCCAGTGCACGGCTCTTGACCACAGTCGGCCGCCCGTGAGAGCGGGCGGCAGAACGGAGGGACGTCATGACCGACGCTCCGCAGCAGTCCCGGGCCTACCTCGTCGGCGGCGGAATCGCCTCCCTGGCAGCCGCCGCCTTCCTGATCCGCGACGGTGGCTTCCCCGGCGAGAACATCCACATCCTCGAGGAGCTCCCGGTCGCAGGCGGCTCCATGGACGGCCGCGGCGAGCCCGCCGGATACGTCACCCGGGGCGGCCGCATGCTGGAGGACGAGGCGTACACGTGCCTGTGGAACCTCCTGGAGACCATCCCGACCCTTACCGACGAGACCATGTCGGTGCGCGAGGAGATCCGTGAGTTCAGCGCCAAGTGGCCCACCGACGCCAAGGCCCGCCTGATCGGCAAGGGCGCCGAGATCCTTGACGCCTCCGACTACGGCCTCGACACCCGGGACCGTCTGGAGCTGACCCGGCTGCTCGTGCTCCCGGAGGCGGTGATCGGGGCACGCCGGATCGATGACTTCTTCTCCCCGCACTTCTTCGAGACCAACTTCTGGGCGATGTGGCGCACGACGTTCGCCTTCCAGAACTGGCACAGCGCCATCGAGCTCAGGCGCTACTTCCTGCGCTTCATGCAGGAGTTCCCGCGCATGCACACGCTGGCGGGCGTGCGCCGTACCCGGCTCAACCAGTACGACTCGATCATCCGGCCGCTGCAGGCCTGGCTGGAGGAGCACGGCGTGCGCTTCGAGCACGGCGTGCGGGTCACCGACGTCGACTTCGGCACCGAGGAGGACGGCACTCGGCGGGTGCGACGTCTCCACCTCGACCGCGCCGGACAGCCGGACGCGTACGACCTCGGGGGCACCGACTACGCCTTCCTCACCCTCGGTTCGATGACCGCCGACGCCGCCTACGGCAGTGACGACACCGCGCCCGAACTGATCCGCGACAAGCGCGACGGCGGCTGGCGGCTGTGGGAGACCATCGCCGCCAAGGCGGACGACTTCGGGCGCCCGGCCGCCTTCTACGGCAACGTCGACGAGGCCAAGTGGGAGTCCTTCACCCTCACCCTGCGCAGTCCCCTGCTCCTGCACCGCATCGAGGAACTGTCCGGCAACCTCCCCGGCACCGGCGCGCTGATGACGTTCAAGGACTCCAACTGGCTGATGTCCATCGTCGTACCGCACGCCCCGCACTTCGAGGGACAGCCCGAAGACGTCTACACCCTGTGGGGCTACGGGCTGTTCGTCGACAACGAAGGCGACTTCATCGGCAAGCCGATGGCCCAGGCCACCGGCCGGGAGATCCTCACCGAACTCCTCGGCCACCTCGGCCTGTCCGACATCGAGGAACAGGTCGCGGAGACCATGACCGTGATCCCGGTGATGCTGCCGTACATCACCAGCCAGTTCGCCCCACGCACCACGCACGACCGACCGTTGGTCATCCCGCGCGGCGCGGCCAACTTCGCCTTCCTCGGCCAGTTCACGGAGATCCCGGAGGACGTGGTCTTCACCGTCGAGTACTCCGTCCGCGGCGCCATGCACGCCGTCTACGGCCTGCTCGGCCTCGACCACGAGGTCCCCGGCATCTACCACGCCCTCGCCGACCCGAAGACGGCCATCGGCGTACTCAAGGCCGCCCTGGCCTGAGCCCGGTGACCCGCATGGAAGACCAGGCTCTGGATCTCTCCACCGGGTGCGCCGGCCATCTCGGTCGGGTCCTGTGCCATGCCTCGCACGGGGCCGGACCGACGGGCCCTGTCTTCAGGGCGGTTCGGCCCTGTTCCGGGTGGCGGCTTCGCCGGATGATCGATGTGCCGGTCGGACCCGCACGACGGATCCCGGCTGTGACGGTGAGTGCCGTCTCTCCACGTGCCCACATCTCAGAGGAGTCCCATGCTTTCGCCCGAGTCGGCCGCTGTCGTCCGCGCCACCCTGCCCGCCGTCGGCGGAGCCCTGGACGAGATCACCACGCGTTTCTACGGCACCATGTTCGCCGAGCAGCCCGAGCTGCTGGACGGCCTGTTCAACCGTGGCAACCAGGCAAGTGGCGAGCAGCGCCGGGCACTGGCCGGATCCATCGCCGGCTTCGCCCAGGCCCTGCTGGCCGACCCCGACGCCCGCCCCGACGCCCTCCTGGCCCGGATCGCCCACAAGCACGCCGCGCTCGGCGTCACCGAGGACCAGTACACCATCGTCCACAAGTACCTGTTCCGCGCCATCGGCGACGTGCTGGGCGAAGCGGTCACCCCGGAGGTCGCAGCCGCCTGGGACGAGGTGTACTGGCTGATGGCCAGCGCCCTCATAGCCCAGGAGGCCCGCCTCTACCAGGAAGCCCAGGTCGACCCGCGCAAGCCCTGGCGGCAGTGGACCGTCGTGGAGCGGCGCGAGGAAACCCCCGACGTGGTCTCCTTCCTGCTGCGCCCGGCCGACGACGGCCCCCTGCCCCAGGCCCGTGCAGGCCAGTACGTCAGCGTCCGGGCGCTCATGCCCGACGGCATCCACCAGACCCGCCAGTACAGCCTGTCCAACGCACCCGGCGACCGCCTGCGGCGCATCACCGTCAAGCGGGTGACCAGCGTCGCCGACGCCCCCGAGGGCGAGGTCTCCAACCAGCTGCACCGCACCGTACGAGCCGACGACGAGCTCACCCTGTCGGCCCCGTTCGGAGATGTGGTCCTCGACGACGCCGACACCCCGCTCGTGCTGGTCTCCGCAGGCATCGGCTGCACCCCGATGGCCGGCATGCTCGAACACCTCGCCGCCACGGGCTCGACCCGGCCGGTGTGGGTCCTGCACGCCGACCGCACCCCGGCCGAACACGCCCTGCGCGCCGACACCCGGCGCCTGGTGGAGCAACTGCCCGATGCCAGGGCCGAGTTCTGGTACGAGGAGGACGCGGTCGGGGAACCCGGCTGCCACGCGGGGCTGATGGACCTCGACGGACTGGACCTGCCCGCCGACGCCGACGTCTACCTGTGCGGCTCGCTCCCCTTCATGCGCGCCGTCCGCACCCAGCTCCTCCAGGCCGGCATCCCCGCCCGCAGCATCCGCTACGAGGTCTTCGGCCCCGACCTGTGGCTCGCCCACGCGGAAGGCTGAAGGTCTCCGACGGCGTGGGGACGTAGTGGCGAGCACGGCCTGACCACGTCAAGGCGACCCGACGGGCAGAGAACCCGGCGCCGTCGCCCTGGCTCGGTCAGGCCGTGTGGCCCGCCGGTGCTGATCCACGGGGGGCGAGGTGGGTCAGGCACAGCGAGGGCTCGACGAAGGGGATCAGGGGATCTTGGCGACGGTCAGCAGTACGGCCGCGTCCTCGAGGGCCTCCAGGCTGTGCCGGGCGGGCGGCACGAGGAGCAGATCCCCGGCCATGCCCTCCCACACGGCGTCCCCACTGAGCAGCCTTACCCGGCCACGCAGCACCAGCACCGTTGCCTCACCGGGGTTCTCGTGCTCGGTCAGAGCGGTGCCGGAGCGCAGCGCGAGGAGGGTCTGGCGCAGGGCGTGTTCGTGGCCGCCGTAGACGGTTTCGGCGCTGCGGCCGGCGGGGGATGCAGCGGCCCGCTCCTGGTGTTCGCGGACGCGGGCGTCGAGGGAGAACTTCTGCACGCTGGTGTGTCCCTTGCGTGTCAGGACGGGGACGCCGATGCGGCGCCGGCGGCGTCCACTGGTTCCGGGCGTCGAAGGAGCACCGTACCGGCCGACACGCTGACCGTCTCGGCCCACAACGGCTGCCTGTGCGCGAGGCTGCCGAGCGGGCGGTGTTCCCGCATCGAGGTCGACCACCTGCTTGATCACCGCTTACGCGGTCCTTCGGCGCGCGGGCCGCCGGCAGGGCGTCGCCCTCGATGGCCACGGCGAGGTCAGGTGTCCGCTGAGCTGCCGGACGCGGCGGGCAGCATGGTCAGCAGCATGACGGCGGGCTCGGTGGCGCGCACGGTGTGCGGCAGCCGGGCGGGCAGGTGGATCCAACTGCCGGGTACCGCCTCGGTCTTCTCGCCGCCCAGGACGAGGTCGAGGCGGCCTTGGACGACCTGGATGACGACCGGCAGGGCCGATGTGTGTTCGGTCAGCTCCTGTCCGGCGGCGAACGCGAAGCCGACCACGCGCAGCCGGTCGTCGCGATACAGGACACGGCTGAGGGTGCCGTCCTCGGGGAGGGGCAGTTCGGCGGTCAGGTCGGGGATCACGGTGGCGGACATGCGGGTCCCACCTTCCTCAGGAGATCGACGTGGTGGGGGTGGCGATGAGGCTGATCGCGCCCAGATGGGCCTGGTGGCGGCGGAAGACACGGCGCATCTCCAGCACGCGGTGCCGGGCGGCCTGGTCGCGCAAGGCCCGGCCGGCGATGCTCACGGCCCGCGCGAACCCTTCGTCGGCGATGATGCGGCGCGGTTCGAGCAGGGCCATCGGCTCTCTCCAGCGGGCGGTGACGGTGAAGCCCTCGGCGGCGAGCAGGGCCACCCAGCCGGACGGGGTCAACGGACGGGCACCGACGTGGATGGCCCCGCCCAGATCCCTCGTGATCTCCTCGGCGTGTCCGGGGTCGAGGTCCTCGGGCAACAGGCACATCTCGTGGATGCCGTACCGGCCGCCGGTGCCGGCGAGCAACCGACGTGCCTCTCGCATGATGCGGCGTTTGGCGGGCTCGGGCTGCATGGTCAGCATGGCCTCCCCGTACACCACGGTGGCGCTGCCGGACGGCAGACCGGTGTCGGCGGCGTCCGCTCGCACGGCGGCCACCTCAGTGGGGCCCGGGGCAGTGAGGGTGCCCAGCCGTGCCACCGCGGCGGGGTCGCGGTCCACGGCGGTGTAGGCGGCCGGGACGCGTTCGAGGGTGAGCCGCGCCGTTGCCCCGAGCCCCGCGGCGAGCTCAACCACCCGGTCGTCGCTGCGGATGTCCAGGGTGTCCAGCATCCAGCGGGTCAGCTCCAGGCCGCCGGGGCGGAGCACCCGCTTGCCCAGACGGGCCAGCAGCCAGTGGCCGGGCATACGGGCGGCGTCCAGTCCGTCGCCGGGTGCGGGGATGCTCTCGTGGAGGGCCCGAGGGTCCGTCGATGCCATGTTCGTGCCTCGCTCTCTGCGCGCACCGACTTGTACTTAGGTAAACCTAACTCGGAGGGCCGTCCGAGCGCGGGGGCCGAAGGTCCCGACCGGAGGGCCGTGTGGGCCGGTGCCAACACGTACTGCCTTCGCGCGTGTGGTCCGTGGCTGACCGGCGAAGGCGTGTGGTGGCGTTACGCCAGGCTGCTCCAGTACGGCCAGAACCGGGTGAGTACGAGCAGTGCGATCACGCCGTACCAGGCACCGAGCAGCATCCAGTGCGTGTCCCGGAGAAGAGCGAGGACGCCGCGGGGGACCGCTACGATCCCGTGGTTCACACAGTGCAGGGTCACGCACCAGAAGAGTGCGATGGTGACGACCCACACGACGGCGCAGTAGGGGCAGATCCTGTTCAGCTCGTAGAGCGACTGCGCGATCAGCCAGTGCACGAACACGACCCCCGCCAGGGCCCCGGCGGCCAGCGCGAGCCACAGCCGCTGGTGCAGGCGTGTGCCGGTGAGCACCGCGGCACCCACAACGGCCACGGCGGCGAACGCGCCCAGACCGAGCAGCATGTTGGGGAAGCCGAACACGCTGCCCTCGGGGCTGGACATGACGCTGCCGCAGCTCACCACCGGGCTGATGTTGCACGGCGGCTGGTAGGCCGGGTCCTTGAGCAGCCGCCAGTCGTCCACTGCGAGCTGAAAGGAGGCGAGCCAGCCGAGAATGCCGGTCAGGAGCATCACCAGGCCGGTGCCGCGGCTCGCGCCCGAGCCCTGAGTGGGCCGTTCGGTCGTGGTGGCATCCGGCGTGCGGGCCGGTGGGTGGATCATGCGCCGTGCCGCCCGGAACGGGCCGGCCGGCTGTGCAGTCGCACGGTAGGGCCGGCCGTCGGCACGGCCCGCCTGCGGTAGACCAGGTACGGCCGGGCCAGGTATCCGATCGGGACGCTCCACACGTGCACCAGCCGGGTGAACGGCCAGACCGCGAAGAGCAGGCACGCGCTCAGGGCGTGCAGCTGGAACAGCAGCGGGGCTCCGGCGATCGCCCCGGGCCGCGGCTGGAGAGTGAAGATGCCGCGGAACCAGACGGAGACGGTCTCCCGGTAGTCGTAGCCGGGCCCGAAGACGTTGTGCGCGGCCGTGGCGGAGATGCCGAGCAGAACGGTCGCGGCCAGCAGCGGGAAGAGCAGCTTGTCACTGCGGTCGGTGCCGAGACGGATCCGCCGGGTCAGCAGCCGCCGGGCGCACAGCATGCCGAGCCCGGTGACCATGGCGACGCCCGCCACCGAGCCCGCCGACACGGCCGTGGTGTGGTAGGCGTGCTCGCTGATGCCGGCGGCCTCGGTCCAGGAGGCGGGCACGGCGAGTCCCACCACGTGCCCGGCGATCACGGCGAAGGCGCCCAGGTGGAAGAGCGGGCTGCCCCAGCGCAGCCAGCGGTGTTCGAGGAGCTGGCTGGTGTGGGATGTCCAGCCGAACTGGTCGTGCCGGTAGCGCCATACATGCCCGACGACGAACACGGCCAGGCAGATGTAGGGGACGGCGACCCACAGGAGAAGGTCGGCGCCGCTCGCAGCGGCCAGTGAGGATTCTGCGGCGCTCATCGCGGGCCTTCCGGGATCGAGAGGGGCGGCATGAGGGTGGGCGTGGCCTGCTCGGGCGGGACGAAGGTGCCCGGCGGCGCGAACTCACCCGCGCCGTACGGGTCGAGGCCGACGTCCTCGCTGGGCGGACCCTCTGCGGCCAGTTCGGCCACGGCCACCAGATCCGCCTCGGTGGGCGGTGGCAGCAGGGTGAGCAACGAGGCCAGGACGTGCCGATAGGGGGACTTGGCGTCGGTCAGCGCGTGGTGGATCAACTCCAGGCCGCGCCGGTGCTGGCGCAGCGGCGCCTCGCCCTTGCCCGGCCCGGCGAGGGCGGCGAACTCCAGGACGACCGGCAGGTGGTCGGGCAGCTCGCGGCCGTCGATGTCCCAGCCCATGGCCCGGTAGCGCTGGTTCAGGGTGAGCAGGGCCATGCCCCGGCGGCGGGTGTCACCGTGCAGGTAGTAGGTGAGGTAGAGGCTGCTCTTGCGGCGCAGGTCGAACATCTCGACGTAGTGCCGCTCCAGCGCCTCCGGCTCCTGGCCGGCGAACCAGGCGGTGAAGTCGGCCAGGTGTTCGGCGGCAGGAGAGGGCGGCAGCGCGCCGACGGCGGCGGTGAACACCGACCGGGCGGCGGCGAGTTCGGCGTCCGGGTACTGCAGCAGCAGCGAGCACAGTCGCAGCAGCAGAACACGTGCCTCGGCCTCTTCGGGCGTGAGCCGGGCCGGGCGGCGCACGGCCGCCCGCAGACGCGTGCGGACGATGGCGGGAACGGTGGTGGGCAGGGGACTCACGGACGGCCTCCGGAGGGGGTTTCCGGCGTACGGCGACGCAGGGTGGGGATGCCGAGCATGACCTTCCGCTCGGCCGGCTCACCGGAGGACTCCACCGGGCAGCGGTTCTCCATGGCGGTCAGAGCGGCCGCGTCCTCCTTGTGCGCGGCGGGAATGACGTACCGGTCCTTGTACTTGGCGACGGCGAGGAGGCGGTGCAGGTCCTCGGCCTCCCGGGCGGTGAGTCCGACGGCCTTGACCGCAGTGTCGTCAACGTCCTCGCCGAGCGTCTTGTACCGCATGTACGAGCGCAGCGCGGTGAGCTTCATCAGCACCCCGGCGACCACGTCGGTGTCCCCGGCGGTGAACAGCTCCGCCAGGTACTCCAGCGGGATGCGCAGGCGGGTGACGGCGGCGAAGACGTGGTCCGGGTCGTCCTGGTTGCCGCCCGCGGAGGTGACGGCGTCCAGGACCGGGGAGAGCGGGGGGACGTACCAGACCATGGGCAGGGTGCGGTACTCCGGGTGCAGCGGCAGTGCCACCTTGTAGCGCATGACCAGGTCGTACACCGGGGAGCGGCGGGCGGCCTCCAGCCAGTCCTCGGGGATCCCGGACTCCCGTGCCGCCGCGATCACTTCGGGGTCGGCGGGGTCGAGGAAGACGCCCCGCTGGGCATCCAGCAGGTCCTTCTCGTCCGGGGTGGCCGCGGCCTCGCCGACGCGGTCGGCGTCGTACAGCAGCAGGCCGAGGTAGCGCAGGCGGCCGACACAGGTCTCGGAGCAGACGGTGGGCTGGCCGGCCTCGATACGCGGGAAGCAGAAGGTGCACTTCTCGGCCTTGCCGGTGGCGTGGTTGACGTACACCTTCTTGTACGGGCAGGCGGTCACGCACATGCGCCAGCCCCGGCAGCGGTTCTGGTCGACCAGGACGATGCCGTCCTCGACCCGCTTGTACATGGCGCCGGACGGGCAGGCGGAGACGCAGGCGGGGTTGAGGCAGTGCTCGCACAGGCGGGGCAGGTGGAAGAGGAAGGTCTGCTCGAACTCGAACTTCACCTTCTCGGCCCACTCGCCGGTCAGGTTGGGGTCGCCGCCGGCGTGTTCGGGCGCGCCGCCGAGGCCGTCTTCCCAGTTGGCGCCCCAGGTGATGGCGGTGGGCTCGCCGGTGAGGACGGAGCGGGGACGGGCGACCGGGATGTCCTTCCCGGCCGGGGCGCCGACGAGGTTGTCGTAGTCGTAGGTGACCGGCTCGTAGTAGTCCTCGATGCCCGGCAGGTCGGGGTTGGAGAAGAGGGACAGCAGACGCTTGACGCGGCCGCCGGAGCGCAGGACGAGACGCCCGCGCTTGTCGAGCATCCAGCCGCCCTTCCAGTGCTCCTGGTCCTCGTAACGGCGCGGGTAACCGACGCCGGGCTTGGTCTCGACGTTGTTGAACCAGGCGTACTCGACGCCGGTGCGGTTGGTCCACGTCTGCTTGCAGGTGACCGAGCAGGTGTGGCAGCCGATGCACTTGTCGAGGTTCATCACCATCGCCACTTGGGCCATGACGCGTCCTACAGTGACTCCGTCACGGGGCATGTCAGTACTCCACGTTCTGCGAGCGACGGCGGATGACGGTGACCTCGTCGCGCTGGTTGCCGGTCGGGCCGTAGTAGTTGAAGGCGTACGTGAACTGCGCGTAACCACCGGCGAGATGAGTCGGCTTGAGCAGCAGCCTGGTCAGGGAGTTGTGGATACCGCCGCGCTTGCCGCTGACCTCGGTCTTCGGCACGTTCACGTTGCGGTCCTGAGCGTGGTACATGTACACCGTGCCCTCGGGCATCCGGTGGGTGACCACGGCCCGGGCGGCCACGACGCCGTTGCGGTTGTACGCCTCGATCCACTCGTTGTCCTTGACGCCGATCTTCTCGGCGTCGGCGGTGGACATCCAGATCACCGGGCCGCCGCGGGACAGGTCGAGCATGTGCTTGTTGTCCTGGTAGTTCGAGTGGATGGACCACTTCGAGTGCGGAGTGAGGTAGCGGACGGTGACCTCCGCCCGGCCGGCTTCATGCAGCTGCTCGTCCCCGTAGTGCCGGGGCGTGTTCAACGGCGGCCGGTAGACGGGTAGTTGCTCGCCGAGTTCGGCCATCCAGTCGTGCTGGACGAAGAAGTGCTGGCGGCCGGTGAGGGTGTGCCAGGGCTTCTTGTGCTCGGTGTTGATGACGAAGGGCGAGTAGCGCCGACCGCCGGTCTCCGAGCCCGACCACTCGTAGGAGGTCATCACGGCGCGCGGCTGGGTGCGGGTGTCTGCGAAGGTGATCCGCTCGGCCTCGCGCTCGGCAGCGAGTTCCACCAGGCCCTCGCTGCCGGTCTGCCGCTCCAGCTCGCGGAAGCCTTCTGTGGCGAGCCGCCCGTTGGTGGTGCCGGACAGGGCGAGGATCGCCTCGCACATGTCGGAGGCGGTCGCCAACGAGGGCCGGCCCTCGGCGATCCCGTCGCGGACGGTTCCGCACCGGTGCCGCAGGTCCTCGATCTCCCGGTCGGGGTGGACGGTGACACCCTTGGTGGACGTCCCGAGCGTGTCGAGGAGCGGGCCGATGGCGCGCATCTTCTGGGCCACGGCCGCGTAGTCGCGCTCGATGGTGACGAGCTTGGGCATCGTCCGGCCGGGGACCGGCTCGCACTCGCCGGTCTTCCAGTCCCGTACGGCACCGCCGGGCTGGGCGAGTTCGTCGGGGGTGTCGTGCGTGAGCGGTACGGCCAGTACGTCCGTGCGCGTCCCCAGGTGCTCGGCGGCCAGCTCGCTGAACCTGTCGGCGAGGGTCAGGAAGGTGTCGTAGTCGGTGCGGGCCTGCCAGGGCGGGGCGATGGCCGGGGTGAAGGCGTGCACGAAGGGGTGCATGTCCGTGCTGGACAGATCGTCCTTCTCGTACCAGGTCGCCGCCGGCAGGACCACATCGGCCATCAGCCCGGTGGACGTCATCCGGAAGTCCATGCAGACCAGCAGATCAAGCTTGCCCTCCGGGGCCTCCTCCCGCCACACCACCTCCTTCGGGCGGCCCTCGGGCGGCGTCTCCTCGGAGCGGACGGCCGCGTCCGTGCCCAGCAGGTGGCGCAGGAAGTACTCGTTGCCCTTGCCCGACGAGCCCAGCAGATTGGCCCGCCACACGGTCAGTACCCGGGGGAAGTTCGCGGGATCGTCGGGGTCCTCGACGGCGAACCGCAGCTTGCCGGACCTCAGCTCGTCGACGATGTGCTCGGCGACCGGCCGGCCCGCCCGCGCCGCTTCATCCGTCAGATCGAGGGGGTTGCGGTTGAAACCGGGGTGACCAGGTGTCCAGCCCAGGCGCACCGCCTGCGCCAGACAATCGGCGAACCCCTTGCCCTGGAACCGCCCCTCTCCCAGCGGGGAGGCCAGCTCGTCGGGCCCGAACGCTTCGTAGCGCCACTGGTCGGAGTTCAGGTACCAGTAGGAGGTGCCGGCCATGTGCCGCGTGGGCCGCTGCCAGTCGAAGGCGAAGGCGAGGTGCTGGAAGCCGGTCAGGGGACGCACCTTCTCCTGGCCGACGTAGTGTGCCCAGCCGCCGCCGTTGACGCCCTGGCAGCCGGTCATGGTGGTCAGCGCCAGGAACGCGCGGTAGATGGTGTCGGAGTGGAACCAGTGGTTCGTGCCCGCACCCATGGCGATCATCGAACGGCCCCGGGTGCGTTCGGCGTTGCGGGCGAACTCCCGGGCGATCCGGGCCGCCTGCTCGGCCGGCACCGAGGTGATCGTCTCCTGCCAGGCCGGCGTGTACGGCTCGCTCGCATCCTCGTACGAGGTGGGCCAGCTGCCCGGCAGACCGGGCCGGGCCACCCCGTACTGCGCAAGCATCAGGTCGAAGACAGTGGTCACCAGGCGCCCGCCGATCCGCCGCACGGGCACCCCGCGCACCATCACCGAGCCGCCCTCCGTGCTGCCCTCGTCGAACCGGGGCAGGGACACGGCCACCGTCTCTTCCGCGCGTTCGAGCAGGCTCAACTCCGGCACGGTGTCGCCCAGGTCGAGGTTCCAGCGGCCCTGCTCGGCCTCCCCCCAGCGGAAGCCGAGCGAGCCGTTCGGCACGACCGGTTCGCCGGTGGCCGAGTCGAGGAGCACGGTCTTGGACTCGGCGTGTTCCGTGTCGTGGCCGAGATCAGCGGCGGTCAGGAACCCGTCGGGGACGAGACCATGGTCATGCTCGCGCAGGGCGACGAGGAACGGGGCGTCGGTGAACGTGCGCAGGTAGTCATGGAAGTACGGCACCCGGCGGTCGACGAGGAACTCGCGCAGGATCACATGGCCCATGGCCATCGCCAGCGCCCCGTCCGTGCCGGGGTGAGGCGCGAGCCATTCGTCGGCGTGCTTGACGTTGTCGGCGTAGTCGGGGCTGACCGCGACGACCTTCGTGCCGTTGTAGCGGGTCTCGGTCAGGAAGTGCGCGTCGGGCGTGCGGGTGACGGGGATGTTCGAGCCCCACATGATCAGGTAGCCCGCGTTCCACCAGTCCGCCGCCTCCGGGACGTCGGTCTGGTCGCCGAAGACCTGCGGGGAGGCGACGGGCAGATCGGCGTACCAGTCGTAGAAGGACAGGAGCGTGCCGCCGATCAGCGACATGAAGCGGGAGCCGGCCGCGAAGGACGCCATGGACATCGCCGGGATCGGGGAGAAGCCCGCGACGCGGTCGGGGCCGTACGCCTTGATGGTGTGGACGTGGGCGGCGGCGACCAGCTCGGCCACCTCCTCCCAGTCGGCACGCACCAGCCCGCCCTTGCCGCGGGCCCGCTTGTAGGCGCGCGCCTTCGCCGGATCGCCGGTGATCTCCGCCCACGCGGCCACCGGGTCCCCGAGCCTGCGCCGCGCCTCACGCCACAGCTTCAGAAGAGCACCCCGTACGTAGGGGTAGCGGACCCGGCTGGGGGAGTAGGTGTACCAGGAGAACGACGCCCCGCGCGGGCAGCCGCGGGGCTCGTACTCGGGACAGTCGGTGCCGATCGACGGGTAGTCGGTGGCCTGGTGCTCCCACGTGATGATGCCGTCCTTGACGTACACCATCCACGAACAGGAACCGGTGCAGTTGACCCCGTGCGTGGAACGCACCACCTTGTCGTGCGCCCACCGGTTCCGGTAGAAGCCCTCCCACTCGGGGTCGGCCTGGCCGAACACGGCACGTCCGTCGGCCGAGACTTCACGGCGGCTCAGCAGCCTGCGCGTGGCCAGCGGCCAGCTTCGTTCGACGCGCGACTGGCCCGGTCGTGCTTTCTGGTCGTTCTCCATGGTCGTGAACGTTAGATTTTGGCCACGGGCGGGACCTTGGGCCTAATGGCCCTCGCCGGCCGTCCCACCGGCCCCGTTCACATCCGGGCCGGTGGGACCGAGGTCCCTGTTGTGACCCGGTATGACCCGAATTGCGAGTCTTTGACCTGTTACGTGAACAGCTCTGTGCTCAGGTACCGCTCACCGGTGTCGGGCAGGACTACGACGATCAGCGCGTCGTAGTGGTGCGGGTGTCGCGCGATGGTGGTGGCGGCGTGGAGGGCGGCGCCGCTGGACACGCCGGCGAGAATGCCCTCGGTGCGGGCCAAGCGGCGGGCTGCGGCCTGCGCTTCGGACAAGGGAACGCGGCAGACGGTGTCGTAGACGGACGTGTCGAGTACCTCGGGGACGAATCCGGCGCCGAGGCCCTGGATGCGGTGCGGGCCCGGTGGGCCGCCGGACAGGACGGCAGACTCGGCCGGCTCCACGGCCACCACCGTGACCTCCGGCTTCTTCTCCTTCAGCACCTGGCCGACGCCGGTGATGGTGCCACCGGTGCCGACGCCGGCCACCAGGACGTCGACCTGCCCGTCGGTGTCCTCCCAGATCTCCTGGGCGGTGGTGCGGCGGTGGGCATCGGGGTTGGCGGGGTTGGCGAACTGCTGAGGCATGAACCAGCCGTGGCGCTCGGCCAGTTCCGTGGCCCGTTCGACGGCGCCACGCATGCCGTCGGCGGCCGGGGTCAGGACCAGTTCGGCGCCGTAGGCACGCAGCAGGGCACGCCGCTCGACGCTCATGCTCTCGGGCATGGTGAAGGTCACCGGACGGCCCTGGGCGGCGGCCACCATGGCAAGGCCGATGCCGGTGTTGCCGCTGGTCGGTTCCACGATCCGCTGTCCGGGCCGGAGCGTTCCGGTGGCTGCGGCATCCTGGATCATCGCCAGGGCGATGCGGTCCTTGACGCTGCCGCCGGGGTTGGCGGACTCCAGTTTGGCGACCAGGCGCACCGGCAGGCCCTCACCGTAGCGGCGTAGCGCCACCAGGGGGGTGCGACCGATGAGGGCGGTGACCGAGGGGTGTATCGCCGGCATGGGAGTCCTTCCTGCTTGCCGGAGGTTCAAAGTCCGGCAGGGTGGTGTGGTGTGTCGCCGCGGCGCGGACGCGGGAGTGGGCGGGGACATCGCGCAGAACGAGGGCGTGCGCGCCGACTAGCGTGTCGTGGCCGATGCGGACGGGGCCGAGCACGCTGGCGCCGACGCCGAGGACGACGCGGTCGCCGACGGTGGGGTGCCGCTTGGCCGCTTTGGCATCCGTCCACCAGCCGGCGCCGCCCAGGGTGACGCGGTGGTAGAGCATGACGTCGTCGCCGAGCACGGCGGTCTCGCCGATCACCACGCCCATGCCGTGGTCGATGAAGCAGCGGCGCCCGATGACGGCGCCGGGGTGGATCTCGATGCCGGTCAGGGCGCGTGAGAGCTGGGAGAGGACCCGGGGCAGGAGTGGCAGGCCGAGCCGGTGCAGGCGGTGGGCGATCCGGTGCGTCCAGATCGCCCACAGTCCCGGATACAGCAGAACCTCGGCCATGTGGATGCCGTGCAGGGCGGGATCCTTGCGGCAGGCCGTCCGGAGATCTTCGAGGAGCAAGATGAGTCCTTGTGAGGGCGTGGCCCCCCTCGATCCGGCGGACCGGCGCATGAGGGGCACCCTCGGCGGAGGAAGACGCCGAGGAGAGGACGCTGGGTGGGGTGCGGTGCGCCGCGCGACACCGAGGGCAACGGACTGCGACGGGATCGGCCGCTCGATGCTCTGTTCGTTCGGTGACGGGAGCCGCGAACGTCGCCTGTGGCTCAGGGAACGCGGCGGACGCGGCATTCGGAGTGCCGCGGCGCTCTGGATCAGCGGGGGTGTCGCCGATCAGTCTCCGCGTCAGCCCGCGTGACATCGGCGCCACGGGCGTTGTACGGAGCGCGCGCGAGCTCGCCAGGCAGGGAGGTCCGCCGGGTGGGTGTGGCTGCCGTGGTGCATGGGAGCGGACGCTAGACGAGCCGGGCCGGCCGTACCTGGGCCGAAGCGCCCTCTCGTACCCGGCCGTTCGGCCCTGTTCGACATCGGCCATCGAGGACCAGTGACGCTGTGGCCGGGGTCCGCCCGGCCCAGGCGTCGACGCGGATGGCCTGGTGATGCTGAGGCGTGACCGGCCAGGAGCTGCCACGGACTGTCGCGTCCCACGGGCCGGCTGCGGACCGCCGTCCGCGGCCCCACCTCCCTTCGCGCCGAAGGGGCCGCGGCGGGCGCGGCGTGCCTCCGGTCCGGTCACCATCCGGTCGTCCCACCTCCCTGCCGGATGGTCGTCCGTCACGTCCCGGTGCGAGTCCCACAGGCTGGTGGGCGGCGGCGCCGGTCGCCTCAGGGACGTGGCGGACGAAGAGCCCTGCCCGCACCGGTCGGTCGGACCGGCCGTGAACCGCTGGAGACACCCTGATGAGTGCCGTCACCCTCGCTTCGGCCCCCGAGGACGCCACCGCCCTCGCAGCGGCAGAGGAGCACCACGCCCGGCTGGCCGGCGAATTGGCCGGCCGCGTGGCGATGCTGCTGACCGCTGCGGAACGTGACGCCGACGCCGCCGAGAGGATCCGCGCCGGTCTTGTCGCCTTCTGTGAGCGAGAGCTCCTGCCGCATGCGGCCGCGGAGGAGAGCACGCTCTATCCCGCCGCGCGGCATCTGCCCGACAGCCGCCTGCTCGTCGAGAGCCTCATCGCCGAGCACAGTTGCCTCATGGCGCTGGTCGACGCTCTGCGCGCCGCTCCCACCCCGTTCGGCGCGGCGGCCGAGGCCCGGGCCCTTCAGGTGCTCTTCGAAGAACACGTGGCCAAGGAGAACGGCCTCGTGCTGCCCCTGCTGGCCGTGGCGCCGGATGTCAGTCTGGCCACGCTGCTCGGGGAACTGAGTGAGGGGTCGGCGCGGCGTACGCCGACCGGCGGTACCACCGGATCCCCGGACACGGTCGGAGACGAGACCGTGGAAAACGGTGGCTGCGGCGGGGCGTGCGGCTGTGGCGGCAGGGAGGAGGCCGACGTTCCGGAGCTGGACGTGCGGTCGGTTCCTCACGCCTTGCGCCACGCCACGGTCTTCGGCGCGCTCGAGGCCGTCCCGGCCGGGGCCGCGATGGTGCTGGTCGCGCCACACGACCCGCTGCCGTTGCTCGCGCAGATCGAGGACCGAAGCCCTGGCACCTTCTGCGTCGAGTACCTGGAGCGGGGCCCCGAAGCCTGGCGGCTCCAGCTCAGCCACCGTTGACGCCGCCCCGATCGCACGCATACGAGAACGAAGGAAGATCCGTCATGAACGCTGTGCGCCGCCGCACCAGCACCCTGATCGGCATGGTCGGCATCGCCCTGGGAGCCGCTGGGCCGGTCATGCTGCTGCGGGGCCGCAGCGGCCGTCAGGAGATACGGGCGGAACTGGCCGCCCAGAAGATCACTTTCCCGGACCACGGTCTGCCCGCTCACCTGGCCCGCTTCACGGGCAGCCCCGTGGAGACCGGTCCCGCCGCCCACGCCTACGCCGAGCTCATCAAGGACCATCTCGCCAAAGCCACCGGCGGCCGCACCTACGCGGAGATCACCGAGCAGCTGCACGCCGGCGGAGGCGACGACGAGAAACTCGCCCAGCTGCGCCAGACCGCCTTCATGGGCGAGACCCTGCGCGGCTCCCTGTTGTCCGCCTATCAGGCATGGCACCTCACCACGCTGGTCACGGGGCTCGGAGGTGCACTGACCGGCCTCGGCGCGGCGCTGGTAGCCACGGCGAACGCCCTGGGCACGAACCCGCGTCGCCCATGATCTGCCCGGTCCCGTAAGCCAGACGCCGAGCCCAGACGATGCGTGCGAGGACCTCGTGCCGGGCATACACGAGGTCTCCGCGCAGGCGGCCGCCGCCATCGCCGACCACGGCGGTCTTCGCGCGGGTTCCGGCGGTCCTCTCCAATCCTGCGATGACGGCGCCAGGTTGGCGCGCGTGACACCGTGAGCTGCCCACGTGCCTCCTGCCCGTTGCTTGCGAGCCGTCAGCTCCAGCCTTCGGTGCATCCGCGGCCCGTCCGCTTCCCGGCGGCCCGTCCGGCCCTGTCCTGCTCTGTGGAACGAGGGACTGTCGGCCCATCGCGAAGGGCTGATCGGCCGCCGCGTCGGCCTGAACCGATGCCGGATGCTGATCAGCGACCGATCCGGAGGTATCCCGTGTACTACTGCAGCCAGCATCCGTGCGGTTGTCTCCACCGCCGTCCCCCGTCACGGGTGCTGCGCACGGTCCGGGCCGGTCACCGTCCGGCCGCCCGACACGTCTGCCCTGATGCCCGGGCGGCCGGACGCACGATGCGCACGACCACGGGACGGAGGACCCGGTGACCGGCGCCCGGGCGATCCGCCGGCAGCACCAGGACGTCGGGGACAAGCCGTTCATCGTGATCTGGGAGTCGACCCGTGCCTGCCCGCTGGCCTGCCTGCACTGCCGTGCCGAGGCCGTGCCCGACCGCGACCCGCGCGAGCTGGACACCGCCGCCGCCAAGGACCTGATCCGGCAGGTCGCCGCCTTCGGACAACCCGCCCCCCTGTTCGTCATCACCGGCGGGGACCCGTTCCAGCGTTCCGACCTGCTGGAGCTGATCGAGTACGGGGGAGAGGCGGGAGTGCGGGTCGCCGTGTCTCCTTCGGGGACCCCGACCCTCACGCCGGAGCGGCTGCGGGAGGTGCATGCGGCCGGGGCTGTCGGGCTGTCGCTCAGCCTGGACGGCTCCACGGCCGATGTGCACGACGGGTTCCGCGGTGTGCCCGGGGTGTACCGGTGGACGCTGGACGCCTGGGACGCCGCCCGCGCGCTCGGCATGAAGGTGCAGATCAACACCACGGTCGCCCGGCACAACCTGCACGACCTGCCGGACATCGTCCGTCTCGTCCGCGACCACGGGGCGATGCTGTGGAGCGCCTTCTTCCTGGTGCCCACGGGGCGTGGTCGCCAGCTCGGCGTTCTCACGCCCGCCGAGACGGAGGACGTGCTGAACTTCGTGTACGACGTGGGCCTGACCGTGCCCGCCAAGACCACCGAAGCCCACCACTTCCGCCGGGTCGCGCTCCAGCGCAAGGTGCTCGCGGACACCGGCGACGATCACGTGGCCGTTCTGGGACTCGGGCCGCTCTACCGGGAGTTGCGCGACCGCTCCGCCGAACTGGGCCTGGACGCCGGAGGCCGGCGCGCCCGCCGACCTCCGCTGGACGTCAACGCGGGCCGCGGCTTCGTCTTCGTGTCGCACACCGGGACCGTGCACCCCAGCGGCTTCCTGCCCCTGGGCGCCGGCAGCGTGCGCACCCGGCCACTGAGCGAGATCTACCGGACCTCCGAGCTGTTCACCGGTCTGCGGGACGCGGACCGGCTCGGCGGGCGGTGCGGAGCGTGCGAGTTCCGCCGCGTCTGCGGAGGGTCCCGCTCCCGCGCCTACGGCGTCACCGGCGACCCGTATGCCGAGGAGCCCTGGTGCGGCTACCGGCCAGGATCCTTTCCCTACCGGCGCGAGCTGGCGGCGCTGCTGGTCAGCCGCACCGATGCCGACCGGCCCGGCGGCCGGCCGCCCGTCGATCGCCCTCCCTTCGAACAAAGTGCACGTCTCGAACAAAGCGCACCTCGTCAAGGAGCATCGTGACCGGCAAGCACGACGACCCCGGAGCCACCGGGGGCCGCTACCCCAGCAGGTTCAAGCAGTCCGGTCTGAAGGCCCGACATCTGCGCGCCCACATCCTCGTCGTGGTGTGGCTCGCTCTGGCGCTGTCGGCGGCCACCGCCCAGCAGACGCTGCCCGTCGCCCGCTGGCTGGCGATCCATCTCTTCCTGCTCGGCGCGGCCACCACCGCGATCGTGGTCTGGAGCGAGCACTTCGCCGTCGCCCTGCTGCACACCAAGCTCCCCGACGAGCGGTGGAGCGATGCCCGGCTCGCCGCGGTGAACCTCGCCGTGGCGGGCGTGCTCACCGGCGTGTGGGCGGATGTTCCCGTCCTCACCGGGATCGCCTGCGCACTGCTGGCGGCAGCGATCACCGCCCACCTGGTCGTGCTGGTGCGCATGGGCCGGGGTGCGCTGGGCGGACGGCTCGCTCCGATCGTCGGCTTCTACCGGGCGGCCGCGGCCGCACTGGTCCTGGGTGCGGTCCTGGGCTGGCTGCTGGCCACCGGCCACGCCGGTCCGCGGCACTACGCCGGGCTGCGGCTCGCCCACATCCACGTGATGCTGCTGGGCTGGATCGGACTGCCGGTCCTGGGCACCCTGTTCATGCTGTGGCCCACCGTGCTCGGCGTGCGCATGACCGAGCGCACCACCAAGACGGCGCGCTGGGTGCTGGCCCTGACCGGGGGCGGACTCGTGACCGCGGTCGCCGCACTGGCTGCCGGATGGCACTGGGCCGCCGTGACCGGCGTCGTGACGTATGCGGCCGGCCTGGGCGTCGCGGTGGAACTGTTCGTCCGCACGGTGCGCCGACGCCGTCCCGTCTCGGCCGCGGCGGCCTGGACGCTGGGCGCGGCCACCGGATGGCTTGTCGCGGGCGTCGTCGCGGACGCAACGATCCTGGCCACCGGATCGTTGGCCGAGGCCCCGGACGGCGTCGGCTCCCTGGTCCTGGTGTGGCTCGCCGGATTCGTCGCACAGGTCCTCATCGGCGCCCTGACCTATCTGCTGCCGATCGTGCTCGGCACCGGACCCAAGGAACGGGCCGCGCTCCGGGCGGTGCTGGAGCGCGGCTGGCCGGTCCGCCTGGCGACCCTCAACACAGGAGTCGCGCTGTCGGCACTTGCGCTGCCCGGTCTTGTCGGCACTGCGGGCATGCTGCTGGCCGCGGCGTCCGGAGCGGCGTTCCTCGCTCTGACGGTCCGCGTCCTCGTGCGGGGCGCCCAACGTGTCGGGGAGAGCAGCCCGTCGCGACGGCCGGTCCTGCTGGGCACCGCGGTGGGCGCCGTGCTGATCGTGCTGGCCGTGCTGGTGGCCAACAGCGGCGGCGCCACCAACGGCCCAGCCATGGCCGTGGGGACGGGGAGCGGCGTCGCCACCGTCACGCGTACCGTCGACGTCACCCTGGCCAACATGCGCATCCAGCCCGGCCGGATCGAGGTCGTCAAGGGGACCGGACTGAAGCTGAAGGTCACCAACAAGGACGCGCAGCGCCACGACCTGAAGGTCGACGCCGGCCCCGCCACTGCGCTCCTCTCCCCGGGCGAGAGTCGCACGCTCGATCTCGGGCAGGTCACCAGGAGCCGCACCGCCTGGTGCACGCTGCCCGGACATCGTGCCGCCGGCATGACGCTCGACATCGTTGTGAAGACCAGTACCGGGGAGGCCACTTCCGGGCACGACGGGCACATGTCCATGGCCGGCAGCAGCGGTGGCCTGGACCTCGCCGCCGGCTTCTCCCACGGGTGGAAGCCCCGTGACCCCGCACTGCCCCCCGTGGCCGCCGGAACACTGCACCGCATCGAGCTGCACGCCGTCCGCCGGACGATCGAGGTCGCCCCGGGCGTCCAGCAGCAGATGTGGACCTTCGGCGGTACGGTGCCGGGCCCCACCCTGCACGGCAAGGCGGGCGACACCTTCGAGATCACACTCGTCAACGACGACCGCACCATGGGCCACGGCATCGACTTCCACGCCGGTTCCCTCGCCCCCGACCAGGCGATGCGCACCATCCAGCCCGGTCAGCGCCTGGTCTACCGGTTCCGCGCCGAGAGGGCCGGTGCGTGGCTGTACCACTGCTCCACGGCGCCGATGCTGCAACACATGGGCAACGGCATGTACGGCGCCGTCGTCATCGACCCGCCCGACCTGCCCAAGGTGGACCACGAGTACGTGCTGGTCTCCTCCGAGCTCTACCTGGGCACCCCCGGCAGCACGGCCCAGGTGGCCAAGATGCGTCAGGACACGCCGGATGCCTGGGTGTTCAACGGGATCGCCGCCCAGTACGCCCAGGCACCCCTGAAGGCGACGGCCGGTGAGCGGGCGCGCTTCTGGGTGGTGGCCGCCGGACCGAGCGACGGCATCTCCTTCCACATCGTCGGCACCGTCTTCGACACCGTGTACAAGGAAGGTGCCTACCTGCTCGAGCCCGGCCGGCCGGGCGGCTCACAGATCCTGGACCTGGCCGTGGCCCAGGGCGGCTTCGTCGAGACCACGTTCCCCGCGGCCGGCCACTATTCCTTCGTGGACCACGACATGCGCCACGCCGAGGCCGGGGCGATGGGCATGGTGGAGGTGAGCAGGTAGTGGGGACGGTCAGCCTGTGGTCCCTGGTGCGCTTCCTCCACGTCATCGGGGCCGTCCTGTGGGTCGGCGGGCAGCTGGCCCTGACCCTGGTGGTGCTGCCGCTCGCTCGCCGCATGTTGTCCGCGGAGGCCAGGGACCGTTTCGCGGCCGAGGCGGGCCGCCGGTTCGGGCTCCTGACGGGGACGGTGTTCCTGCCCCTGCAACTGGGCACCGGGTGGGCCATGGCCTGGCACAAGGGCGTCACCTGGGCCTCGCTCGCCGAACCCGGCTACGGACGCACCCTGGCGACGAAACTCGCCCTGTTCGTGCTGGTGATGCTGGCCGCGGCCGGGCACGGCATCGCCTACGCCAAGGGCCGCGCCGAACTGGCCCGGGCCCTGGCCGTCGTGTCGCTGGTCGGCTCACTGGGCGTCGTGCTGCTCGCCACCGCCCTGCCCGCCACGTAAGCCCCGCGCGGCGCGGACAGCGACGATGCCGAGCCGGCCCTGATACGAGACGCGGCATTCGGCCCGGGTCGTCCGGTCCGCAGCGGGGGACGGACGGCCCTCGTCATGCGTCCTGCTACGACCGAAGGTAGAGGACATACGGGGAAGCCCCACTCACCCTGCGGCTCCCCACAGAAGTCGAGGAGCCACGCATGCAGACCCGGGAGATCGACGCCAGCGTGCTGGAGACGCTGATGGCCGCGGCGGTGGCGGCACCGTCGATCCACAACACGCAGCCGTGGCGCTTCGGGATGCAGGCGGCCACCCGGTCCATCGAGGTCCGCACCGACGACCGGCGAGCACTGCCGCTCGCCGATCCGGAGCGGCGCGCCCAGCACCTGTCCGTGGGCGCCGCGGTCTTCAACCTCCGGGTCGCTGTCGCGCACCTCGGCTGGGACCCGGTGGTCCGGCTACTGCCTGATCCCTGCGAGCCGGATCTGCTGGCCACCGTACAGATGACCGTATCCACCGGGGAGCTGCCGGAGTGCCGGTGGCTGTACCCGGCCGTCGAGCGGCGCCACACCAGCCGGATGCCGTTCACCGGTCGCCCGGTGCCCGAGTCGGTCCTGGCGGAGATGGCCGAGGCCGCACAGGCCGAGGGCGCGCGACTGTACGTGCCGGACTTCGCCGACACACGGCGGCTGCTCGGACTGACCGCGGTGGCCGAAGCGCGGAACCAGGCGGACCCGGCACGTACCGCCGAATCCCGCGCCTGGATCACGGCCCCCGGTGCGAACGTGCCCTACGGCATCCCGCTCACCGCTCTGGGCCCGCAGGATGCGGATGGGCGGATGCCGATGCGCGACTTCACCGGCCGACTGCCCGTACCGCGGCTGCCGGCCCGGCACTTCGAGCGCCATGCACAGGTGGCCCTGCTGTGGACGGCCCGCGACAGGCGAGAGGACTGGCTACGGGCGGGCCAGGCCCTGGAGCGCGTGCTGCTGACCGCGACCGCGCACGGAGTGCGCACCTCGATGCTGCACCAGGCGATGGAATGGCCCGACCTGCGGGCGGCGGCCTGCCTGCCGCAGCGGCGGTGCTGCCCGCAGGTGCTGATCCGGTTCGGCTACGGCCCGGACGGCGGCCGGACACCGCGCGCCTCCGCGCAGGCGGTCCGGCATCACGGGGACTGAGCGGGCCGGACCCACAGAGCGCGGTTCCGCACCGGTGACATGAGCCGTCACGGCTCGCGCCAAGGGGGCCTGGCAGCTGCGGTGGACGGGGAAGAGCCGGGGCGCGGCGGCCCTGGGCCGGTCGTGCCGCTGATCTCCCGCCCGGCGGGATTGGACCGGTCACCGCGGTGGCCCGGCCGGTGACGACCACGCGCCGGCCCGAGTGCTCGGCGGCGTTGAATTTCGGCTGCCTCGAAGGCGACCACGACTCCGTCGACCGCGCGGACCAGATCGGAGGAGGCCGAGGTGCGCACCAGGACGTGGGACATCGGCCCGCACGCCCTCAAGTGGCCGAGGCCGTGTCAGGGCCGGACGGCCCTCATGGCCGTCTCTGTCCAGCGACGAAGCGAACGCACGGCGTAAGTAGGCCGGCCCAGGGGCGCCCGCCGGACGTTGTGTCGCCAGGAGCCGAGCGTGACGGCAGTGCCAACGTGCGGAGAGGGCCGATCGGCCCCGATGGCCCGCCCGGTGAACGGTCCATACGGCCCCCGTGCGAGGACCGCTCGGACGGACACGAGGCACCGACGGCCCCATGCGCGACCGCCCCGGAATCACGAAACCTGGACATGGGCCGCCGAGCCGTTGGGGCGCGCAGCGGCCGGATCACAGCGATCAGGAGGAACACGATGGCGCTCCGGCGGTCTGGGAGAAGCGACGCAACAGCGTCGGCGCACGAGCCGGTGCCGGGCCGCGCCTGGCTGATGCTGGCGCTCGCCACGGTCGGCTTCGCCGTCAACTTCTGGGCGTGGGCGCTGCTCAGCCCGCTCGGCCCGCGGTTCAAGGAGAGCCTGGACCTGTCGTCGTTCCAGCAGTCGCTGCTGGTGGCGGTGCCGGTCGTGGTCGGCTCCCTGGGCCGCATCCCGGTCGGCGCCCTGACCGACCGGTTCGGGGGACGGGTGATGTTCCCGATCGTGTCGGCAGCCACCATCGTCCCCGTGCTCTACCTCGGCCTGGCCGGGCACTCCTCGCTTGCCGCCCTGCTGGTCGGCGGGTTCTTCCTCGGCATCGGCGGCACCGCCTTCGCCGTCGGCGTGCCCTTCGTGAACGCCTGGTTCCCGCCGGATCGCCGCGGTCTGGCCATCGGTGTCTTCGGCGCCGGCATGGGCGGCACCGCCATCAGCGCCCTGACCACGGTCAAGCTGGTCGACGCGCACCGCATGTCCACCCCGTTCCTGATCACTGCCGCGGTGCTGGCCGTGTACGCCGTGACCGCCGCGCTGCTGCTGCGCGACGCGCCCGGCCGCACCGTGCCGACCGAGCCGCTGGGACGCCGGCTGGCCGCCACCGCCCGGCTGAGCATCACCTGGCAGGCGTCCGCGCTGTATGCGGTCGCGTTCGGCGGTTACGTGGCCTTCTCCGTCTACCTGCCCACCTACCTCAAGACCGGCTACGGCCTCACCCAGGCCGACGCGGCGAACCGCATGGCCGGCTTCGTGCTCCTCGCGGTGGCGATGCGGCCGGTCGGCGGCTGGCTGTCCGACCGGCTGGGCCCGGTCCGGGTGCTGGCCGCGGCGCTGGCCGTGGTCGTGGCCGGGGCGGTCGTGCAGTCCTTCACCCCGGACCTGGCGCCGGTGGGAACCATCGCCTTCCTCGCCATGGCCGGCGCGCTCGGCGCGGGCAGCGGGGCGACCTTCGCCCTGGTCGCTCTGCTGACCCCGGCCAACAAGGTCGGCTCGGTCACCGGCGTGGTCGGCGCCGCGGGCGGTCTGGGCGGCTTCCTGCCTCCGCTGGTGATGGGCTCGCTGTACGGCGAGTACGGGACGTACGCGGCCGGCCTCGCCCTGCTCGCGATCGTGGCCGCCGCCGCGCTGATCTACACCCTCACCGGTGTCCGCGCCGCAGCCGAAGGCGGTGGGCGCAGGCAGCGCACCGGCGGCCGGCGGGGACACCGCACCACACGCACCACCGCGTAGGCGGTGCTGGCCGAGGCCGCCTGCGGCGGAGCGGGCACGGGTGGGCCGTAGGCGGCTTGGCTCGCAGGTCGGCTGAGTGGTTCCGTCGCCACTGCACACACGGACCCGAAACGGTCATGGGCGCAGGTCCGCACCGGCGTGCTCTCCACTGACGAGGGGCCCGGGGAGTTCCAGCCCCAGATCGTAGGAGGCGTCCTGCGGGTCGGATCAGATGCCGCGTTCGATCGAGTCCATGAGCCGTTGTCCGGCTTCGTGGGCTTGTACGGGAAGCAGGCCGCGCAGGGGGCCGTCGATGAGGAGTACGGCCAGGCCGTGCACGGCGGACCAGACGAAGTATTCGGCGCCGGGGCGGCGGTCGGGGGGCAGGGCGCCGGTCTCGACGAGGTCGTCCAGGGCCGCGCCCAGAAGTTGGAACGCGGTCAAGCCGCCGGGGCCGTCGGAGGATTCGTTCTCGGTGTCGGCCATGTCGGTGGTGGAGAACGCGGTGCGGAACAGCCCCGGTTCGGCCTGGGCGAAGCGCAGGTAGCTGGTGGCGAGGGCGCGGATGCGGGCACGGGCGGACTCGACCGGGTCGTCGGCCGGCGGCAGGGCCGCCAGCTCCGTCTCCATGGCGGCGGCCAGTCGGGCCAGCGCTGCCTGGCGGATGGCGCGCAGAAGGGCGTTGCGGTCGGCGAAGTGGCGGTAGGCGGCGTTGGGGACCACGCCCACCTGCCGGGTGACCTCGCGCAGGACCACCGTGTCGGGCCCGCCATCGCGGACCAGTTCGAGTCCGGCCTGGATCAGGGCGTTCCGCAGATCGCCGTGCCGGTAGGTGTCGCGCTTCCTTGCGCCGGCCCTGGAAGTCATCGCCACTCCTTTTGTGGACGGCGTCCACATAGCTGTGTAACCTGCGAAGCGCCCGCCCCCATATTGCGGCGCCACTGTGGCACCGCAATGTGGACATCGTACACAAGGTGCTTTGAGCAGCCTGGATCGTCCGTCCCGCAGCACTGTGCGGATCGGCAGTGATCCCGCCATCACACTTCAATGACGAGGAATCCATGGACGATGCGGTACGGCTTGAGTCACTGACCAAGACCTACGGATCGGGCGACAGCGCGGTGACCGCGCTGCGCGATATCCAGGTCTCCTTCCCGAAGGGGAGCTTCACCGCCGTCATGGGGCCGTCCGGCTCAGGTAAGTCAACGCTGCTGCAGTGTGCGGCCGCCCTGGACCGGCCCTCGTCGGGCCGGGTACTCATCGACGGGACGGATGTCGCGGGGCTGAGCGAGACCCGACTCACCGAATTTCGGCGGGAGTCGACTGGCTTTGTCTTCCAGGCGTTCAACCTGCTGCCCTCGCTGACCGCCGAGCAGAATGTGGCGCTACCGGTGCGGCTGGCCGGGCGCAGGCCCGATCGGCGGGCCGTGCAGCAGGCACTCGCCCAGGTGGGGCTGGAGAAGAAGGCGGGGAGCCGGCCCAGTCAGCTCTCCGGCGGCCAGCAGCAGCGCGTCGCTGTCGCCCGCGCGCTGGTGAGCCGCCCGGCCGTGCTCTTCGCCGACGAACCCACCGGTGCGCTCGACCTCACCACAGGACGCGAACTGCTGGATGTACTGCGGAAACTGGTCGACAGCCCGGCGGACGACGGACTGACCACGGTGGTGATGGTCACGCACGATCCGAATGCGGCCTCGCGTGCGGACCGGGTGCTGTTCCTCGCCGACGGCAGCCTGGTCGGCGAACTGATCTCTCCCACCTCCGAAGCGGTCGCCGCGCGGATGACCGAGCTGGCGGTGCCGACGTGCTAGCAGTGGCTTTCCAGACCCTGCGGGGTCGCTGGATGTCGTTCCTCGGCACAGTTGTGGCGTTGGTGCTCGGGGTCGCCCAGATCGCTGCCATGGGCTTACTGCTGACGACCACGCTGGATCTGCCGGACCGGCCTGTGGAGCGGTTCGCCGGCGCCCCGGCCGTGGTGATGCCCTCCGACCCGACGTGGAATTCCGCCCGGCACGACCTCGGCGTCCGCTCGTTGCCGCAGGCCGAGGGCGTATCGCAGGATCTGCTGCAGAAGGTCTCCGCCACCGGCGGCACCGTGGTGGACCGGGCCTTCTACGCCCAGCTCGAAGGCGGCCCCAAGGACCAGGTCGGGCATCCCTGGCCGGTGGCACGGTTCGGCGGGTACACGTTGAAGGACGGCCGCGTGCCCGCCTCCGACACGGAGATCGTCGTCGCCTCCGGCCGGGCGCGGACCGGCGACAAGGTGACCGTGCTGACCGCCGCGGGCGTCGGATCGTACACAGTGAGCGGCACCGTCTCTCCGGTCGACTGGGAGGACGCGGTCTTCTTCACCGACGCCGAAGCGGCCCGCCTCGCCCCACGGATCGAGGCTCTGGTGGCATTCGGTGCGATCGACAAGGTGCGCGAGGCAGTCGGTAAGGAAGCCGAGGTGCTCACCGGGCAGGACCGTCACCAGGCCGACGCCAGCGCGGACCGCGACCGCGAGGCGCTGGACAACACCATCACCCTGGTGCCGGTGATGGCCGGTGTGGCGGGCACCACAGCGGTGTTCGTGGTGGCGTCCACCTTCGCCTTCGCAGTGATTCAGCGCCGCCGCGACGTCGCCCTCCTGCGCACCGTGGGTGCCACCTCCCGACAGGTGCGCCGGATGATACGGAACGAGGCGCTGCTGGTCAGCGCCTTCGCGTCGGTGGTGGGTACGGTACTCGGCCTGTTCGGCGCGCAGTTGCTCGCCGACATGCTCATCGGGATGGGTGTCTCCCCACCCTGGTTCCGTGTCGAACCCTCGCTGCACTGGACAGTGCTGGCGCCACTCGCCGCCGCCTTCCTGGTCGGCGTCCTGGTGGCGCTCTGCGGTGTGACCGTCGCCGCACGGCGAGCCGGCCGCATCCGTCCCGTCGAGGCGCTGCGCGAGGCGGCGGTCGACGACCCCGGGATGACCCCGGGGCGAGCGCTGCTCGGTGCCATGGGGCTGGTCTGCGGAGCCGGGCTGACTGCCTGGATCGCGCTCGGCGACCCCGCCATGGTCCTCTCGCCCAGCGCCTACGCTCTCTCGCTGCTGGTTCCGGTCCTGGCCGCCGCTGTGCTCGCACCGCTCGCCGTCGGACCGCTCACCCGGCTGCTGATGTGGCCGCTGCGCCGGCTCCCGGGACCCACCGCCCTGCTCGTACGGGAGAGTGTGCTGACCTCGCGGCGGCGCACCGCTGCCACAGCCGCGCCCGTCCTGCTCACCGTCGGCCTGACATTTTCACTGCTGGCCGCCACCGACGCGCTCGGCGCGGCACGCGAGAACGGACTGCAGAACCAGGTGAGGTCGGAGTATGCGCTCGCCCCCGACGGCACTTCGGGCATCAGCCCGCAGGTCGTCGAGAAGGTCTCCCGTATCGACGGCGTGCAGGTCGCGGCCCCCATCCTCACCACCATCTACACCCATGACGAGGACCGGCTGGAGGTGAACGACGGGCTCGTCGTGGACGGTGCCGCGCTGAAGCGGATGATGGACCTGAAGGTGGTCGACGGCTCGTTGGACGCCCTGGACGACAACAGCACGGTCGTGCCCGATCTGTGGGGCATGAACGTCGGCTCGATGCTCAGGGTCCTGATGGCCGACGGCGAAGAGGCCAACCTGCGCATCGCGGCCACCTACCATGCGCTGCGCGGCGAGGACGTCGCCTATCTGCCCCGGCGGTTCGCCAAGACCGCCGTCTACGCCCGCGACGGACTCGCGCGGCGCGCCTACATCTCACTGGAGTCCGGCACCGACCGCACCGCCGCGACCACGGCAATCCGCAAGGCGGTCGCCGGAACCGGAGCCCGCTTCATCACCAGGGACCAGCTGGTCGCCTCGGACAGCGCGTACGCACGCCACCTGACCGAGGTGCGGCAGCGCTCCATCACCGTGATCGTCGTGATGTTCTGCTTCATCGCGATCCTCAACACCCTGCTCATGGCGACCGCCGACCGGCGACGCGATCTGGCGGTGCTCCGGATGGCCGGAGCCACGCCGAAACAGGTCATGCGGTTCTTCATTGCCGAATCGCTCCTGGTGGCCGCCATCGGGGTGGCACTGGCATTGATCGCGACCGCCCTCAACCTCACGGGTCTGTGGGGCGCACTGCACCAGCTGTTCGGCACGGCACCCATCACGGTGCCATACGCAGTGATCACCGGCATCGTCGGCATGTCCACGCTGCTCGCGGTGGCCGGAACCGTGCTGCCCGTCAGCGCGGCACTGCGCGCCAGGACGGTGCAGCTCGCCGGCACCCGCGAATAGCCGTACACAGAACCGTGGCCGCAAAAGGTCCGCGCGGTCCGGTGCCGCTCCCTGCCAAGAGCGGGCCGACCAGAACTCGATGGCGACGACCTGCATCTGCGCGAGGCGCTGCTCGCGTTCCGCTTGGGCGGCGTCGGCACGCTGCTGCCGCCGCGTAAGCCACGACCCGAACCACACACCGGCGGCCCGGAGAGACGGGGCCCCATGCGCGCCCGCACGGACACCACTGCAGTGACGGGGCCCGGAGGGATCTGGACCGCCGTGATTCCGGCCGATCAGAGACTCATCAGCCGGTCGGAGCCCCGGCGATGCGATAGCCCACCCCGGGCGTTGTCGTGATGACCGGCGGGCTGCCCAGCTTGCGGCGCAACCGGCCGATGGTGACCGTCACCGTGTTGGTGAACGGGTCGGCGTTCTCGTCCCACACCTGTTCCAGGAGGTCCTCGGCGCTCAGGAAGCCCGGACTGGCGCGCAGCAGAGCCTCCAGGACGGCGAACTCCTTGACGGACAGCTCCAGCGGACGGCCGTCGCGGAGGGCGGTCCGGCGTACCGGGTCGAGTTCGAGGCCGGCGGCGCGCAGCGTGCGGGCCCGGGCGGCCGGCCTGCGGCGGGCCAGGGAGCGAATGCGCCGGATCAGCTCCGGGAAGTGGAAGGGCTTGGCAAGGTAGTCGTCGGCGCCGAGGGTGAGACCGCTGACCCGGTCGCCGGGCGCCCCGGCTGCAGTCAGCATCAGCACCGTCGCGCGATCGTCCCGCTCGGTGATCATCTGACAGAGCGTGTCGCCGTGGATGCCGGGCAGGTCGCGGTCGAGGACCACCACGTCGTACGCGTTCAGGTCGAGCTTGGCGGCGGCGGCCAGACCGTCGTGCGCGACGTCGACGGCCATCCCCTGATCCCGCAGTCCCTCGGCGACGACCTCGGCGAGCGACCGCGCGTCCTCCACGACCAGAACCCTCACGATGTCACCCTTCGGAACCGGCCGCCGACGGCAGCGCCGCCGCAACGCACAGGCCGCCCTCCGGCCGGGCCAGGAGGGCGAGGCGGCCGCCGTGGGCTGCGACGATCGACAACCCCAGGCCGGAACTCCCCTCCGGCCCCGTCCGGTCGGCGCCGAGCCGCTCGAACGGCTGTGTCAGCCGGTCCACCTGTCCCTGGTCGAGGACGTGCCCGCCGGTCTCGACGACGAGGCGTGCCTCGGTGCCGTCGTGTTCGGTGGAGATCCGGATCCAGCCGCTCTCCTCGTTGTGCACGATCGCGTTGTCGACCACGTTCTCCACCAACCGGGACAGCACTCCGCCGGATACTTCCCGCTTCCGTGGTGGGCCGGGATCGCTGTGCTGTGTGCGTACACGGTGACGGTTCTGGGACTTGCGCTGAGCCGCCTGCCGCAGAGCGATGAGCGGGCCGAGCAGCCCGGGGACTGAGCCCTGCCGCCGCCGTCGTTCCACACGGCCACGTCTTCGCTGAGCAGGTCGGTGAGTCCGGTCAGTCGCCGCTGCGCGGATCAGCGGGGTCGTGACGAAGACGGCGAGCGCGGCGACGGCCGCGGTGGTCGCGGCCGGGCGCCCACCGTCGTCCGACCGCGGCCTCAACGGCCTTCGCGGGGCAGGTATTCCGCCGAAGACGTGTGAACTGAGCGCCTGTCAGGGACCGAGTTCCGACTCCGTTCGGTTCGCTGCGGCAGGTGTGGCCCGAACGGCCCTGTCGGGTACCCCGCGCGGCGGCAGAGGGTGGGACGTACAGACCGGCATGTACGGCACCCGGACCCCTGCCCCGACTCGGAAAGGATCCCCGATGTCCATCGACACGCAGCAGGCGCCCGCCCAGCTGGAGGAGGACGAGCTGAGGTCGCTGGACGCCCACTGGCGCGCCGCGAACTACCTGTCCGTGGGCCAGATCTACCTGATGGCCAACCCCCTGCTGACCGAACCGCTCCGGCCCGAGCACGTCAAACCTCGGCTACTGGGCCACTGGGGCACCTCACCCGGCCTGAACCTGGTGCACACCCACCTCAACCGCGTCATCAAGGCCCGCGACCTGGACGCCCTGTGCATCTGGGGCCCCGGACACGGCGGACCCGCCGTGCTCGCCAACTCCTGGCTGGAGGGCTCGTACACCGAGACCTATCCCGACATCACCCGGGACGCGGGCGGCATGGCCCGGCTGTTCAAGCAGTTCTCCTTCCCCGGCGGGGTGCCCAGCCACGTGGCCCCCGAGACCCCCGGCTCCATCCACGAGGGCGGCGAACTCGGCTACTCGCTCGCCCACGCCTACGGGGCCGCCCTCGACAACCCGGACCTGCTGGTGGCCTGTGTGATCGGTGACGGCGAGGCGGAGACCGGCCCGCTGGCCGCCTCCTGGCACTCCAACAAGTTCCTCGACCCGGTCCGTGACGGCGCCGTCCTGCCGATCCTGCACCTCAACGGCTACAAGATCGCCAACCCGACCGTGCTGTCCCGCCTGCCCGAGCACGAACTCGACGAACTGCTGCGCGGCTACGGCCACGCCCCCGTTCACGTCTCCGGCGACGACCCGATGACTGTCCACCGGGCGATGGCCGCCGCGATGGATGACGCACTGGAGCGCATCGCGGCCATCCAGAGCAGTGCCCGTGAGGACGGCGTCGGGGAGCGGCCGCACTGGCCGGTGATCGTGCTGCGCACCCCCAAGGGCTGGACCGGCCCGGCCGAGGTCGACGGCCTGCCCGTGGAGGGCACCTGGCGCGCCCACCAGGTCCCGCTGGCCGCCGTACGGGACAACCGCGAGCACCTGCGGCAACTGGAGCAGTGGATGCGCTCCTACCGGCCGGAGGAACTGTTCGACCAGCACGGCGCCCCGCGCCCCGACGTGCTGGCCTGCGTCCCCGAGGGCAGGCGCCGACTGGGCGCCAACCCGCACGCCAACGGCGGGCTGCTGCTGCGGGAGCTTTCCCTGCCGCCGCTGGAGCGGTACGCCGTCGAGGTCGACAAGCCCGGCGCCACCATGCACGAACCCACCCGTGTTCTCGGCGACATGCTCCAGGACGTCATGCACGCCACGAGTGGACGGCGCGACTTCCGCCTCGTCGGCCCCGACGAGACCGCCTCCAACCGGCTCCAGGCGGTCTACGCGGCCAGCGGCAAGGCATGGCAGGCCCAGGTGCTCCCAGTGGATGAGCACCTCGAACGTCACGGCCGGGTGATGGAGATCCTGTCCGAACACACCTGCCAGGGCTGGCTGGAGGGCTACCTTCTCACCGGCCGGCACGGGCTGTTCTCCTGCTACGAGGCCTTCGTCCACATCGTCGACTCGATGGTCAACCAGCACATCAAGTGGCTGCGCACCACTCGTCGGCTGCCCTGGCGCGCGCCGATCGCCTCGCTCAACTACCTGCTGACCTCGCACGTGTGGCGCCAGGACCACAACGGCTTCTCCCACCAGGACCCCGGTTTCGTCGACCACATCCTCAACAAGAGCCCCGAGGCGGTTCGGGTCTACTTCCCGCCGGACGCCAACACCCTGCTGTCCGTGGCCGATCACGCGCTGCGCAGCAAGGACTACGTCAACGTCGTCGTCGCCGGCAAACAGCCCTGCTTCGACTGGCTCTCCATGGCGGAGGCGAAGGTCCACTGCGCACGCGGTGCGGGTATCTGGGAGTGGGCCGGCACCGAGAACGGCTCCCGTGAACCGGACGTGGTGCTGGCCTGCGCGGGCGACGTGCCCACCCAGGAGGTGCTCGCCGCGGCCCAGTTGCTGCGCCGGCACCTGCCGGAACTGGCCGTCCGTGTGGTCAACGTCGTCGACATCGCCCGGCTGCTGCCGAGCGAGGAACACCCGCACGGGATGACCGACTTCGAATACGACGGCCTGTTCACCCCGGACAAGCCGGTGATCTTCGCATACCACGGCTACCCGTGGCTGATCCACCGCCTGGCCTACCGCCGTACCGGGCACCGCAACCTGCACGTTCGCGGCTACAAGGAGATCGGCACCACGACCACGCCGTTCGACATGGTGGTCCGCAACGACCTCGACCGCTACCGCCTCGTCATGGACGTCATCGACCGCGTCCCCGGCCTGGCGGTGCGCGCCGCCACCGTACGCCAGAGCATGGAGGACGCCCGCCAGCGCCACGACGTCTGGATCCGGGAGCACGGCATGGACCTGCCCGAGGTCGCCGACTGGACGTGGGATGGCTGACCGGTCCTCCGTCTCGGACGCCTCGGCCGCCCGACAGGGCGGCCGAGGCGTGCGGGGCGCACGATCTCTACGCGAGAGGTACGCCGAGATGAGCCAGTCCGTGGCCGGGGTTCGGCACCACCCCGCGGTGATCGCACATCACAGCAGGCGCGCAGAAGACGTTCAGCTACGTGTCGCCGACGCCATCACCAAGTTCGCCGGCTCGATGACGTTCGTCTACATCCACGCCGTCGTCTTCGCGGTCTGGATGCTGTTCTTCGAGTCCAGCCCCTGGCCCACGTTGACTCTGGTGGTGTCACTCGAAGCGATCTTCCTGTCGACGTTCGTCATGATCGGCCAGAACCGGCAGGCGGCCTTCCAGCAGATCAAGGCAGACCACGACTTCGTCGAGCAGGAACTGGAACTCAAGACCAATACCGAGCTGACTCGGGCCATCCACATGATGACCATGGAACTCCACAGGCGCCTGATCGACGGCGGCGACGAGCCGTAGCCGCTGGATGAAGCCCTTGACCGGCGGGAAGCGTCAGCCTGCCGAGGAGATCGGAACGGCCCACTCGACGACGGTGCCGCTCGGCCGGCTCGCGGAGACGCTGAAGGTGCCGCCCAGCTCCTCCGCGCGCCTGCGGAGGTTGGCCAAGCCGCTGCGGCGGGTGGCCGCCGGGTCGATTCCTCGGCCGTTGTCGGCTACACGTAGCTTCAGCTCGGTGTCGGTGACCTCGACGGTGACGTCGACGGTGCCGGCGTGCGCGTGCCGGGCGGCGTTGGACAGGGCTTCGCCGAGCACGGCCAGCAACTGCTCGGCCTGTTCGGCGGAGACGGCCGTGTCCAGCAGCCCCGTCATGCGCAGCGCGGGGGCGAAGCCGAGCGACTCGGCGGCCCGTTCGGTGGCCGCCACCAGCTGGGCGCGCAGTCCACTGCCGCGAGACTGATCGTGCTCGCGCAGGGCGTAGACGGTCGAGCGGATGATCTTGATGGTGTCGTCGAGGTCGTCCACGACCCGCTGGATCCGTTCGCTCACCTGCGGCCGGTCGGAGACCCTGCCCAGTGTGGACTGCAGGGACAGCGCGCCGGCGAAGAGCCGTTGGATGACCAGGTCGTGCAGGTCCCGGGCGATCCGGTCGCGGTCGTTGAGTACGACCATGCGTTCGGTGTCCCGGCGGTGTTCGGCGACGTCCAGGGCCAGCGCGGCCTGGTTGCCGAACCCGGTGACCATGTCGATCACGGCGTCGGTGAAGAGGACGCCGCCGGGTACGTTCGCGACCTGTAGCACCCCGCGGACGTGCTCTCGGGTGCCGAGGGGGACGAAGAACGCCGGCCCGAGCTCCACCACCGAGGCGCTGCCGCCCTCGGCGCGCGGGTCGACGCTCACGGCCTCGCTGGTGATCGTCTCCCCTGACGTGTAGACCTTGGCGGCCAGCGCCGTGGCGGGCAGCAGCAGCCCGCCGACCTCTTCGGCCCGCGCTCCCGAGGCGGCCTCGATGACCAGCTCGCCCTTGTCGCCGACGGGCACCGCCAGGGTGACCAGGTCCGCGCCGGCCATCTCCCGCACGGTGGTGGTGAAGGACTCCAGTACGGCGGCGGGCTCGGCGCCGGACAGGAGGCTGCGGGTCAGTTCGTTGCTGGCCGCCAGCCATCGCTGCCGGCGGTGCGCGTCGTCGTACAGCCGGGCGTTGTCGATCGCGACACCGGCCGCCGCGGCCAGGGTGCGCAGCACCGCCTCGTCGTCGGTGTCGAACTCCGTGCCGCTCTTCTTGTTGGTCAGGTACAGGTTGCCGAAGACCTGGTCACGCACCCGGATCGGAGCACCGAGGAAGCTGGTCATCGGTGGGTGCCCGGCCGGGAAGCCGGCGGATGCCGGATGGTCCGCCAGGTTCGCCAGGCGCAGCGGCTCCGGGTGCCGGATGAGCAGCCCGAGGATGCCCTCGCCGCGCGGGTAGTGTCCGATGCGGGCGATGGCCTCCTCGTCGATCCCGACGGTGAGGAACTGCTTGATCGTGCCTTCGTCGCCAAGGACGCCGAGTGCCCCGTACTGGGCGTCGACCAGGGTGACCGCCGACTCCACGATGCGGTGCAGCACCACCTCCAGGTCGAGGTCGGAGCCGACGGCCAGCACCGCGTCGAGCAGCGTGTGGACCCGGTCCCGAGCCGCCCGGACCTGCGCCACCTGCTGCTGCAGGTCGTCCAGCAGAACGTCCAGCCGCAGCTGCGGAGACATCCCGAATGCCTCCACCTCACGCGAATCCTGCGCGCGTTCGTCCACCACAGCTCCCCTCACCGTCTCGCGGCACACTCCCCAAGGATGCCCGACGAGCCGAATCCGTTCGACGGCACCCGGCGGGTAGCGGGGAACGGTTCACGAGCGGTCGGCTGTAGGAGAGCCGTCGCACGGCTGGGTCCCGCTGCATCGGGCGTTGCGTGTACGGGAGCTCCGATTCGGGGCGTCGCGGGCGCGCAGACCCGTGTCGACGGACCGTTCGGGGTGATCGGCCAAGCCGTCCGTGAAGAAGATCAGGGGCCGGCCGGTGTGGACGCCCGGGGCACACCGGGCTCGGCGTGTTCGGCGTGGTGAATCAGCTGCCCCAGGAGCCCTCGGCCCTGCGGTTGATCTCATCTGTCGGCCCGACCCGTGCGCAGCAGGGCTCGGTGACCCTTGAAGGAGAGCCGTCCGGTCGGTCGCACTTCTACCGGGTGGCGAGCGACGATGGATGCCAGGAGATCTCCCGCCACGGGCCTCGTACCCGGGGCGACCTGCTGGAACTACTCACAGAAGCGGGAAGCTCCGCCCCGTCTTCGGAGCCGCGGTCCCGAGACCGACCCGCTCGGCCACCCGAGTGCCGGACCACGTGCGGCGGCACACCGCGCGTGACACGTTGGACTACAGCATCACCTTGAGGGGACGGTGGCGATCATGCGAGCAGAACTCGGCGATCAACTCGTCATCGAAAGTCCGACGACGGGTACCTCCCGGCGCGACGGCGAGATCGTCGGACTGCACCATGCGGATGGAACGCCGCCGTACGACGTGCGCTGGTCGGACACACACGAGGTGACGCTGGTGTTCCCGGGGCCCGACGCGCACGTCCGTCATCTCGAGCATGGGCCAGGGAGTGCCGACGGGCCTTCCGGGCGGGTCACCGGGGAGACTGGAGGCGTGTCCGACAGAACCCCACGGGAGACGGAACCGAACCCCGGCGACATCGGCCGGCGCGTGGCCGCCGAGCGCGAGCGACAGGGCCTGAGCCGGGAAGAGACTGCCCGCCGTGCTGCAATGGCGCCGGACTACCTTGCCTACCTGGAAGAACGCGCGGCCGATCCGAGCCTGGCGACGCTCATCCGCCTCGCCTCGGCGCTGGGTACCAGCGTCGCAGCCCTGCGCGGGGGCGGCGTCGATCTGCCGCCGGGCCAGGGACACGCGCTCCTGCACCCCCAGCTTCGGGACCTCAGCCCCGACGAATGCCGCGCGCTGCTTTCCACCCATGGCGTGGGGCGTGTAGCGGTGTCGACCCCCGACGGCCCGGCGGTCGTCCCGGTGAACTACGAGGTCATCGATGACGCGATCGCCTACCGGACGACCCCCGACTCCGTACCCGCGGCGGCCGTGGGAGCGGAGGTGGCCTTCGAGGTCGACCACGTGGACGAGGCCTTGAGCCAGGGCTGGAGCGTTCTCGTCGTCGGTCCCGCGCGAGTCGTCACGGAGCCCGACGTCGTGCGGCGCCTGGCCGAGCACGCCCACGCCGAGCCTTGGGCGGGCGGCGAGCGTGAGATGTGGGTGTCGATCCGGCCCAGGCGGCTCACCGGCCGCCGGATCAGGCCGGTCGGCCAGTGAGGCTCCGGCGCGTCGCCACCGACTCCAGGTTCGGTCGTACCTGACGTCGTCTCACATTCACGGGGACGAGCCGTTGTTGCCCGGTTCAGGAGCGGTCCCGGCTTCGGGCCTCGGCCTCGGCGATGGACTGGGCCTCTGTCTCGGCCAGGGCGATGGCCACGCCGAAGGCCTCGGCGATGTGGCCCGCGGCCGACATGACGCGCGCGGTGCCGACGACGGGGGCGATCGCCACGAGGACGTCCTGCAGCTGCTCCACGGTCAGTTCGGCCTTGACCGCCGGGTCGACGTGGGCGAGGTAGGAGATCGCCGGTGCGTCCATGGCCACGAGCGCGGCGATGCGGGTCAGGATGAGCGTGTGCTCGTCCATGCCGCAGCGTTCGATCGAGTCGATCGTCATGGCCGCCAGCGTGTCGAGAACGGGAGCGTCTGATGTGGTGGGCATGGGAGACCGCCTTTCCGGAGTCTGCCGTCTTGGCTCCCCTCACCGTAGGCGGCCGCCCGCCGCCCCTTGCTCACCCGACGCGGGTGAGCCCGTCCGGACGTCGGTGACCACGATCCGAATGACGTGTACGCGCCGTTCTGGTCGGTCGAGGCAGGTCACCCCTGGTGGGTGAGGGCGGGCCGCGGCCCGGGATGGTCCGATAGCGGCATGAGCAGGTCCGCGGGCGACTCGCCCGCCTCCGCGCCGACGGGTGGGAGCGGCGACGACGGCCTGGTGCGGCCCGTGCCCCAGGGGGTGACGCGGCTGGTCCTGGGCCTGGCCGACCTTGCGTCGCAGGCCGTGTCCGCGGCTCGTCCCGGGACTCCGCGTCCGCCGGGCGCGCCGGCGCCCCTCGGCGACGCCCTGCTCGGACTCGCGCTGGAGGCGGAGCGGCGGTCGGTGTCCAGGGTCATGGGCACGGCCGACCGGGCCGGGCGCCTGGCCCGCGCCGCGACCCGGCTGCTCGTGCCGTCGGCCGTGCGGGGTGCGGCGGACCGCCGCATCGCGTACTGGAGCGCGCGGGGAGCGGCGGAACGGGTGCGGTCGCGCCACCAGGCGGAGGACCTGGCGCGGGCGCTCGTCCGGGCGGTGACGGCGGCCGTCGTGGACGAGCTCGACCTCGACGCCGTCGCCGACCGTCTCGACGTGGACCGCGTGGCCCGCCGCATCGACCTCGACGCCCTGCTGGCCCGGGTCGACCTCGACGCGGTCCTCGCCCGCGTCGACCTGGACGCCGTGCTGGCCCGTGTCGACGTCGACACGCTGCTGGCCCGGGTCGACCTCGACGCCGTCATCGGCCGGATCGACGTGGACGCGGTGGCGGAGCGGCTGGACGTGGACCGTGTCGCCCGGCGCATCGACCTCGACGCGGTGCTGGCCCGGGTGGACCTGGTGACGTACACCGAGCAGGTGCTGGAGGAGCTGGACGTCGGGCGGCTCGTCCGGGACACCGGCGGCAGCATGACGGCGGAGACGCTGGACGCGTTCCGTGAGCAGAACGCCCGCGCCGACCGGTTCGTGGACCGGTTCGCCGGCCGGCTGCTGCATCGTGCCGGATCCTCTCCGGAGCCGCCGGCCGGTGAGCCGCCGCCCGGAGCGCGACGCGAGGGACCGGCGGCGCCGTGACCTCGATGGCCCGTGCCTCCGGTCCCTCGGTCGTCCAAGGACTTCCGGCCGGGATGGTCACGCGTACCGTGGCCGCCGTCGTGGACGTCCTCGTGGTGCTCGGCGCGGTGGCGGTCATCCACTTCGGCTACGCGGCGCTGCGGTATCTGCTGGTGGGACCTCCGTTCTCGGCGCCCCAGCTCGGTCTGTGGGGCGCCACGGGCTTCGGCTCCGCGATCGCGCTGGCCTATCTCTCGGGCAGCTGGTGCACGGTCGGGCGCACCGTCGGTGACCAGATGATGGGCCTGCGGGTGACCGGCCGGTCCGGCGCCCGCCTCACCCTCGTGCCCGCCGTGCTGCGGGCCGTCCTGTACCTCGTCTTTCCGCTGGGACTGCTGTGGATCCCGGCCAGCAGGCGCCGGGCCTCCGTCCAGGACCTCCTGGTGGGCAGTGTCGTGGTGCACGACTGGTACGGCCGGTCGCGGCCCCACCCCGGTCCGGCCGGCTCGCCCGGTCCACCGGGTCGTGGCACGGGCGAGCGGCCGTAGGCGGCACCGAGGGCAGGTCAGCCCGTGTACGCCGCGAAGATCTTCGCGAACTCGTAGGGGGACTGCGGGACGTTCGTGCACTGGTACAGGGCCCCGGTACAGGCGTTGCGGTCCCGGGTCGCCTCCCAGAAGGCCAGCTCCCCGAGGTGCTTGCCCTGCGCGAAGGAGACCAGCTGTCGGGCGTCGCCCTGGTCGTAGACGTGGCCGTCGTCGTTCTGGCCGAGCATCGGTGTCACGCCGGTCATCGCCCACAGCTGGGCATCCGACTTGCCCGGGTAGAGCGACCGCAGCTGTGTGAAGGTGGACTGCGCGGCCTGCAGAGCGGCGTCGCCGTAGTCGACGCTCCGGTAGTAGTCCATGGCCATGATGTTCACGAGGTCGAGGTCGACCCCGGCGTCCCGCGCCGCCTCGACCACGTTGAGGCCGTCCGAGGTCAGGCCCTCCGGGAGTACGGGGAGCGTGAGGGAGATCCGCAGCCCGGGGTGGGCCTGCTGCAGACGCGCCAGGGCCTGGGAACGGCGGCTGATCGAGGCCGGGTCGGCGACGGCCGCGCCCTCGATGTCGAAGTCGACATAGGTCAGGTCGTACGCGTTCACGACCGCGTCGTACTCGGTGTAGAGGGAGTCCACCGAGTCGCAGGCCTGGGCCAGTTCGATGCCGGACGCGCCGCCGAAGGAGACCTTCACGTCGCCGCCGTTCGCCCGGATCGCGTCGATCTGGTCCTTGGCCCAGCCGTCGCGCGGGTCATGTGCGTTGAACCACATGGCCTTGCAGCCGGAGGCGGTGACGAACGCCATGGTGTAGCTCTTGAGCCCGCCGGCCGAGGCCATGTCGGGCATGCTCGGGGTGGGCCACGCGCCCATGTCGATGTACGGAGCCGTGTGCACGCCGCCGCCCGGCGGGGTGCCTCCGGAGGAGGTCGTAGCGCTGACCGCCGCGCTGTAGGCGGAGACGTTGCCCGCGGCGTCCCGGGCCCGCACGCGGATCGAGTAACTCGTGTTCGCCTGCAGTCCGGTGACGGTGTACGAGGTTCCGGTCACCGTGACGGCTGTGCCGCCGTCGCGCGAGATGTCGTAGCCCGCGACGGATCCGGAGTCGTCCGTCGCGGCCGTCCACCGCACGGTCAGCGACGAACTGGACGCGGAGCCCACGGTCACCCCGCCGGGCACGCTGGGCGGGGTCGTGTCGCCGCCACCCGAACCACCCGTGCAGGGCGCGCCGCCCAGCCGGCAGTCGGCCGGCGTGCCGGTGCCGCTCGACACCCACCCGAAGGTGGTGCTCGCACCCGGCGCCAACGAGCCGTTGTACTCACGGTTCTTGAAGGTGTAGTGGTTGCCGCTCCGGGTGAGCAGCGCGTCCCAGTACGAGCCGACCGTGGTGCCGGAGGGCAGGTCGAACTCGACGGTCCAGGCGGACAGGGTCGTACTGCCGCCGTTGGTGAGGGTGTAGGCGCCCTGGTAACCGCCGTCCCAGGTCGAGGTCCTGGCGAAGGACGCCGTGGCCGAGCCCGCGGCGAGTGCGGGTGGTGGGGCCAGGAGCAGGAGCAGTGCGCCGAGGAACAGGGCGACGAGTGCTGATGGTCTTCGCATCGCTGCCTCCGCTGGGGAGTTGGGCGCCGGGCCGGCGCGCGAGGCCGCACAGGATTGGTCCATACCAAGGGATGGCATGTACATATCGATTGGCTGGACCCGCGTCAAGGGCTCCTCGCGGTACGTAACCTGACGGACCATGCCCGCGCGCCCGCGTCGGCGGGGCCCCGGCTCGTTCACCGCGCGCGACCGATACGATGTCCCCGATGCACAGCACCGGACAGCACACCCGGCGACCGCCCCAGCGGCGGCTGCGCGCGCTGTTCGTGCTGGCGGTGCTGGCCGGGCTGCTGGGCATGCACGCCCTGGCGCCCGGCGGCGGGACGGGGCACGCGGAGCATGCCCGGGCCGCGCACACGAAGGTCGCGGTCATCACCCAGGGCGACTGTCCCGAGGGCGACGGGCACTGCGGCGGCCATCTGATGCACCACGCCGATCCCACCTGCGCGTCCGGCGCCGTGAACGGCGGCCCGCGGCCGCCCGCGCTCGTACCCGACCCCGTGACCGCCCCCGCACCGGTCGATGCCCTGCGATCGCGCGCTGTCACGGCGCCGGACGGGGCCCGTGCACCACCCTCCCTGGCGGAACTCCAACTCCTGCGGATCTAGAGGCCGCGACGACCGCATGCGCCGCGGTCGTCCTCCCACGCGTGCCCGAAGACATCGTTCGAACAGCAGGAGTTCCCGTATGACCACCCGTACCCTGACGCGCCGTGCCGCCCTCGTCGCGGTGACCGGCGTCGCCTCCGTCGTCCTCGCCGCCTGTGGCGGTGGCGGCAGCGACCACGCGGGCCACGGCACCTCGGCGAGCGCGAGCCCGAGCCCCTCCGCCCCCGCCACCGCCCACAACGCCCAGGACGTCGCCTTCGCCCAGGGCATGATCCCGCACCACCAGCAGGCCCTGGAGATGGCGCGGCTCGCCGACGGGCGGGCCTCCTCGGCCCGGGTGAAGGACCTCGCCGCCCGCATCGAGAAGGCGCAGGACCCGGAGATCCGCACCATGACCGGCTGGCTGAGGGCCTGGGGTGAGCAGGTGCCGATGGCCGGCATGGACCACTCGGGTCACGCCGGCATGTCCGGGATGATGAGCGAGGACGACATGGCCGCCCTCAAGAAGGCCACCGGCAAGGACTTCGACACGAAGTTCCTGTCCCTGATGGTCGAGCACCACCAGGGCGCCGTCGAGATGGCCACCACGGAGAAGGGCGAGGGCCGGTACGGCCCCGCCAAGGGCATGGCCGACGACATAGTCAGCGCCCAGAACGCCGAGATCGAGGAGATGAAGCAGCTCCTCGGCAAGAGCGAGAGCTAGAGCCGGAGCCGGCCGAGTGGGCAGGGGGCCGGCTGCGTAGCGCCGGCCCCCTGCCCCCGTCCCTAGCCGGCCGCGCCGAGCGCCTTCTCCAGCGCGCCGAGCGCCGAGCGCAGCTCTTCGGCCGTGATCGTCAGCGGGGGCGCCAGCCGGATCGTGGAGCCGTGCGTGTCCTTGACCAGGACGCCCTCCCGCATGAGGCGCTCGCTGATCTCACGGCCGGTGCCGATGGCCGGGTCCACGTCGACGCCCGCCCACAGTCCGCGGGCACGGAAACCGGTCACGCCCCGGCCGACCAGCTCGGCCAGGCCGCTGTGCAGGATCTGCCCCAGGTCGGCCGCCCGGCGCTGGAACTCGCCGGTCTCCAGCAGCTCGACCACCGCCGTGCCGACCGCCGCCGCCAGCGGGTTGCCGCCGAACGTGGAGCCGTGCTCGCCCGGGTGCAGCACGCCCAGCACCTCGCGCCGGGCCACCACCGCCGACACCGGCACGATGCCGCCGCCGAGCGCCTTGCCGAGCAGCAGCACGTCCGGGACCACGTCCTCGTGCTCGACGGCGAGGGTACGGCCGGTGCGACCGAGGCCGGACTGGATCTCGTCGGCGATGAACAGGCAGCCCTTGCGGCGCGTCAGCTCCCGGACGCCGGCCAGGTAGCCGTCGTCCGGGATGACGACCCCGGCCTCGCCCTGGATGGGCTCGAGCAGCACCGCGGCCGTCGTCTCGTCGACGGCCTCCTCCAGCGCGGCCAGGTCGTTGTACGGCACGATCCGGAAGCCGGGCGTGAAGGGGCCGAAGCCGGCGCGGGCCGTCTCGTCCGTGGAGAAGCTGACGATCGTCGTCGTACGGCCGTGGAAGTTCTCCGCCGCGACCACGATCGTGGCCTGGTCGGCGGGGACGCCCTTCACGTCGTACGCCCACTTGCGGGCCACCTTGATGCCGCTCTCCACCGCCTCCGCGCCGGTGTTCATCGGCAGCACCATGTCCAGGCCGGTCAGCTCCGCGAGCCGCTCGGCGAACTCGGCGAGCCGGTCGTTGTGGAAGGCGCGGGAGGTGAGGGTCAGCCGGTCGAGCTGGCGGTGCGCGGCCTCGATCAGCGCCGGGTGCCGGTGGCCGAAGTTGAGGGCAGAGTAACCGGCCAGCATGTCGAGGTAGCGGCGGCCCTCGACGTCCTCCACCCAGGTGCCCTCGGCCCGGGCGACGACCACGGGCAGGGGGTGGTAGTTGTGCGCGAGGACCGGCTCCTCCGCCTTGATCAGGTCGTCGGACGTGCGCTCGTGCGCGGGTGCGGTCATCAGCGGATCTCCTGGGTGCAGCACTTGATGCCACCGCCGGCCTTGTGGAACTCCGACAGGTCGACGGGGACGGGGACGTAACCGTGGTCGGCCAGGCGCTCGGCCAGCGCCTCGGCCTTGGGGGCGATGAAGACGTGCCGGCCGTCGGACACGGAGTTCAGACCGAAGGCCATCGCGTCGTCGCGGGTGGCGAGCACCGCGTCCGGGTACAGGCGCTTGAGCACCTCCCGGCTCCCCGGCGAGAAGGCCTCCGGGTAGTAGGCGATGTTTTCCTGGTGCCCGCCGTCGAGGACGAACAGCGCCGTGTCCAGGTGGTAGAAGTGCGGGTCCACCAGGGTCAGGCCGATCACCGGGTGGCCGAGGAACTCCTGCGCCTCGCGGTGGGCCTCACGGGTGGTGCGGAACCCGGTGCCGGCCAGCACGTACCGGCCCGTCCACACCAGGTCCCCCTCGCCCTCGGTCACCGCCTCGGGCCGGTAGACGTCGTAGCCGGCCGACTTGAACCACGTGTCGTAGTGGACCGACTCGGGGCGTCGCTCCGGCGCGTGGAACAGGGAGCCGAAGACCCGGCCGCCGACCACGAACGCCGCGTTGGCGGCGAACACCATGTCGGGCAGACCCGGGACCGGGTCGACCGCCTCGACGGTGTGGCCGTGGGAGCGGTAGGCGCGGATCAGCGCCTGCCACTGCTCCTGGGCCAGATCCACGTCGACGGGCGTGTCGGGATGCATCCAGGGATTGATCGCGTACTGCACGGCGAAATGTCTGGGTTCGCAGACAAGGAAGCGCCGAGGGCGCGGCACACGGCTTTCGGGCACAGAGGGTTTCCTCCGCTTTCCTGCGCGTCACTGAGGGTTGGCACAACGGTAGGAAGTGACGGAGGCGGACGACAAGAAATGAAAGCTGCGTGCATGCGCAGCATCGCTGCGTTCTCACCAGGGAGAACGCACGAGAACTGCGCGTTGCGGCGTTTATTTCGCGATCATTCGGGTGCGGCGTGGGTCGCGCCCGCTTCCGGGCTTTCCGGGAGGAGGTGGGACAGCACCATCACGCTGATCGTCTTCCGGATGAACGGTTCGGCGCGGATCCGCTCCAGCACCTCCTCGAAGTGCTCCACGTCCCGCGCCCGCACGTGCAGCAGCGCGTCCGCGCCGCCGGTGACCGTCATGGCCGCCGTGATCTCCGGGTGGTTGCGCACCACCTCCGCCAGGCGCCGCGGCGGGGCCGCGCCCTCGCAGTACACCTCGACGTACGCCTCCGTGCGCCAGCCGAGCGCGGCGGGCTTCACGGTCGCCGTGAACCCGGTCACCACTCCGGTCTCCCGCAGTCGGTCCACGCGCCGTTTGACCGCGGTGGACGACAGCCCGATCGCCGCGCCGATCTCGGCGAAGCTGGTCCTGGCGTTCGCCATCAGCGCGGTGATGATCTTCCGGTCGAGGTCGTCGAAGGAGGCAGCCCTGCTGTTCATGCGGGCACTGTAATCAGCCACGCCCGCGACGAGCGTCCTACGACTGGGTGACGACCATGGCGAGCGTCAGCAGCCCCAGCACCACCCAGCCGAACCACAGCCAGCCGTTGCTGCCGAGCGCGACCGTGTAGGCCGTCACGACGACGAGACCGCCGACGGTCATCGCCCCCATCGCCTTGGTGGAACCGTTCATGGAACCGGGCATCGCGACACCCTCCTCATGGTCCGTCCCTGACCATGGTGCCCCGAACGCCGCCACAACGGCATACCGCGGACTCAGCTCTCCCGCGCGTTGAGCGAGGCCAGATAGGCGTTGTACGCCTCCAGCTCCTTGTCGCCGTCCCGGTCGGCGGCCCGGTCCATGCGCCTGGCCTGCCGCTGCTCGGAGCCGTACCACTGGAACAGCAGCGCGATCAGCACCAGCACGGACGGGATCTCACTGAACGCCCAGGCGATGCCGCCGGCCGCGTTCTGGTCGGAGAGTGCGTCGATGCCGAGCGAGGCGGACGGGTGCTTGAACGTCTCGACCATCGGCTCCGACGCCATCATCAGCGCGATACCGAAGAAGGCGTGGAACGGCATGCCCGCGAACAGCTCCAGCATCCGCATCAGGTGACCCGGCCGGTGGGGCCCCGGGTCCACGCCGATGATCGGCCAGAAGAAGACCACACCCACGGCGAGGAAGTGCACCATCATCCCGATGTGCCCGACCTTCGACCCCATCAGGAAGTCGAACAGCGGGCTGAAGTACAGCGCGTACAGGCTCGCGATGAACATCGGGATCGTGAAGGCCGGGTGGGTGATGATCCGCATGTACCGGCTGTGCAGCAGCGCCAGCAGCAGCTCGCGCGGCCCCTTGCGGCCCTTGCCTGCCACCGGCAGCGCGCGCAGCGCCAGCGTGACCGGGGCGCCCAGCAGGATCAGGATCGGCGACAGCATGCTGATCACCATGTGCTGCACCATGTGCACGCTGAACATGACCATGCCGTAGTCGTTCAGCCTGGTGCACATCACCAGCGCGACGGTCAGCACACCGACGACGTACGACACCGTACGGGCCGCGGGCCACCCGTCCCCACGCCGCCGCAGCCGCACCACACCCCAGCCGTACAGAGCCAGCCCGGCCAGACAGGCGACGAGGAAGAAGGGATCCGCCGACCACTGGAGCCCCCGCCCCAGCGTGAACGGCGGCAAGTCCATCATCATGCCGTGCCCGCTGTGATCCATCCGGCGGCTCCTGATTCGTGGGGGTTGTACGCGTCTGTCCGCCCCCAAGAGTAGAACCGCCCCCGGTCACGGCTGTGACCGGGGGCGGGTTGTTCTCAGCTGAACTACAGGACGCACTCCGCCTCGTCGTACCGCTCCGTGGGAACCGTCTTCAGCGTCTCCACGGCCTCGGCGAGCGACACCATGACGATGTCGGTCCCGCGCAGCGCGGTCATCATGCCGAACTCCCCGCGGTGCACGGCTTCCACCGCGTGCCAGCCGAACCGCGTGGCCAGCACCCGGTCGTACGCCGTGGGCGTCCCGCCCCGCTGCACATGCCCCAGGATCACCGGCCGGGCTTCCTTGCCGAGCCGCTGCTCCAGCTCGATCGACAGCTGCCGGGCGATCCCCGCGAAGCGCTCGTGGCCGTACATGTCCTTGCCGCCCTCGTCGAACTCCATGGAGCCGGGCCGCGGCTTGGCGCCCTCCGCGGCGACCACGATGGCGAACCGCTTGCCCGCCTCGAACCGCGCACCGACGCGCGCGGCCAACTCCTCGATGTCGAAGGGCCGTTCCGGTACGACGATGGCGTGGGCGCCGGCCGCCATGCCCGAGTGCAGCGCGATCCAGCCGGTGTGCCGGCCCATGACCTCCACCACGAGCACCCGCTGGTGGGACTCGGCGGTGGTCTTCAGCCGGTCCAGGGCCTCGGTGGCGACACCGACCGCCGTGTCGAAGCCGAAGGTGACGTCCGTGACGGCGATGTCGTTGTCGATGGTCTTCGGGACACCGACGACGGGCAGGCCGTTGTCCGACATCAGCCGGGCCGCCTTCAGCGTGCCCTCGCCGCCGATCGGGATGATCGCGTCGAGGCCCAGTTCCGCGACATGGCCCTTGGCCCGCTCCACACCGTCCCGCAGGTGCGAGGGCTGGACCCGGGAGGAGCCGAGGATGGTGCCGCCGCGGGCCAGGATGCCGCCCACGGCGTCGAGGTCGAGCTTCATGTAGTCGCATTCCAGGAGGCCCTTCCAGCCGTCCCGGAAGCCGATGACCTCGTCGCCGTGGTCGGCGACGGCACGGTGCACGACGGACCGGATGACGGCGTTCAGGCCGGGGCAGTCGCCGCCGGACGTGAGGACACCAATGCGCATAGCCCGAAATACCTTCTCAACGTGGGCCGGAAAACCGGACCACGTCGTCCGGCGGATTCCCGGTCACCCTACCGGCGGGAGGGGGTGGCTCCGTAGCGGGCGTCCGCCTGCTGGACGCGCCCGCACATGTGAGCGGACGGCACGTCAGGCGGGCTCGCTACGAGCCCGCCTACGACAGTGCCGGAACACGCTGAGACGGCGCTGAAACGACGCTTACGCAGGCTGCTGCGCAACTGTGTTCACGCAGGCTGCTGCGCAGCCGCGATGCGCTCGTTGCGGAGCGCGTCGTACCAGCGGTCGTCGATCGGTGGCAGCGCGTTGACGTCGAGCGCCAGCTTCAGCAGCAGATCGGCGATCAGCGGGTTACGGGCCAGCACCGGGCCGTGCATGTAGGTACCGAAGACCGTCCCGTTGTACGCGCCCTCCGTCCCGTCCCCGGTGCCGTTGCCCCGGCCCAGGCGGACCTGGGCGAAGGGGCGGGCGGAGGGGCCGAGGTGGGTGACGCCCTGGTGGTTCTCGAAGCCGGTCAGCTGGGGCAGGCCGAGCTGCGGGTCGATGTCCGCGAGGACGTCGCCGACGCACCGCTCGCCCTCGCCGCGCACCGAGACCACGTCGAGCAGGCCGAGGCCCGGCTCGCGCTGGCCGAGGTCGTTGATGAACTCGTGGCCGAGGATCTGGTAGCCGGCGCACACGGAGAAGACGATCGCGCCGTTCTCCACCGCGCGGTGCAGATGGCCGTCGCGGCGCAGCCGCTCGGCCGCGAGCCGCTGCGGCCGGTCCTCGCCGCCGCCGATCAGGTAGATGTCACCGGAGGTCGGGATCGGCTGGTCGCTGCGCACGTCCAGCCGGGCCACGTCCAGGCCGCGCTGCCGGGCCCGGCGCTCCACGACGAGCGCGTTGCCCTGGTCGCCGTAGGTGCTCAGCAGGTCGGGGTAGATCCACACCAGCCGCAGTTGGTTGTCGCTCATGAGGTGATCGCCCTTCGAAGATCAGTTGCCGACGCGGCGGCGCAGGTCCTGGAACGCGGTGTAGTTCGCGATGACCTCGATCCGGCCCGGCGGGCACATCTGCACGGCCTGGTCGAGGTTCTCGCAGACCTGGAAGTGCTGGTTCGCGACCTCCAGACGGACGGCGAGGTCCAGCTTCCGGTCACCGATGACGAAGATCGGGTGGCCGGTCAGCCGGGTGTAGTCGACGTCCCACAGCCAGGAGGTGTCGGTACCGTCGGCGCCGCGGGCGTTCACGGACAGGATCACCGGGGCGGGCGGCGGGTCGATCAGGGAGAACGTCTCCAGCCAGCCGGCCGGGTTCTTCGCCAGCAGCAGCCGGAGGTCACGGCCCTCGAACTGGACGACGTCGTAGCGTCCGGCGACCGCCTGCACCTGGTACATGCGCTCCAGGGCGACCTGCGGCGGCACCCCGAAGACGGCGGCGACGGCCGCGGAACTGGCCGCGTTCGCCTTGTTGGCGCGACCCGGCAGCTGCAGGTGGATCGGCCAGGCGGACCCGTGCGGATCCAGCACATGGTCCCCGGACAGTGCCCAGGTGGGCGTCGGCCGGCGGAAGCCGCACTCGCCGCAGAACCAGTCGTCACCGGGGCGCTGCATCACGCCACCGCAGGACGGGCAGGACCAGGCGTCGTCCTTCCACATCTGCCCGGCTGCGACCCAGATCACATTCGGGGACGAGGAGGCGGCCCACACCACCAGCGGGTCGTCGCAGTTGGCGACGACGGCGGCCTTGGTTCCGGCGAGGCCCTCGCGCCAGTTCTCCGCGAGCATCCGGGTCTCGGCCGCGCGGTCCAGCTGGTCGCGCGAGAGGTTGAGCAGCGCGATGCACTTCGGGTCGGTGTCCCGGGCGACCCCGGCCAGGTATTTCTCGTCGACCTCGATGACGCCGAACTTGGCCTCCGAGCCCCCGGCCAGTGCCGAGGTGATGCCGGCCGGCATGTTCGCGCCGAGCGCGTTCGAGACGACCTGGCCCGCGGCCCGCAGGGCCTCCGCGATCAGCCGGGTGGTCGTGGTCTTGCCGTTGGTCGCCGAGACCAGGACGACGTCCAGGTTCTGGGCGAGCCGGGCGAGGAGATCGGGGTCGAGTTTGAGTGCGACTCGGCCACCGATCACCGATCCGCTGCCGCGTCCCGCGGCGCGCGACGCCGCCGCGACCGCCTTGCCCGCGGTCACGGCCAGCTTGGCCCGCGGCGTGAGCGGGTCCGAGTTGCCTGCCATCAGTTCTCGATCCTCCTTGCGTACGCGCCGCGCCTGGGGCCATCCGGCTACGTGGTGTGGGCCTCAGCCTATCGAGATCCATTCGCACACCCGAATCCCGGCCCATGCCTGGCTGCGGGCATGAACTGAACGAACCGTACCCTTGCCGCCATGCGACACGGCTCGATCCCGGGCGCCCACGGGCGCGTCCGGCCTCTTTCCCTGCTCCACGACCCCGTCCTGCACGAGCCCTGCCGGGACGTCACGGACTTCGGCCCCGAACTGGCCGGGCTCGTGGAGGACTTGTTCGCGACCATGTACGCGGCCCAGGGGGTGGGCCTGGCCGCGAACCAGATCGGCGTGCCGCTACGGGTGTTCGTCTACGACTGCCCCGACGACGAGGACGTCCGACATCTCGGACATGTCGTGAACCCGCGCCTGGTGGAGGCGGACGGCGTGGTGATCCGCGGCCCGGAGGGCTGCCTGTCCCTGCCGGGCCTGGAAGCGGGCACGGAACGCTACGACCACGCGGTCGTCGAGGGTTTCACGGTGGCCGGCGAGCCCGTCACCGTCCACGGCACGGGCTTCTTCGCCAGGTGCCTGCAGCACGAGTCCGACCACCTGGAGGGCGCGGTGTACGCCGACCACCTCAAGGGCTGGCGCCACCGCAAGCTGATGAGACAAATCTCCCGATCTTCATGGCGCCGCTGAGCTGTGTGCGTCAGGGGCGGTCAGAACCCCGGACCGCCCATCTTGTCCCCGGCCGCCGCAAGACGACCCCACAGCAAATCAGCGAGAGACCTCACCAACTCGGCCCGGGAGCACGGCCGCTCCCCGAGCCACCAGTCCCCGGCCGCATGCATCATCCCGACGATCCCATGCCCCCAGACCCGAGCCAGCTGCTGACTCCCGGGCCCGAGATCCAGCCGCTCCTCGATGACCTGAGCCAACTCCTCGCCCATCCGCCGAAGCAGCGGAGCCGAATGCTTGCCGACGTCGAAGCCCGGTTCGCCCCCCTGGCTTCCCTCCGCCGGATGCATGAGGAACCGATACACCTGTGGTCGTGCCTCGATCGCCGCGAGGTAGGTGTCCAGCGTGGACTCGACGCGCTCCCGCCGTTCGGCCGGGGCGTCCAGTGCCGCCCGCAGTGAGTCGAGCAGGGCGTCCGTGTGCCGCTTGGCCAAGGCCGCGTACAGCCCGCCCTTGTCGCCGAAGTGGCGATACAGGATCGGCTTGGTGATTCCGGCCTCCGCGGCGATGGCGTTCATCGAGGCCTGCGGACCATCACGCAGAACGACTCTGTCCGCCGCCTCCAGCAGCTCGCGCCGTCGGCGGTCGGCGGACCGCTGCTGATCGGTCCGCTGCGTGGTGTCCATGTGCTCTCCCCACCCGTGCTGATTCGGTGACGCCTGCGCAAACTAACACTGTCCACGCCGCTCACATCGAACGGGATGCCGACGCGTCATCGGGAGTTGACTTTTCCTACCGGTCAGTAACAGACTCGGGTTACCGCTAGTAACACTGTATGCGCCGCCGCTGGAGGGGACATGGCCGAGTTCACCATGGAGCTCAACGACGAACAGAAGGAGGTCCGGGACTGGCTGCACGGCTTCGCCGCCGACGTCATCCGCCCCGCGGCCGCCGAATGGGACGAGCGCGAGGAGACTCCCTGGCCGGTCATCCAGGAGGCCGCGAAGGTCGGCATCTACTCCCTCGACTTCTACGCGCAGCAGTACTTCGACCCCACCGGCCTCGGTATTCCGATGGCCATGGAGGAGCTCTTCTGGGGCGACGCGGGCATCGCCCTCTCCATCGTGGGCACCGGCCTCGCCGCCGTGGGCGTTCTCGCCAACGGCACCGAGGAGCAGATCGGCACCTGGATCCCCCAGATGTACGGCGACGCGAACGACGTCAAGGTCGCCGCGTTCTGCTCCTCCGAGCCCGACGCCGGCTCCGACGTCGCCTCCATGCGCACGCGTGCCGTGTACGACGAGGCCAAGGACGAGTGGGTGATCAACGGCACGAAGACCTGGGCGACCAACGGCGGCATCGCCAACGTCCACGTCGTCGTCGCGGTCGTCGACCCGGAACTGGGCTCCAAGGGGCACGCCTCCTTCATCATCCCGCCGGGCACGCCGGGGCTGTCCCAGGGGCAGAAGTTCAAGAAGCACGGCATCCGCGCCTCGCACACCGCCGAGGTCGTCCTGGAGAACGTCCGCGTTCCCGGCTCCTGCCTGCTCGGCGGCAAGGAGAAGCTGGACGAGCGGCTCGCCCGGGCGAAGGCCTCCGGCGGTGAGCGGGTGCGGAATGCGGCGATGGCGACGTTCGAAGCGAGCCGCCCCGCTGTCGGCGCGATGGCTGTCGGTACTGCTCGGGCTGCCTATGAAGTTGCTCTTGACTACGCCAGGACACGGGAGCAGTTCGGGCGCCCGATCATCGACAACCAGGGGGTGGCCTTCCAGCTGGCGGACATGCGGACACAGATCGACGCGGCCCGGCTGCTGGTCTGGCGGGCGTCGTGGATGGCGGTCAACGGGAAGCCGTTCACCGCGGCTGAGGGGTCGATGTCGAAGCTGTTCGCCAGTGAGACGGCGAAGAAGGTGACCGCCCAGGCCATTCAGATCCTGGGTGGTAACGGGTACACCCGTGAGTACCCCGTCGAGCGGATGCATCGCGATTCCGCGATTTACACGATCTTCGAGGGTACGAGCGAGATCCAGCGGCTCGTCATTGCCCGGACCTTGTCCGGCATGCCGATTCGGTAGCGCCGTAGGGGTGCGGGTGCGCTGCGGGGCTGTGATACAGCCCCGCGCTCCTTACGGAATCACCTGTGCCTGAGTGGAGTCAGTTGCTGGATGTCGTACTTGGCGCGTAGTTCCTCTATCGCCTCCTGGTCCGGCGGCCCCCCGTTCCCCAGGATCTCCAGCAGCTCCTCGAAGTAGCGCTCGTGATCGGGCGGCGGGGACGCCTGGAAGAACATCTTCGCCGGGGTGTCCGTCGGGTTGGCGAAGGCGTGCGGGCAGCCGGGGGGTACGACGATCACCGTGCCCGGGGTTGCCCGTACCACTCGGCTGCCCGAACTCGACTCCCACTTCTGCCAGTTGTCAGGGGTGCGGACGCGTGGCTCGAAGGCGAGCACGTCCAGTTCACCTTCGAGGACGTAGAACAACTCCTCGCTGCGTGTGTGCACATGGGCACCGACGTCGAAGCCCGGCGGGACCTCCACCTCGAAGGTGGAGGCCATCCGCGAATGGGCGCCGGTGACCTTGAACGTCACGCGCTGGGCGGACGTCGCCACGACGCGGCCATGGCCCGGGGGCACGAGCAGCCCCTCGGCATGGGTCGCCTCCTGGACCGGCACGTCCGACTGGGTCTGCGCCACTCCTCGGGCCGCGGGCCCTTCGGGTACCGCCAGCCCCTCGGTCGTCGTCATAGGCCGCTCACCACGTCACGGGCAGGGCCTCGGGCCCTCGGATCAACGCGCCCTTCCGGAAGGGCACCTGGCCGGGCGGTACGGCGAGCCGCAGGCCCGGCACCCGGTCCAGCAGGGCGTTCACCAGCAGCTCCGACTCCAGCCTCGCCAGCATGCCGCCGGGGCAGTAGTGCGGGCCGAAGCCGAACGCCAGGTGCGGGTTGGGGCTGCGGGAGAAGTCGATCGTCTCCGGGTCCGGGAAGACGTCCGGGTCGCGGTTGGCGGCCAGGTAGGAGACGTAGATCGCGTCGCCCGCGCGGATCCGTACGCCACTGATCTCCACGTCCTCCAGGGCGACCCGGGAGAGGCCGACGGCGTTGCGGTGCGGGATGTAGCGCAGCAGTTCGTCGATCGCCCTCGGGCGGATCCCGGGGTCGGAGCGCAGCCGTTCGACCAGGTCGGGGCGGGTCAGCAGCAGGTAGAACATCTGCCCGCTGTTGTTGGTGACCGCCTCGCCACCGATCTGGAGGAGGACGCAGAGACCGACGGCCTCCTCCAGGGTGACCTCGCCCCGGCCCACCGCGGCGCCGAGCAGCGAGGTGACGTCCTCGGCCGTGCTGCCCTCGCGCAGCCCGATGAGGTCGGAGAAGTAGGCGCTCATCTCGTGCTTGGCCTTCTCGCTGGCCTCCTTGCCGTGCGCGGAGGACAGGATCAGCTGGGTCCAGGTGTGCATGCCGTGCCGGTCGGCCGCCGGGACGCCCATCAGCTCGCAGATCACCGCGATCGGGAAGGGGCTGAGGATCGTCGCCGTGAGGTCGGCGGGCGGGCCGTCCTGGAGGAGTTCGTCGACCAGCTCGTCCAGCATGCCGCGCGCCTGCTCACGGACCCGATCCACGCCCTTCGCGGTGAACGCGGCGGCGACCGTGCGGCGCAGCCGGGTGTGGCCGGGCGGGTCCAGGAAGCCGACCGCGCCCGGGTCCGGGACGTAGTGCGGGGCGAGCCGGGTCACCTGCCTGCCCATGACCGCCTCGCGGCTGAAGCGGGGGTCGTTGGTCACCATGCGGACGTCGTCGTACCGGGTGACCAGCCACGCCCAGCCCTCGCCGTTGGGCAGCTGGATGCGGGCGACCGGGCCCTCGCGCATCAGGTCGGCCAGCACCGGGTCGAAGTCCGTGCCGGTCAGATCGACGGCCGGCCAGTGCCGGATCGGGGGCAGGGTCTCGGTGAGGGTCTCCTCGCTCATCGGGTCATCCCGCCGTCCTTGACCCAGCGGCCCACGGTCATCTCGGCGGTGATGCCGGGACCGAAGCCGGCCAGCAGCCCGCGCGCCCGGTGCTCGGCACCCCCTTCCTCGAACAGCCGGCGCAGCGCGTCCAGCACGACGGCGCTGGCGATGTTGCCGTACTCGGTGAGCGTGGCCCTGCTGAACCGGAACGCGTGCGGGTCGACCTGCAGGAACTTGCTGAGGTCGTCGAGAATTCGGGGCCCGCCCGCGTGGATGATGTAGAAGTCCAGGTCGGCGGCGTCCCAGCCGTGTGCGCCCGCGAGGTCCTGGAGCGCCGGGGCGAGCGGCTCCATGGTGGTCGGCACCCGCTTGTCCAGCAGGAAGTGGAAGCCGGTGGCCCGGACGTCGTACGCGATCCAGTCCTCGGTCTTGGGGATCAGGTACGAGCCGTTGTGCTCCAGCTGGACGCCCGTGCCGCCCCGGCCGCGCACCACGGCCGCGGCGATACCGTCGCCGAACAGGCCGTTGGACAACAGGGAGCCGACGCCGAGGTCGGTGGGCTGGTAGCACAGCGAGCAGAACTCGCAGGCCACGATGAGCGCGTTGCCCTCCGGATAGGCCGAGCAGAAGTCGTGGGCCCGGTTGATGGCCGCGCCGCCGGCCGCACAGCCCAACTGGGCTATGGGGAGCTGGCGGGTGGTGGACGGGAAGTCCATCTCGTTGATCAGCCACGCGGTCAGCGAGGGCATCATGAAGCCCGTGCACGACACGTAGATGATGACATCGATGTCGGAGGTCATGACCTCCGCGTCGTCGAGCGCGCGCTGGATCACCGCGGGGACACGGGCCTTCGCCTCGGCCTCGTAGAGCTTGTTGCGATCCTCGAACCCGGGGTGCTTCAGGGTCTCCTCGATGGGCTGCACGATGTGCCGGGTGCGGACGCCCGTGTTCTCGATCAGCCGGAGGGCCAGCGGGAGCTGGGGGTGGTCCGCGTGGTGCGTACGTGCCAGCTCCAGCGTCTCCTCCATCGTGATCACGTGTTCGGGTACGGACACCGAGGGTCTGCACAAAGTCGCCATGAGCCGTCCCTGCTTTCGCCGTCCGGCGGGCCTGCGCCCGCCGGTCAGAAGGTGGTCCACCCAGGTTCACCCGAGGGGGCGACGATCTCTCGTCGGGTTACTCCGAATCGGGGACAACGGGTAGGGATCGGACCTGAAGCCCGTACGACCCCTCGGAGGACCCGATGACGCCCAAGGCCGCAGAACTACTGGCCACCACGACCGCCCAACTCGCCCCGGACCCGCGGACCAACCCCGTGGTCCCACTGATCGCCAGGGGTGAGGCGAGCCGCGCGACTCTCACCACCCTGGCCCTGGAACAACAGTGGGTGATCCCCGCCGACCACCGCGCTTTCCTGCATCTGGCACGCAGCACGACCGACTCTGCGGCCATCGCCTTCTTCACTTCCCTCGCCGAGGGCGAGGCGATGGCGGCGGAACGGCTGGTCGCCTTCGCAGACGCCTGCGGCGTGTCCGAGGAGCAAACGCACGCGTACGTTCCCCGCTCCGGCTGCCAGGCCTACCCCGCCTACGTCTCCCGGCTCGCCCTCAACGCCTCCCCGGCAGACGTCATCCTGGCCATCACTGCCAACTTCTCGGCGTGGGGCGGCTATTGCGCCCGCATCGCCGAAGGCCTGCGCCACCACTACGGCTTCTCGGACGAGGCCTGCGCCTTCTTCGACCTCTTCGCGGAACCGTCCCCCGACCTGGACGCGCAGGCGACGGAGGCGGTGCAGACGGCCCTGGGCACCGGTCACCTGAACACAGACCTGGCCCACACCTACGGGAGCCTGCTCCAGGCGTACGAGGCGATGTTCTGGAACTCGCTGAGGGAAGCGCCCTAGCTACGGCGCCCCGCTACTGTGCGCGATACAAGCCACGTCGATACGATCCGCGAGCTTCGCCAGCTCAATGGTCAACGCGGCGACCGTATCCTCGTCGAGCCCCTGCTCTCCGGCCTCGACAAGATGCAGCCACCGCCCACCCACGGTCCGCAACAACTTACTCACGTCGGCCGCAGCCACCTGCAGGGCACCGCGGTCGTCGACGATCAGAGGCAGAGTCACTTCGCGGTTCACAAACGGGATGGTAGCCGCGCAGCCCTCACGCACCCTGCCAAACCGTGGTGATGTTGCAGAACTCCCGGATTCCGTGCCCGGACAGCTCACGCCCGTACCCGGACCGCTTCACGCCGCCGAACGGAAACGCCGGATGGGAGGCGGTCATCCCGTTGACGTACACGCCACCCGCCTCCAGGTCCCGAGCGAACCGCTCCACCTCGTTCTCGTCCCGCGTCCACACGTTCGAACTCAGCCCGAAGAACGAGTCGTTCGCGATCAGGATCGCCTCGTCCAGGTCGCCGGCCCGGTACAGCGTGGCGACCGGCCCGAACGCCTCCTCGCGGTGGATGCGCATCTCCCGGGTGATGCCCGCGAGCACGGTCGGCGGGTAGTACCAGCCCGGCCAGTCGGGACGTTCCCCGCCGCACAGCACCTGGGCGCCGCTGCGCTTCGCGTCGTCGACCAGCTCCTCCAGGTCGGCCCGTCCCTGCTCGGTGGAGAGCGGCCCGATCTCGGTGTCCTCCTCCAGCGGGTCACCGATCTTGAGCGCCTTCATGCCCGCGACGAACTTCTCGGCGAAGGCGTCGTACGCGTCGGTGTGCACGATGAACCGCTTGGCCGCGATGCAGGACTGTCCGTTGTTCTGCACCCGCGCGGTCACGGCGACCCGCGCCGCCCGGTCGAGATCGGCGGAGGGCATGACGACGAACGGGTCGCTGCCGCCCAGCTCCAGCACCGTCTTCTTGATCATCTCGCCGGACGTGGCGGCGACGGCCCGCCCGGCCGGCTCGCTGCCCGTGAGCGTCGCGGCCTTCACCCGCTCGTCGCGCAGGATGCCGTCGACCGCTCCCGAGCCGACCAGCAGTGTCTGGAAGCAGCCCTCCTTGAAGCCCGCCCGGTGGAACAGGTCCTCCAGGTACAGGGCCGTCTGGGGGACGTTCGAGGCGTGCTTGAGCAGGCCCACGTTGCCCGCCATCAGCGCGGGCGCGGCGAAGCGGATCACCTGCCACAGGGGGAAGTTCCACGGCATCACGGCGAGGACGGGCCCGAGCGGCCGGTAGCGGACCCGGACCCGCGAGGCGCCGGAGTCCCGTACGTCCGCCTCGGCCGGTTCCTCGTCGGCGAGCAGTCCCTCGGCGCGTTCGGCGTACCAGCGCATCGCCCTGGCGCACTTCGCGGCCTCCGCGCGAGCCTGCTTGACCGGCTTGCCCATCTCGGTGGTCATGACCCGGCCGATCTCCTGCTGGTCCTCGTCCAGCAGGTCGGCGGCCTTGTTCAGCAGTCGGGCGCGTTCGGCGAACGTGGTCGTCCGGTACGTGCGGAACGTCGCCTCGGCGAGCTGGAGCCGGCGTTCCAGCTCCTCCTCACCCATGGACTCGTACGTCTTGAGCGTCTCGCCGTTCGCCGGGTTCACCGTCGCGATGGGCATGGCTGACCTCCCTGGGAGCGGGCTTGCTTCGACCTTCGCGCGCGGCGGTGGGGACCGCAACGCGTAGGGCGCCGTATTGATTGTTCGCCCTCCGGGGCGCTCCAGCCGGTACGGCTCACGGTCAGCCCGAGTGCTCCGCCAGCCGGTCGAGAAACGCGGCCTGAGCCGTGATGATCAGCGCACGGGCCCGGTCCAGACCGAACCACGCCACCCGGTCCAGCTCCGGGAACTCCTGCGTCCGCCCGGACCTCGGCGGCCACTCCATGGTGAAGGTGCCGGGGTCGATCGCCTCCGGGTCCAGGTCGGCCTCGATCGCCCACACGGTCACGATCTTGCCGTTGGCCTGCGCGACCTCGCCCAGCGGTACGGCCTCACCGTCGGGCGGCGCCAGCCCCAGCTCCTCGCGGAACTCGCGCCGGGCCGCCTCCCACGCGGGCTCGTCGGGCTCGTACTCGCCCTTGGGTACGGTCCACGCTCCCGCGTCCTTCTTCGCGAAGAAGGGACCGCCCATATGGCCGAGCAACACCTCCAGCCCGTCGTCGGCGTGCCGGAACAGCAGCAGTCCCGCGCTGCGCTTCGTCGTCCGCACCGTCACGGCCTGACCTCCGGGTGAGCCGCCAACAGGGCCTCCACGGTATCGGCCTCCCCGGCCCTCTTGTCCTCGCGGTAGCGGACCACGCGGGCGAAGCGCAGGGCGACGCCGGCCGGGTAGCGGGAGGAGCGCTGCAGGCCGTCGTAGGCGATCTCCACGACGAGTTCCGGGCGGACGGTGACCACCCAGCCGTCGTCCTCGACGGCCAGTTCCCGCAGCCGCTCGGTCTGCCAGGCGAGCATCGCGTCGGTCATGCCCTTGAAGGTCTTGCCGAGCATCGCGAAGGTGCCGTCCGGGTTGCGGGCGCCGAGGTGGAGGTTGGAGAGCCTGCCGGTGCGGCGGCCGTGGCCCCACTCGGCGGCCAGGACGACCAGGTCGAGCGTGTGCACGGGCTTGACCTTCAGCCAGGACGCACCGCGCCGGCCCGCGCTGTAGGGGGCGTCCAGCGCCTTGACCACCACACCCTCGTGGCCGCGGGCGAGGGTGTCGGCGAGGAAGCGTTCCGCTTCGGGAATGTGCCGCGGCCCCGACGCCACGGTCCGGCGGACCCGCAGCGGCCCGGGCACCAGATCGGCCAGCAGCGCGTGCCGCTCGGAGAGCGGGAGGTCGAGCACGTCCTGGTCGCCGACCAGCAGCACGTCGAAGAAGACGGGGCAGACGGGCACCTGTGCGGCGGCTTTCGCCACGTCGGTCCGGGAGCCCACCCGGCCGGCGGTCTCCTGGAAGGAGCGGGGCCGGCCGTCCGCGCCGAAGGAGATCACCTCGCCGTCGAGGACGAACCGGTCGCACGCCAACCCCAGGGCCGCTCGGGTCACTTCGGGCAGCCGGCCGGTGATGTCGTCCAGCGTCCGGGTGTGGATCCGTACCGCGCTGCCCTCCCGGTGGACCTGGACCCGGATGCCGTCCAGCTTCTCCTCCACCGCGCACGAGCCCAGCTTCTCGACCGCCTCGGCCACCGAGGAGGCGCTCTGCGCCAGCATCGGCAGCACCGGGCGGCCGACCGTGAGCCGGAACCGGTGCAGCGCTCCGGGCCCCTGTGCGAGCAGGGCCTGCGCCACCGTCTGCAGCGATCCGGCGAGCATCACCGCCCGCCGTACGTCCGCCGGATCCGCGCCGGTCGCCTGGGCCAGACCCTCCACGGCGACCGCGTCCAGCGCGCCCTGCCGGACCTCGCCGGTGAGCAGGCCGCGCAGGAAGCGCTGCTCCGCCTCGGTGGCCGCGCCCATCAGCTCGCCGACGATCCGGGCCCGTTCCGCCTGGGAACCGGCCCCGGAGACCTGGCCCAGCTCGCTGAGGCGGGCGTCGACCTCCCGCACGGTCAAGGAGGGCTCGGCGGCCGGCGGGACCGGGCGGCTCAGCACCTTCCAGCCGACGCCGAGCCGCCCCTGGGGGAGCCGTCCGGCCAGGTAGGGGATGACGATCGGCACGTCGTCCGCCTCCGCGTCCCGGAACAGCTCCGCGAGCAGCGCGGTCTTGCGGGACCGGGCGGCCGTCGCGGCGACCTCCCGGGACACCTCGGCGAGCCGGGACAGCAGCATGCAGTCATGGTTGCACCGCAGATGCGGGGTCTACACCCGCACGGCCGCGTCGAGGTCGGCGAAGAGCAGCTCGCCGTTGATCGCCGCCCCGGCCCGGTAGCCACGGCTCGCCGCGTTCACCACCTGCTCGGCGAAGCCGCCGGCGTTGCCGGCCGCCCACAGGCCCGGCACGGTCGTCAGGCCCCGCTCGTCGATCGCCGGGAAGCTGCCGAAGGGCGTCTCGCGCAGCTCCGCGCCCAGCCGTACCAGCAGGGCGTTCTGCGGAACGGCACGTGGCGCGACGTACAGCACCTCACGCTCGTGGACCGTGCCGTCCGCGAGCCGGACGCCGGTGAGCCGGTCCTCCGCGGCGAGCACCTCCGCGACCTCACCGGGTACCACGCTCACCCCGGCGGCGGCCAGCCTGCGCCGGTCCTCCTCCGTCAGCTCCGTCTCCCGCACCTCGTGCAGGAAGAACCGCACGTCCTTCGACCACTGGGTCACCATCAGCGCCTGGTGCACGCTCATCGGGGTGCTCGCGAGCACGCCGGTCGCCCGGTCGCGGGCCTCCCAGCCGTGGCAGTACGGGCAGTGGATCACGTCCCGGCCGAACCGCTCGGCGATCCCCGGGAGCGGCGGCAGCTCGTCCTTCAGGCCGGTGGCGACGACCAGCTGCCGCGCCCGTACGGTCCGGCCGCTCGCGAGCACCACGGTGAAGTCCTCGGCCCTGGTCGCGTCCACGACCCGGTCCCGGACCAGCTCCACGCCGTACCGCGCGATCTCCTCGCGCCCGACCGCCAGGAACTCGGCGGGCGACATGCCGTCCCGGGACAGATAGCCCTGCAGGTGTGCGGACGGCGCGTTGCGCGGCTCGCCCGCGTCGACCACCAGGGTGCGTCGCCGGGCCCGGCCCAGCACCAGTGCGGCGGACAGGCCGGCCGCGCCGCCCCCGACCACCACCACTTCGTATTTCTCGGTCATGGTGACCACCTCCGCGTCCGACGGTCGCCCGCACCCTGCCGTGTTGACAAACGTCTTTGCCGAATCTGCAATACGGGCATGAGTACCGACGGCACCGACGACGTTCTGGCGGGCGTGGGCCCGAGGCTCCGGCGGATCCGCAAGGAGCGGGAGGTGACCCTGGCGGCGCTGTCCGAGGCGACCGGCATCTCGGTCAGCACCCTGTCCCGGCTGGAGTCCGGCCTGCGCAAACCCAGCCTGGAGCTGCTGCTGCCCATCGCCCAGGCCCACCAGGTGCCACTGGACGAGCTGGTCGGCGCCCCGCCGGTCGGCGACCCCCGGGTGCGGGCGAAGCCGCTCGAGCGGCACGGCCGTACCTTCTGGCCGCTCACCCGCCAGCCCGGCGGCCTCCAGGCCTTCAAGGTCCGCGAACCCCAGCGCAGGCAGGAGCCGGAGCCGCGCACCCACGAGGGCTACGAGTGGCTGTACGTGCTCTCGGGCAGGCTCCGGCTGGTGCTCGGCGAACACGACGTGGTGCTGTCGGCGGGGGAGGCGGCCGAGTTCGACACGCGGGTGCCGCACTGGTTCGGGTCGACGGGAGAAGGGCCGGTGGAGTTCCTGAGCCTGTTCGGGCCGCAGGGGGAGCGGATGCACGTACGGGCACGGCCGGCTCGCAAGTGACGTGCCCGACGGCCAGTGACGCACCCGACTGTTTCCCGAATGGCAAGCGACCGCTTAGTATGCGATCGGACCCGGTCAGACGAAGCAGTCCCGTGGAGGCCCCGCATGCAGGCATGGCAAGTGCACGAGAACGGCGAGCCGAGCGAGGTGATGCGCCTGGCCGAGGTGGAACGGCCCACGCCCGGCGAGGGCCAGGTGCTGCTGCGCGTGCGTGCCGCCAACATCAACTTCCCCGACGCCCTGATGTGCCGGGGCCAGTACCAGGTACGGCCGCCGATGCCCTTCACACCCGGTGTGGAGATCTGCGCCGAGACCGAGGACGGCCGCCGGGTGATCGCCAACCCCGCGCTGCCGTACGGAGGCTTCGCCGAGTACGCGCTCGCCGACGCCCGCGCCCTGCTGCCCGCGCCCGAGTCCCTGGACGACGCCGAGGCCGCCGCGCTGCACATCGGCTACCAGACGGGCTGGTTCGGCCTGCATCGCCGCGCCCACCTGCAAGCGGGGGAGACCCTGCTCGTGCACGCCGCCGCCGGCGGTGTCGGCAGCGCGGCCGTGCAGCTCGGCAAGGCGGCCGGGGCCACGGTGATCGGCGTGGTCGGCGGCGCCGACAAGGCCGCCGTCGCCCGGGAGCTGGGCTGTGACGTGGTCGTGGACCGCCGCTCCGAGGACGTGGTCGCCGCCGTGAAGGAGGCCACCGGCGGCCGGGGTGCCGACGTGATCTACGACCCCGTCGGCGGCGCGGCCTACGCCCAGTCCGCCAAGGTCGTCGCCTTCGAGGGCAGGATCGTCGTGGTCGGCTTCGCCAGCGGCACCATCCCGAGCCCCGCGCTCAACCACGCCCTGGTGAAGAACTACTCGATCCTCGGCCTCCACTGGGGCCTGTACAACACCAAGAACCCGAAGCTGGTCCTGCACTGCCACGAGCAGCTCACCGAGCTGGCCGCACGGGGCGCGATCAAGCCGCTGGTGAGCGAGCGCGTACCGCTCGCCGACGCCGCCGCGGCCGTGCAGCGGGTCGCCGACGGGGTGACCACCGGCCGGGTGGCCGTGGTCCTGGACAAGGGAGCCGTCGCATGATCGACGCTGAAGAACTGATCCGCCGCACAAGGGAGTTGCTGGCCGCGCATCCGCCTGCCGCCACCGACCGCCTCGACTTCCTCAAGGCCCGCTTCGACGCGGGGCTGGCCTGGGTGCACTACCCGGCGGGCCTCGGCGGACTCGGTGTCCCGCGCTCCCTGCAGGTCGTCGTGGACGCCGAGCTGGAGGCGGCCGGCGCTCCCGACAACGACTCGCGCCGCAACGGCATCGGGCTCGGCATGGCCGCCCCGACGATCCTCAAGTACGGCACGGAGGAGCAGAAGCAGCGCCATCTGCGACCGCTGTGGATCGGCGAGGAGGTGTGGTGCCAGCTGTTCAGCGAGCCCGGCGCCGGCTCCGACCTCGCCGCGCTCGGCACCCGGGCCGTGCGGGAGGGCGACGAGTGGGTGGTCAACGGGCAGAAGGTGTGGACGTCCGGCGCGCACAACTCCCGCTGGGCCATCCTCATCGCCCGCACCGACCCGGACGTGCCCAAGCACGCGGGCATCACGTACTTCATCTGCGACATGACCGACCCTGGCGTCGACGTCCGTCCGCTGCGGCAGATCACGGGTGAGGCCGAGTTCAACGAGGTCTTCCTCACCGACGTCCGCATCCCGGACTCCCGCCGCCTCGGCGAGGTCGGCGACGGCTGGCGGGTCGCGCAGACCACGCTCAACAACGAACGCGTCGCCATCGGCGGCATGCGACTGCCCCGCGAGGGCGGCATGATCGGTCCGGTCTCGAAGACCTGGCGGGAGCGCCCCGAACTGCGCACCCACGACCTGCACCAGCGGCTGCTGAAGCTCTGGGTCGACTCCGAGGTCGCCCGGTTCACCGCCGAGCGGCTGCGCCAGCAGCTCGTCGCGGGTCAGCCCGGCCCCGAGGGCGCCGGCATGAAGCTCGCCTTCGCCCGCCTCAACCAGGAGATCAGCGGCCTGGAGGTCGAACTCCGGGGTGAGGAGGGGCTCCTCTACGACGACTGGACGATGAGGCGCCCCGAGCTGGTGGACTTCGTCGGCCGCGACGCCGGCTACCGCTACCTGCGCTCCAAGGGCAACAGCATCGAGGGCGGGACCAGCGAGGTCCTGCTGAACATCGTCGCCGAACGCGTCCTGGGCCTGCCCGCCGAGCCGCGCACCGACAAGGACGTCGCATGGAAGGACCTGGCCCGATGAGCACACAGCCGGATCTGCTCTACTCCGAGGAGGAAGAGGCGCTGCGCGCCGCGGTCCGCGACCTGCTCACGGACCACTGCGACGCGGCCGGGGTGATCGCCCGCACCGAGTCGGACGCCCCGCACGACCTCGCCCTGTGGAAGTCCCTCGCCGACGGCATGGGTCTCGCCGGGCTGCTGGTGCCCGAGGCGCAGGGCGGCCAGGGTGCCACCCACCGTGAAGTCGCCGTCGTTCTCGAGGAGTTGGGCCGGGCGGTCGCGCCCGTCCCGTACCTCACCAGTGCGGTCGTGGCCACCGAGGCCCTGCTGGCCTGCGGGGACGAGGAGCTGCTGGGCCGCCTGGCCTCCGGGCGCACCATCGGCGTCCTCGCGGTCGGGCTGCACTCGGCCCCGGGTGCCGCCTTCAAGACCGTACGGCTGGAGAACGGGACCCTGAGCGGGCAGTTGACGGGCATCGCGGACGCGGCCGCCGCCGACGTCCTGCTCGTTCCGGCCGACGACGGCGGGCTGTACGCCGTGGCCGCCGACGCCGTGACCGTCACCCCGCAGACCTCCCTGGACCTGACCCGCCCGCTCGCCACCGTCTCCCTCGACGGCGTGTCCGGCCGCCGGATCGGCGACGCGGAACCCGCCGTACGACGGGCCGTGCGCAGCGCCGCCGGACTGCTCGCCTCCGAGCAACTCGGTGTCGCCGACTGGGCGTTGACCGAAACCGTCCGGTACCTGAAGGAGCGCAAGCAGTTCAACCGGCCGGTCGGCGGCTTCCAGGCGCTCAAGCACCGGCTCGCCCAGCTGTGGCTGGAGGTCGTCAACCTCCGGGCCGCCGCGCGCGCCGCCGCCGACGCGCTGTCCCCCAAGCTCTCGGCTTCGCTTGAGCAGGGAGGTGCCCCCACCGGCGAGGACACCGACGTCACGGTCGCCGTCGCCCAGGCGTACGCGGCGCCTGTCGCCGTCCACGCGGCCGAGGAGGCGCTGCAGCTCCACGCCGGAATCGGCATGACCTGGGAGCACCCGATCCACCTGTACCTGAAGCGGGCCAAGGCCGACTCGATCGCCTACGGCACCGCGGGCGCCCACCGGGAGGCCCTGGCCGAACTGGTCGACCTCCAGGCGCCCTGACGTACGGCGCGTGAAGCCCGCCCCACCCGGGGCGGGCTTCTTCGTGCGCGCACCCGCCGCCAAGTGAACAGAGGGCGGCATTCCGGCCAACTCCCTTTAGGCCAGGGTCATTTGAGTGGAGAGCGCACACTCTCCCCGGTCCCCTCCGGCCCCTCAAGGGAGGCAGCGCATGGCCCTCACCACCCGTCGCACAGCCCTCACCGCCCTCGGCGCCGCCCTCGCGGGCGCCGTCGCCCTGCCCGCCGGCCAGGCCTGGGCGGGGGGCGACCACCGTGGCCCGCGGCCGCTGTGGCACGCGCACGCCCACAATGACTACGAGCACCCGCGGCCCCTGTTCGACGCCCTCGACCACCGCTTCGGCAGCGTCGAGGCCGACGTCTTCCTCGTCGGCGACCAGCTGCTCATCGGTCACGACAGCTCCGAGCTGGACCCGACCCGCACCCTCGAATCCCTCTACCTCGACCCGCTCGCCGCCCGCGTCAAGGCCGAACAAGGCTCCGTGTACCGGGGTTGGCGGCAGCCGCTGCAACTCCTCATCGACATCAAGACCGAGGGCTCCTCGACGTACGTCGAGCTCGACCGGCACCTCCGGCGCTACCCGCACCTGTTCACCCGTTACGCGCACGGCCGCGTCCACCCCGGTCCGGTCACCGCCGTCATCTCCGGCGACCGTGCGGCCCGTGGCCCCATGGAGGCCCAGACCGGGCGCTGCGCCTTCTACGACGGCCGGCTCGCCGACCTCGGCAGCGCGGCCCCCGCCTCCTTCATCCCGCTGATCAGCGACAACTGGACGCTGAACTTCACCTGGCTGGGCGAGGGCCCCTTCCCGGACGCCGAGCGGCAGAAGCTGCGCGGCATCACCGGCGCCGCCCACGCGCGCGGGCAGCAGATCAGGTTCTGGGCTACCCCGGACGCGGCGGGTGCGGCCCGGGACGCCCTGTGGACGGAACTGCTCTCCGGCGGCGTCGACTACCTCAACACCGACGATCTCGTCGGCCTGGAGGCCTTCCTGGACGCACACCCGTCCGGGTAAGACCACACGATCGGAGGACATGTCAGCCGCCCGGACGAACCCCCCGCTACGCCACACTTGCGGCCGAACGCCGCTCATGGGGCGTGGCGGAGGAGGTTCCCGATGGCCGTTTCCATCTCAGTGGTGCTGCTGCTCCTGATCATCGTCGTGATCTTCATGCGCAATGGCGCCCTGAAGATCTCGCACGGCCTGGTCTGCATGCTGCTCGGCTTCTACCTGGCCAGCACCAGCATGGCGACCACCATCAACAGCGGGCTCACCACGACCGCCGACCTGGTGAGCAGCCTGCGGCCGTAGGCCCCGTCCCGGTCAGGACGAGAAGACCCCGATGCCGTTCGGGACCGGACGCTCGGCGCCGCCGCTCGGGTGGTTGCGGACCGTCACGCCGCTCGCGCCCGCGTCCCGGGTGACCATCTCGGACGAGCCGCCGCCGTCGAGGCTGAACGCGTCGGACGCGCCCAGCTCGTCCATGAGGTCGGCCTCTTCGGCGATGGTCATGCCCGTCCGGTAGGCCGCGGCTCCGTCCAGCGCGAGCATCAGCATCTTGTGCCCGTCGTCGGCGAAGCCCGCGACGGTGCGCACGGCCGAGGTGTTGTCGTCCAGGCCGGACAGCGGCCTGCCGTCACGCAGGACCGGGTAGCCGCCGATCGCGAACCTGTACGCGACCTCGGCCGTGGCCGCCACCAGGTCGTGCGTGACCGTCACCTCGTCGCCCACCGACAGCGTGCGCAGCTGCTGCGCACCCTCCTCACGGCCCACCAGGACCGTGGTGTCCGCGGGGATCGGTCCGCTGCCCGGGGTGCCGGACGCGGAGACCACCTCGCCGTCCCGCACCTTCACCTCGTAGGTGTCCTCGCTGCAGGCCGCCGCCCGGTCGGTGTCCGTGCCGCAGGTGGCACGCACCCGCGAGACGCTGCCCCACCGTGAGGTGAAGGCGCCGACGGAGTTCTGCTGCAGCGCGTACTGGTTGAGGCCCTTGAGCGGGAACTGCCCCTCCGGCGTGGTGACGGAACCGGAGAGGGAGAGGCGGTCCAGCCGGGCCCGCCCGTCGGTGCCCACGCCGAGGACGTCCGTCGTGGTCGTCCCGGGCGGCAGTGAGGGCCCGAACCGCTGGCCCTTCGGCACCGCCGCCTTGAGCACCTGCCCGTCGGCGATCGCCGGTCCCACGGTCGCGCCCGTCGCCTCCACGCCCGGGTGCTGGGTCTCGCTGATGTTGAAGAAGTCGCCGTTGACGCCGGCGACCGCGCCGGCCGAGTCGGCCAGCTCCGAGACGGTCGCGCGGGCCGCCACCGAGCCGGGGTACAACAGGTCCAGCCGGACATGAGGATTGTTCAGATCGATGGTGAGCAGGTGGGCGTGTGCCGTGCCCGCCGCCTCCTCGATGTCGAACTGCCGGTAGGTGACACCCGGCGCGACCCGCCTGCCCAGCGGCACGGCACCGGCCGGTGCCGCCCCCGCCAGGGCCGCACCGGCCAGTACACCGAACGCCGTGAGAACCGTGAGAACCGATCTGCCTGCCGCTGTCTGCCGCCGATCGTGCGCCACCGCGCCCCCTCATGTCTCGTCAACTGTCCCAGAACTCAGGGGAAGTGCAGCAGAAGGCGATGGCGCGCGGGGGAGCTAGGCGTCGACTACGCGAGAACGGGTGAGAAAACGCACCCCCTCGGGTGCCTCCAGCGAGAATCCGCTCCCCCGTCCGGGTACCACGTCGACGATCAGCCGGGTGTGGCTCCACACCTCGTACTGGCTCCTCGACATCCAGAAGGTCACGGGCTCCTGGACGCCCTCCACCGCCAGTTCCGCCAGCAGCACGTCCGAGTCGCCGGTCCGGAACTCGCCGTCCGGGTAGCACATGGGCGCGCTGCCGTCGCAGCAGCCGCCTGACTGGTGGAACATCAGCGGACCGTGCTCGGTCCGCAGCTTGCGCACCAGTTCGGCGGCCTGCGGGGTGAGTTCGACGCGGGGGACTTCCACTTCCATGGTCACCGTCCTGGAGAGCCGGGGCGTCGGAGGTGCTCCAGTTTCACGGTTTGTCAGCTGTGCGTCCAGCACACGTCCTTCGACGGGACCGTGGGTCGGCCGTGGCCGAGGACGTCGTCGGTCGGGCCCCACCCGGGCGTCGGCGGCTGCGGCCACCCCGGGGGAGAGGGCAGGGCTTCGGCCGGACCGTCGGCCACCAGGCCCGTGGCCGGAGTCCGCCCGCTGAGCCAGCCGAGCAGGAGGTGCCCGGGCCCGGCGATCGAGGGGCCCTCGGGAGCCGGGGACCAGTTGCGGCCCAGGTCGACCGCCTCGACGCGGGAGAGGGGATGTCCCTGGGTCTGCAGGGTGGCGAGGGTCTCGTCGAGCGCCCAGGACACGTACGACGTCGGCCGGTCGGCGGTGCCGTATCCCACGCCGAGGTCGAGTTGGTGGTGCTCCAGTTCCCGCTGACAGCGCAGGAGGGTGTACCAGGCGGGGTGCCGCCAGCCGGCGAGCGCCGCCACCAGGGTGTCCCACCTGGCCGCGGGCATCTCCCGGGCCTCCGCCACGACCAGGTCCAGGGCCAGCCGTGTCCGGTCGGCCAGCGCGTCGGCGGGCAGGGCGGCGGTCCGCTCGGCCGCCTCGGCCAGGGCGGCCAGGGCATCACCGTCTACCCGTTCCTGTGGTCCAAGGAGGCGCACGACGACCTCGCGGCCACGACCCGGCGGGCCGTGGCGATGCGCGAAGTCCTGGGTGTGGCGGCGGACTTCGCCCGGCAGCTGGGCCCGGCCGATCCGGGTTTCCTCGGCGAGGTCTGAGGCACCGCCGCCCGACTGCTCACCCCTGCCGGCGGACGGCGCGCGTCGACACCGCGTACACCCCCGAAGCCGCCAACGGCCCCACGGCGGTTCGCGCGGCTCGGTGTGGCCGGGTCCATGCAGCCCACCCACTGCTGCGAGTTCACCCGGGCCGACCACACCGACAACTGGTCACGCCGGCTCGGCGAGGAGCGGGCCGCGCGCGCGTTCCGCTGGTGTGATCTGTGGGCGGTCGGAGCCCGGGCCGTCCTCGGCTCCGACTGGCCCATCGCGCCGTACCCGCCGCTGCAGGTCATGGCCGGCGCCCGGCACCGCCGCCGACCTCTCCCCGCCCCCGCACGGGCCCGGCCAGGCCCTCACCGAACTCCAGGCGCTGCGAGGCATCACCGTCAACGCGGCGTGGGTCGCCGGGGAGGAGCACCGCGCCGGCCGGCCCACGCACCGGGCCGCCGACCTGTGGTCGACGGCCCGGGAACCTTCGGGTCAGCGTGGGGAAACAGCCGTCGCGTGTCGGGGCGGGCCCGCCGCCGCGGCCGCCGACTTCACCACGTCGACGTCACTCGCCCGGACATAGGCGAGCCGGTGGCCGAGCTGGATCTCGTAGTACTCCTCCTGGCCCTGCACCACCGTGGACGGGGAGTCGTCGGAGGAAGGTTTCTCCAGGTAGGAGCCGAGGACGCGGGACTGCGTCACATACCGTTGGCCCGCGCGGATGGTGTACGGGAGGGGCGACTCCTCGGGCTGCTCGTCCGTCCCCTCCGGATAGGCGTCCTCCTCCGGCAGGGCGCGGCCGAACACCTCGATCTCCTTCAGGCCCGCCTTCGGGGTCACCATCCTGCCACGCGCACCGACCGCCGTCGGGCGACCCTTCGGGTTCCTGAACCACGCCTTGTGACCCTGGAACCAGATCGCCGTCCAGTCGCCGCTCCGGTCGGCGACCGCGAAGGTCTGGCCCGCGGAGACCCGCGACCCCAGGTCGTTGACGTCCACGGTGGAGTCCTCGCCGTCGGGGTGCCGGCCCGGGTCCTGGATCAGCGGAGCGTTGTCGTTCGGATCGGTGTACAGGCGGACCGCGCTGGACCCGTGCGGCACACACTTCACACCGCTCTTGTCGCAGCCGGTGAACTGCGGCTTGTAGGAGGGGTAGTCCGGCAGGATCATCACGACGTCGCTGTCCGGCCCGGCCGTCGCCTTCAGCGGCGCGCCGAGCAGGTCGAAGTAGTGCCGCCAGTCCCAGAAGGGGCCCGGGTCGTCGTGCATCTCCGGGATGGAGTCCTCGGTCGGGGCCGGCACGTTGTCATGGCCGAAGATGTGCTGCCGGTCGAGCGGAACCCCGTACTTCTTCGCCAGGTACTTCACCAGGCGGGCCGAGGACCGGTACATCGTCTCCGTGTACCAGGCGTCGGGATGCCGCAGGAATCCCTCGTGCTCGATCCCGATCGAGCGGGCGTTCACGAACTGGCTGCCGGAGTGCCAGGCCGCGTCCTTGATCTTGACGTGCTGGGTGATGTGGCCGTCCCGGGAGCGGATGGAGTAGTGCCACGACGCCTCCTCCGGATCCTGGATCGTCTGCAGCATCGACGCCAGCGGCGCCTCGGTGTCGTGGATGACGATGTAGTCGATCCGCTGGTCCCTGGGCCGGTCGGCCAGCTGGTGGTTGCCGTACTGGTCGTCGTCGATCTCGACGTACGGCGCGCTGAGCCAGGAGCAGGACAGCTCGGGCGGGCAGTCGACCTCCTTCGGCCGCGGCGCGCCCGTGGTGGCGGCGCGGTGCGGGCGGACACGGGGGCTCGCGGCGAGGGTGACGCGCTGCCCCGCGTCGGTGGTGCGGTGCGCGCCCCGGCGGATCACGTCGAAGACGTCGTCCGCATAGGTCTCCGCCGAGGCCCGGTCGGCGGCGCCCGGGAAGTCGGCCACGGTCTCCCACCAGTCCGCCGGATCGGGGCTGAGCGGCTTGCCGAGCCGTCGCTGGGTCGCCGCGAGGAGGGCCGCGCCACCGCGTACGTTGGCCGCGTCGTCCGTCCGCAGCTCTTCGGCCGCGAGCCCGGTCAGGCGTGCGGCCTGTCGCAGGTCCGCCGCGGGGGTCGGCGTGCGCGGGGCGGGCGACCCCGCCGTTCCCGCTTGCGGCCGTCCCTTCTTGAGCTGCGGCGTCTGCTGGGGCTGGGGCGCGTCCACCAGGTGCATCGGACCGTAGCCGCCGACGACGCTCGGCGCGCCCTGGTGGGAGTCCCACCGCGACTGCAGGTAGGACACGCCCATGAGCACGCTCCGGGGGACGTGGTACTCGTTCGCGGCGGCCTTGTACTCGTCCTGCAGACGTTGGTCGGATGGAGTGACATCCCCCGAGCGGTCGATCAGTAACGGCACCAGAAGCGCCGCCGAAGCGGTCACACAGATGATCCGCCGGTGCCCGCGTACGGCACTGGAGACGCGGGGGGCGACGCGTTTTTTCATGAAGGTGCCTCCGACGAGGTTCAGCGTGGTGGCCAGGACAGATGCGACCAGGGCACAGTGGACTGCCTTTCCGGGCAATGGGGGTTGCCCTTCGCGTCACCCCTCGTACGTTTCCGTGCCTCGCGCGCCGCGTCGCGCCGAGCGTCACCGGCGTGGACCAGCCGTCGGGCACAGGCCACCCGGTCGGCGGCACCCTGCCCGTCCCGGGGGCGGGCTCAGCCCTCGACCGGGTCCACCTGCCAGTCGGGGTGCCCCGGCATGGGCGGGGTGTGCGGCCCGTACAGCCAAGACGTCAGAAAGGGCGTCAGATCCTCGCCGGCGACGCGGGACGCGAGCCTGACGAAGTCCACGGTGCCGGCGGTCCGGCCCCGGTACGTCGTCACCCAGGAGCGCTCGATCCGGTCGAAGGTGTCCTCGCCCACCTTCTCCCGCAGCGCGTAGAGCACCAGCGCCGAGCCGTCGTAGCGCATCTGCCGGAACAGGGTGGACGCGGTCGGTTCGGCGGGTGCGCCGTCGTCGTGCCGCCACTGGTCGTGCTGCTCGTAGGCGGCGCGCATCATGCCCTCCAGGTCGATGCCGCCGTGGGTGTCGGAGTAGAGAAGCTCGTAGAAACGGGCGTGTCCCTCGCTCAGCCACAGGTCGGACCACCGCCGGATCGCGACGCTGTCGCCGGTCCAGTGGTGGGCGAGCTCGTGCACCAGGTTGCGCTCGGCGCCGACCTGATCCCCCGACAGATCGGCGTTCGGCACGACGGACAGCGACTGGGTCTCCAGGGCCACCGGCAGGTCGGTGTTCCCGACCAGCACCCCGTAGCGGCGGAAGGGATAGGGGCCGAGCCGCTGTTCGAGCCAGGCCAGGTGCTCGGGGGTGAGCGCGCGGTACGCCTCGGTGTCCGTGACCAGGTCCTCGGGGACCACGTCCCGGACGGGCAGCCCGTGCGGGCCCTTGCCGTCCACGACGGAGAACCTCCCGATGGCCAGCTGGACCAGCTGGGCCGCGACCGGTTCCTCGGAGTCGTAGGTCCACCGGATCCGTCCGTCGGGCTGCCGCACGTGCCCGACGAGCCGGCCGTTGGCCACCGCGGTCAGCCCCGGCGGGGTGGTGATCCGGAAGGTGAACGGCGCCCGCACGCTGGGGTGGTCGTCGGCCGGGAAGACCATCCTGGCGCCGTCGGGCTGGAGCGACAGCAGGGTGCCGTCGGCCGTGGGGACCCAGCCGTAGTCCTGGATCGCGTCGTCGCGGTGGCGTCGCTGCGTAGGGTCTGCGGTGTAGGCGACCCGGACGGTGAACGCACCCCCGCGGGCGATCGGCTTCGCCGGGGTGACGACCAGCTCGTCGCCGTCGCGCACGGCCTTCGCCGGGGTGCCGTCGACGGTGACCGTGTGCAGCGTGTTGCCCGCGAAGTCGAGGTCGAAGCGGGACAGGGCCTGCGTGGCGGTGGCACGGACGGTGGTAGTCGCCGCGAAGGGCGTGCGGGGTGCGCGCCAGTCGAAGTCGAGGGTGTAGCGGCGGACCGTGTAGCCGCCGTTGCCGTCGAGCGGCACGAGCGGGTCGCCGAGTCCGCGGGCGCCGGGGGAAGGAGCCTCACCGGGGGAGCCGGGGGAGGCGCCGGGGGCGGGGTGCCCGGCGCGGTCCGGCGCGCGGTCCTCCCCGTCGGGGAGGACGACGGTGAGGACGGCGGCCCCCGCGATGCCGACGGCACCGGCCAGGGCAAGGGCCGCACGGCGGGTACGGATGCCGTGTCGGCTGCCGGCAGTCGTGAAGTCCATGGCGGCACTATGTCAGCAAGAGATCATTAATGCGATATGTCTACTAATCCCGGCATAGGCATCTATCACCCCGTAAAGATCACATCAAGGTGTGGCCATCCCCTCCGAGTGGACCGTGCGGCCGCGCCGCGGCCGCGATCGTGGAGGTCCGCGAGCCCCACCCGCTGCGGGCGGCGTCGCCGGTCAGCGGTACCCGCACGTGGGGGGCTCCCAGGGTCGGGCTCCGGCGAAAACCTGCCGACTTGCTCCCACTGGAGGAGGTACGGGGCGTAAACCGAACGGATGGGGGAAGAGGGTCATACGGCAAACCGCGGGGAGTGGTCGGCCGTGCCCGGGATGCCGGGCCCGGGTACGGGGGGAGGGACCAGGTATGGGCGGGCAGCCCCTGTTTCTCCATCCGCGGCTGGAGCCGCGGCTGCGCTCGCTGACGGAGTCCGGCGAGTTGCTGCACACGCTCGTGGACGCGCTCGGGTCGCCGCTGCACGCGGTCGTTCCCGACCAGATCGCCGCGAATCTGGAGCGGTTCCGAGCGGTGTACCGCCGGCATCACCTCTGCGGCCAGGTCTTCTTCGCCCACAAGGCCAACCGGTCCAGCGCCCTGCTGAGGCGGCTGGCCGCCACCGACGCGGGCGTGGACGTCGCGTCGCTGGGCGAGCTGCAGCACGCGCTCGGCGCCGGATTCACTCCCGACCGCATCACGGCCACCGGACCGAAGAACAGGGAGTTCCTCTGGCTGGCCGCGCGTACGTCGGTCACCGTCAGCGTGGACGGCCGCGACGAGCTTGAGCAGCTCGCCGCTCTCGTACGCAAGCACGCCCTGCCCCGGGCCCGCGTCCTGCTGCGGCTGTCGGGGTTCGAGACCGCCGGGGTGCGGGTGCTGAGCCGGCGCAGCCGATTCGGTTCACCCGTGCGGGAGTTGGAGCCGCTGCTGGAGGCGGTCGAGCGGCACCGTGACGTCCTCGACCCGGCGGGTGTGGCGTACCACCTGGACACCACCAGCCTCGACGAGAAGGCGACGGCGCTCGAAGGCTGCCTGCGCGTGCTGGAGGAGTGCCGGGAGCGGGGACTGCGGCCGTCGGCCGTGGACATCGGCGGCGGATTCGGCGTCAACCACCTTGCCGACCGCGAGCAGTGGGAGCGGTACACGACCGAGCTCACCGCCGCCGTCCTCGGCACCCGATCACCCCTGACCTGGGGCGGGCACGGCTACGGGCTGCGCAACGAGGCCGGCACCCTGCGCGGCGCGCTCGGCCTCTACCCCGCGTACCGGCCGGTCGCCGGGGCGCGGTACCTCGACGAGCTCCTCGCGCACCCCGCCGCGTCGTTCGACGGCCGCCCCCTGGCCGACCTGCTGCTGGAGCACCTCTACGACCTGCACACCGAACCCGGGCGGGCGCTGCTCGACCTGTGCGGGCTGACGCTCGCGAGGGTGCTGGAGGTCCGCGCCCAGGAGACCGGCGGCGAGCTTCTCGTACGGCTGGAGGCGAAGTCCGACGACATCGCCCTGGAGGAGCACGGGGTCCTCGTCGACCCCCTGGTCCTCCCACGGGACCCGGCACGCACCGGCCCCGCCGCGGAGCCGGTCGCCGTCCATCTCTTCGGCAGTCTGTGCCTGGAGGCCGACCTGATCACCCGGCGGACGGTGTTCCTGCCCCGCCGCCCCGAACCGGGCGACCTGATGGCGTTCGTGAACACCGCCGGCTACTGCATGGACTTCCACGCCACCCGCGCCCAGCACCAGCCGGCCGCCCGCAAGGTCGCCGCCTGGCAGGACGGCGGCTCGTGGCGCTGGTGCCTGGACGATCAGTACTGGCCGACCACCTCCGTGGGAGGAGCGCAGTGAGGTACGACAGCATCACCGAGGCCATCGGCAACACTCCGCTCGTGCGCATCGACCCGGCCGTACACGGTCTGACCCACATCGACCTGTACGCCAAGCTGGAACTGCTCAACCCGTTCGGATCGGTCAAGGACCGGGCCGCCTGGAACATGGCGCGCCCCGACCTCCAGGCCGCGGCCGCGGACGGCAGGCAGGTCGTGGAGCTGTCCAGCGGCAACACCGCCAAGGCGCTGGCCGTTCTCGCGGGGATGCACGGCCTGACCTTCAAGAGCGTCACCAACCGGATGCGCATCCCGGAGATCAAGGACCTCCTGCTGCTGCTCGGCGCCGAGATCGAGGAACTTCCGGGCCAGAGCGAATGCCTGGACCCGACCGCCACCGACGACCCTCTCACCCTCTTCCACCGGACGCTGTCCGAACCCGGCGGCGCCTTCCTGCACACCGACCAGTACTTCAACCCGCGCAACACCGAGGCCCACCTCACCGGCACCGGCCCGGAGATCGTCAAGGACCTGGACGGCCGGGCCCCGGACTGGTTCGTCGCCTGCGTGGGCACGGCCGGTTCCTCCACCGGCGTCGCCCGCGCGCTGCGCGAACACGACCCCGCCGTACGGGTCGTCGGACTGGTCGCGGACAAGTCCGACTTCATCCCCGGCATCCGCACCATCGACGAGGCGCGCGAGGTCGGGCTGTTCGACCCTTGCACCTACGACACGATCGAGGCGGTGAGCGCCGACGACGCGATCGAGGGCATGCTGATCCTGAACCGCCGGTGCGGCATCCTGGCCGGCCCCACCGGGGGAGCCGCCTACTTCGGCGCCCTCCGCCGACTGCGGGCCGCCGACAGCGAACTGACACAGCGGCAGTCGGCCGTCTTCATCGTCTGCGACCGCGTCGAGAGCTACCTGAGCTACGTCCGCCGGCGGCGCCCTGACCTGTTCGGCCGCCCCAGCCGCAGGAACTCACCGGCCGACGTGTCCGAGACCGAGATGCGCGAGGCTCCGGCCGTCGGCATCGCCGAGGCCCGGGCATGGATCGCCGCCGGCCGGCCGCTCGTGGTCGACCTGCGCAGCCCCTCCGCGTACGCCGCCCTGCACATCGACGGCTCGGTCAACATCGTCGACGAGCTGTTCGAGGAACTGGTCCATGGCGGCCTGCCCTTCAGCCGCAACCGCCCGGTGCTGCTCGCCTGCCCGGTCGGTGAGAAGTCCGCCCGCTACGCCGCGCTGCTCACCCGTATGGGGCACCCGGACGTCCGCAGCCTGACCGGCGGCATCATCGCCTGGCGCGACGCCGGCGCACCCCTGGTACGGGACCGAGCGGCATGACGGCACCCAGGATCCGTGCTCAAGAACCGTCTGACATCGCGGAGTTGAGCGCTCTGCGCGCCCAGTTCCCGATCATCACCGGGCACCCGGAGCTGGCCTACCTGGACAGCGCGGCCACCGCGCAGAAGCCGCAGGCCGTACTCGACGCGGTCCAGGCCTACCTCACCACGGCCAACGCCAACGCCGGGCGCGGCACCTACACCTGGGCCAACAGGACCACGGCCCTGGTCGAGGAGACCCGCGAGCGCGTCAAACGGTTCCTCGACGACCCGGACCCGGAGCGGTCCGCCGTGCACTTCACGAGCGGTACCACCGAGGGGCTGCGCGCGATCGCCCGAGACTGGCTTCCTCGACTCCTCGCCGACGGCGACGAGATCGTGGTCCCGGTCGCCGACCACGAGGCCAACATCTCACCCTGGCTGGAGGCCCGGGAGCAGCTGGCCGGCCGGGGCGTACGGGTCCGCGTCCTGCCGATGCCGTACCAGCAGGCATCCGGCGACTACGACCACACGGCGCTGACGTCCCTCGCCGGGCCGCGCACCCGATTCGTCGCCGTGACGCATGTCCACCACGTCTACGGCGGGAACATGAACATCCACCGCATCCGTGAGGCTGTGGGCCCGGCCGCCGTCATCTGCCTGGACGCCGCCCAGAGCGTCGGCCATCTGCCGGTGTCCGTCGCCGAGTTGGACGTCGACTTCGTCGTCTTCTCCGGTCACAAGGCCATGGCTCTGCCCGGCTCCGGGGCCGTCTGGGCACGCCAGGCACGCGGACCGGCGTTCGCCCCCGGCGGCTGGCCGGGTACGCCCAACACCGTCGGCATCGCCTCCCTGGCCGCGGCGCTGGACTGGCTGGAGGCCGCCGGGACCGACCGGATCGAACAATGGACGGTCGCCCTGGCGGCCCGGCTCACCGACCGGCTGCGTCACCTGGACGCCTACGAGATCCTCGGCTGCCGGACGAGCGTCGCCGCCGACTCACCCGTACAGCAGCGCCAGGGCATCGTCACCTTCCGGCACCGCGGCATCGACTCCGGCGACCTGGGGTTCATCCTCTTCAGCCACGGCTTCATGGTCCGCTCCGACAGCCACTGCCAGGGCAGTTCGGGGGAGAAGGCCGACTCGGTACGGGTGAGTCTGCACGTGTACAACAGCATGGAGGAGATCGACAGGTTGCTGTCGGTCCTTGCCACCCTAGGGTGATATCCGCACTCAACCAGGGAATGGAAACTGTTGTCACCTGTAGCCTCTGTGCAGGAATCAGGGGCGACACGGCAAGGTGGCACGACCGTATGGGGCTGAGTCTGGCAACGGCCGAGCGGTGGGTGGAACGGTGGGAGCGGCAGCAGGAGCGGTACGCCGTCGACCGTGAGGAGCGCTTCACGGTGATCGCCGACATGGTCGAGCACATCGCCGCGAGCGCCGCCCATCGGCCGCTGATCGTCGACCTCGGCTGCGGCCCCGGATCGCTGGCGGCCCGCCTGGCCCGGCGGCTGCCGGACGCGGACATCGTGGCGGTGGACCGGGACCCGCTCCTGCTGGAGCTGGCCCGCACCCATCACGCGGACGCGGCCCGCTACGTCGACACGGTCATCGGCGAGCCCGGCTGGACGGTGGCCCTCGGCCTCGACCGCCCGCTCGACGCGGCCGTGTCGACGACGGCCCTCCACTGCCTGACCCCGGAGACCCTGCGCCGCACCTACGGCCAACTGGCATCCCTCCTGCGCCCCGGCGGCATCCTCATCAACGGCGACCACCTCCCCCAGGACGACGCCGGACTCGCCGAGATCGCCGGACACATCGGACACCGCCGAGCCGAACGTCGCCGGGCCTTCACGCACGAAGACTGGTCCTCCTGGTGGACGGCGATCTCCGAGGACCCCGAAATGACCGACCTCTACGCCGAACACCAGGCCCGTCGCCCCCCGACGGGAACGGACAACGCCGCCCGGCTCACTCTGTCCGCGCACCTGCAACTCCTGCGGCAGGCGGGGTTCGGGCACGCCGGGCCCGTCTGGCAGTACGGCGACAGTCATGTGGTCGTGGCGATCCGCTGATCATCCTGGCTCCGCTTGACTTCGAGTGTGCTCCAATTCGTAGCGTTTCGGGCATGAGCACTGCACAGCACAAGATCGGTTCGGGTTTCGGGGCCGGGAGCACGGCCGACGACGTTCTCGAAGGCATCGATCTCAGCGGAAAGCTCGCGATCGTCACCGGTGGCTACTCGGGGCTCGGACTGGAGACCACCCGGGCGCTCACCAGGGCGGGGGCCGAGGTCGTCGTGCCGGCGCGTCGTCCGGGCAGCGCGCTGGAGGCGCTCGCGGGTCTGGACGGGGTCGAGGTGGACGAGCTCGACCTGGGTGACCTGGAGAGCGTACGGGCGTTCGCCGAGCGGTTCCTCGCCTCCGGACGCACCGTCGACTTCATGATCAACAGCGCCGGGATCATGGCCTGTCCGGAGACCCGGGTCGGACCCGGCTGGGAGGCGCAGTTCGCCACCAACCACCTCGGCCACTACGCCCTGGTCAACCGTCTCTGGCCGGCGATCGAACCCGGCGGTGCCCGCGTGGTCTCCGTCTCCTCCCGCGGCCACCACTTCTCCGGCATCCGCTGGGACGACGTCCACTGGCGCCAGGGCTACGACAAGTGGGAGGCCTACGGCCAGGCCAAGACCGCGAACGTCCTGTTCGCCGTCCACCTCGACAAGCTCGGCAGGGAGAAGGGGGTGCGCGCCTTCGCGCTCCACCCGGGCGGCATCATCACCCCGCTCCAGCGGCACCTGCCCAGGGCGGAGATGGTGGAGCGCGGCTGGATCGACGAGCAGGGCAACGTGCTCAACCCCGAGGGCTTCAAGACCCCGGAGCAGGGTGCGGCCACCCAGGTGTGGGCGGCGACCTCGCCCCAGCTGGAGGGCCTCGGCGGCGTCTACCTCGAGGACTGCGACATCGCCGAGCCCGCCCCCGAGGGCGAGCGCCAGGGCGTGAAGGCCTGGGCGACGGACCCCGAGCAGGCGGCCCGCCTGTGGGCGCTGTCGGCGGAGCTGACGGGCGTCGACGCGTTCGCGGTCTAGGTCCCTCACCGAGGCCCGCCTCGCGGTCGTCACCGGACCGGTCAGGAATGGAGAAGCGCCGGTCGCCGAGCCGCGGCTACCGTGGCCGCCACGGACGCCGTCCGACGTAGGAAAATCGGACGTTACGCTCGGTGCCGGTCGGATCGAGCCACGCGGCACCGGTGGAGAGCGTGACGGCGGGCCCGCCCGAGGGATGGAGAGACGAGAAGCATGGCCAAGAGGACGGACACGCAGTCGCCTGCGCCGCACGCTGCCGACAGCCACGAACTGATCCGCGTGCACGGCGCACGTGAGAACAACCTCAAGGACATCACCGTCGCGATCCCCAAGCGCCGGCTGACCGTCTTCACCGGCGTCTCCGGCTCGGGCAAGAGCTCCCTGGTGTTCGACACGATCGCCGCCGAGTCGCAGCGGCTGATCAACGAGACCTACAGCACCTTCGTGCAGGGCTTCATGCCCACGCTGGCACGCCCCGACGTCGACGTGCTGGAAGGGCTGACGACCGCGATCATCGTCGATCAGCAGCGGATGGGGTCCGACCCGCGCTCCACGGTCGGCACCGCCACCGACGCGGGCGCGATGCTGCGCATCCTCTTCAGCCGGCTCGGGCAGCCGCACATCGGGTCGTCCCGGGCGTTCTCCTTCAACATCCCCTCGATCAGCGGTGCGGGCGCGGTCACGGTCGAGCGCGGCGGCAAGACCGTCAAGGAGCGGCGCAGCTTCAGCATCACCGGCGGCATGTGCCCGCGCTGCGAGGGCCGGGGCACGGTCACCGACATCGACCTGACCCAGCTGTACGACGACAGCAAGTCGCTCAGCGAGGGCGCGCTGACGATCCCCGGCTACAGCATGGACGGCTGGTACGGCCGGATCTTCAAGGGATGCGGCTTCTTCGACCCGGACAAGCCGATCCGCAGGTTCACCAAGAAGGAGCTGCACGACCTCCTCCACAAGGAGCCGACCAAGATCAAGGTCGAGGGCGTCAACCTGACGTACGAGGGTCTGATCCCCAAGATCCAGAAGTCGATGGTGTCCAAGGACATCGACGCGCTGCAGCCGCACATCCGCGCGTTCGTCGAGCGGGCGATGACGTTCACCGTCTGCCCCGACTGCGACGGCACCCGGCTCAGCGAGGGGGCCCGGTCCTCGAAGATCAAGGGGATCAGCATCGCCGACGCCTGCACGATGCAGATCAGCGACCTGGCCACATGGGTCCGCAGTCTCGACGAACCGTCGGTCAAGCCGCTGCTCACGGCGCTGGGGGAGACCCTCGACTCGTTCGTGCGGATCGGCCTCGGCTACCTCTCGCTGGACCGGCCCTCGGGCACGCTGTCGGGCGGCGAGGCACAGCGCGTCAAGATGATCCGCCACCTCGGCTCGTCGCTCACCGACGTCACGTACGTCTTCGACGAGCCCACGACGGGCCTGCACCCCCATGACATCCAGCGGATGAACGACCTGCTGCTGAGCCTGCGGGACAAGGGCAACACCGTGCTCGTCGTGGAGCACAAGCCCGAGGTGATCGCGATCGCCGACCACGTCGTCGACCTCGGCCCCGGCGCCGGCGCGGCGGGCGGCACCGTCTGCTTCGAGGGCACCGTCGAGGGGCTGCGGGCCGGCGGCACCGTCACCGGCCGTCACTTCGACGACCGGGCCGCCGTCAAGGACACGGTGCGCAGGCCCACCGGAGCGCTGCAGATCCGCGGCGCGCGGACGAACAACCTGCGGGACGTCGACGTCGACATCCCGCTCGGGGTGCTGACCGTCGTCACCGGCGTCGCCGGCTCCGGCAAGAGCTCGCTCCTGCACGGGTCGATCCCCGCCGCCGAGGGTGTCGTGTCGGTCGACCAGGCCGCGATCCGCGGCTCGCGGCGCAGCAACCCGGCGACGTACACCGGACTGCTCGACCCGATCCGCAAGGCGTTCGCGAAGGTCAACGGCGTGAAGCCGGCGCTGTTCAGCGCCAACTCCGAGGGCGCCTGCCCCACCTGCAAGGGCGCCGGCGTCATCTACACCGACCTGGCGATCATGGCCGGCGTCGCCACCACCTGCGAGGAGTGCGAGGGCAGGCGGTTCGACGCATCGGTGCTCGAGTACCGGCTCGGCGACCGGGACATCAGCGAGGTGCTGGCGATGTCGGTGACCGAGGCCGGGGAGTTCTTCGCGGCCGGCGAGGCCCGTACGCCTGCGGCGCACCGCATCCTCGACCGGCTCGCCGACGTCGGCCTCGGCTACCTCACCCTCGGCCAGCAGCTGACGACCCTCTCCGGTGGCGAGCGGCAGCGGCTCAAGCTGGCCACCCGCATGGCCGAGAAGGGCGGTGTGTACGTCCTCGACGAGCCGACCACCGGCCTCCACCTCGCCGACGTCGAGCAGTTGCTCGGCCTGCTCGACCGCCTGGTCGACTCCGGCAAGTCGGTCATCGTCATCGAGCACCACCAGGCGGTCATGGCGCACGCCGACTGGATCATCGACCTCGGTCCCGGTGCCGGTCACGACGGCGGCCGGATCGTCTTCGAGGGCACCCCGGCCGACCTCGTCGCCGCCCGCTCCACCCTCACCGGCGAACACCTCGCGGCCTACGTCGGCGCCTGAGGGGGGACCAACAGGAGGACCGAAGAAACGCGCTACGAACCGGGCCCATAGGCGCGTTTCACGACGTCGTACGCGGCGCTTGTGCACGGCGCGCAAGCCGACCACCAGACCGCGCGGTGCCGGGGCGCACGTATCGGTCATGCTGCACAAGGCGCTGGCCTGGGGGTCCCGGCGCAGCCACGGACGCGCCCTCAACGGCCTGCTTGCCCCGTGCCCTCGACGACGTGGACGCCTACGATGTCCGCGACGGAGAGACCGTGGCCGGCGCCGTCCTGGGGTGGGACTGCGGCGACGGCCATCTGCAACACGAGCAGCTGCTGCGCGCGGTCCAGGAGCGCTGCCACTACGAACCGGGCGAGCTGCGTGTGATCGTTCTCGAGTCCCAGCCGATGCAGCGGCAGTGCCAGCACTACCGCATCGTGGACGCGGCCACAGGGCCGATCGAGGAGGGCTGTGTGACCGTCGCCGACATGGTGGCCCGCCGGCCCTGGCTGGCCGAGGACGCCCCGGCCATCCCCGTACGGCGGCACTGCGCGCCGGCGACCCCCGCACCGGCGGCGGCCCATGAGTGAGGCGATCGTGGTGGGGGCCGGGCCGAACGGGCTGGCCGCCGCCGTCACCCTGGCCCTGCACGGGCTGCGGGTCACGGTCCTGGAGGCCGCCGACGAGATCGGCGGCGGCACCCGCAGCGGCGAGGCCATCGTGCCCGGACTGCTGCACGACCACTGCTCCGCGGTGCATCCCATGGCGGTGGGGTCGCCGTTCCTGCGCGAGCTGGACCTGGGCCGGTACGGCCTTCAGTGGCGGCTGCCGGACGTCGACTGCGCGCATCCGCTCGACGGCGGAACGGCCGGCGTCCTGTACCGCTCCGTCAGCGACACCGCGGCCGCGCTGGGCCGGGACGGGGCGCGATGGCGGCGGTTGTTCGACGGACCCGCCGCCGCCTTCGACACCCTGGCGGAGGACGTCATGGGTCCGCTGCTCCGGGTGCCGCGTCACCCGGTCCGGCTCGCCCGGTTCGGGCTCCCGGCCCTGCTGCCCGCCGCGGCAGTGGCGCGCCTGTTCGCCACGGAGGAGGCCAGGGCACTGTTCGGCGGAGTGGCGGCCCACGCCTTCCAGCCGCTGCACCACCCGATGAGTTCCAGCATCGGCCTCGGCATCCTGACCGCCGGGCACCGGCACGGCTGGGCGGTCGCGGCGGGCGGCTCGCGCGCCATCACCGACGCCCTCGCGGCCCTGCTCGCCGATCTCGGCGGCAAGATCGAGACGGGGGTGCGGGTCCGGTCGGCCGCGGACCTTCCGCCCGCGGACGTGACCATGTTCGATCTCGCGCCCGGGGCGGTCGCCGACATCCTCGGCGACCGGCTGCCGCCGCGCGTCGCCCGCGCCTACCGGCGGTTCCGGCACGGACCGGGCGCCTTCAAGGTGGACTTCGCGGTCCACGGCGGTGTGCCCTGGTCCGCCCTGCCGGCGCGCCGGGCGGGCACCGTGCACGTCGGCGGCCCGTTCTCCGAAGTGGCCTTCACGGAACGGGAGATCAGTGCCGGACGGATGCCCGAGCGTCCGTTCGTCCTGGTCGGCCAGCAGTACCTGGCAGACCCGCAGCGCTCCGTCGGCGACGTGCACCCGGTCTGGACCTACGCGCATGTGCCGCACGGCTACGACGGCGACGCCACCGAGGCGATCATCGCCCAGATCGAGCGGTTCGCCCCCGGGTTCCGGGACCGCGTGATCGGCATGAGCACACGCCCCACCTCCGCCTTCCCCGCCCACAACCCGAACTACGTCGGCGGCGACATCCTCACCGGCGCCAAGAACATCCCCCAACTCCTCCTCGGCCCCCGCCTCGGCCTCGATCCGTACGCCACCGGGCTCCCCGGTCACTACCTCTGCTCGGCGGCGACCCCGCCGGGCCCCGGGGCGCACGGGATGTGCGGCCACCACGCCGCCCGGGCCGCGCTGGAAGCGCTGTGACCGACGACCCCGCCGTGCTCGTCGGCCGCGCCCTCGTTCCGCCGCGGGCCACGACGGAGGTGCGTGTTCCCGTCATCGCGCCTGGGCACTGAGGACCTCTCGTCGTCATCGGGGCGGGAGAAGGTGCCGGTTCGCGGCCACGGGGATCGTCGACGACCGTTCGCTCGTCGGAACCTCTCGTTGCAGGTGAGCGGGATCAGCTTGTCCCGGGCGGGCTGGCGGGTGTGTTCGTCGGCGCGGACGACGGCGAGGAAGGCGTGCGCGAGAATCGCGAGGGTTACCCAGCGAGACCAGGATGCGTAATGGCGGACCTGGTGCTCGGCCAGTCCGGCCAGGCCCTTTCCGGACTGGAACGTCTCCTCCACTCGCCACCTTGATCCAGCGACCCGGACCAGGGTCGCCAGTGGCACTGGTTGAGGCGAGTAGCAACGGTGGTAGGCGAGTTCGCCGGTGGTGCGGTTTCGGCGGATCAGCAGGTGGCGGTGGCCGGAAGCAGTGGTAAGTCGTCCGGCCGCCAGGACCACGATCTACCGCTGGAGTATTTTCCGCGTGGCTCTTGATCGTCGGCCAGGCCACACTGTGAGGCTCGTTGGCGAGCTCCGACTTCCTCGCATTCTCGAGGTCCGCGTACGGATCGGTGCGCTTCGGGTGACCCAACGGCACACTCGACGAAATAGACGCGGTAAGTGAGGAACCGCCGGCGCGCTTCGTCCGAGGGCCGGAGCATTTCACTCCCATGGGCACGGTCGTCCCGTCACGGGGTGTGGAGCTCTGGTCAGACCCTCCGGCTTCCGCGGTGCAGTCTCTGACCGACTTCTTTCACCTCGGTGGCCAATCCCCCGAGTCGGCCTAACGATTGGTCCGATGAGTGCCCCGTTGATCTGGACACCGCGTTTGCAGTTGCGCAGAGTGATCGAAAGGTGAACGAGGAAATGATTCCCCTGTCGTACGCGCAGCGCCGCATCTGGTTCATCAACCGCTTCGAGGGCCCGTCCTCGACCTACAACATCCCGCTGCTTCTGCGGTTCCACGGCGCGCTGGACACGGCCGCGTTACGCGCGGCGTTCCAGGACGTGATGGCGCGTCACGAGGTCCTTCGGACGGTCTTCGGCGAACTGGACGGCGAGCCGTTCCAGCGCGTCCTCGACCCGGCCGAGGTCGTGCTGCCCTGGAAGGACTGGGGGCGGGTGGCTCCTGACCGGGTGCCCGGTGTCATCTCCTCGGTCACGAGCGGCTGGTTCGACCTGTCGGCCGACGTACCGCTGCGGGGAAGCCTCGTCCAGAGCGGTGACGAAGAGTTCCTGCTGGTGCTGGTGATCCATCACATCGCCGGTGACGGTGCCTCGTTGGCGCCGTTGACGCGGGACGTGTCCGTGGCGTACCGCGCGCGGGTGGCCGGCCGTGAGCCGGAATGGACGGAACTGCCGGTGCAGTACGCGGACTACACGTTGTGGCAGCGGGAGGAACTGGGAGATCTGGCGGACCCGGAAAGCCTCCTGTCGGTCCAGGCGGCGTACTGGCGTGAGGAACTGGCCGGGGTGTCGAAGCCGCTGCCGCTGCCGCTGGACCGGCCCCGCCCCGAGGTGGCGAGCCACCGGGGAGGATCGGTCGAGATCGGCCTCTCGACCGAGACGCGGACGCGGGTCGAGGCGATGGCCCGCGCCCACGGCGCGACGGTGTCGATGGTGTTCCAGGCCGCGCTGACCGTGTTGCTGCACCGGATGGGCAGCGGCGACGACGTGACGGTCGGATCCCCGATCGCGGGCCGCACCGACGAGGCGCTCGACGACCTGATCGGATTCTTCGTCAACTCGTGGGTGCTGCGGGTCCGGTTGTCTGCGGAGTCGTCGTTCGAGCGGGTGCTGGAACAGGTGCGGCAGAAGGCGCTCGCGGCGTACGAGAACCAGGACGTCCCGTTCGAAAGACTGCTCGAGTTGCTGCGGCCGGAACGTTCGGCCGCGCACCACCCGCTGTTCCAGGTGGTGCTCGCGTGGCAGAACAATGTGCCGCCGGAACTGGACATGCCCGGCCTGACGGTGTCGATGGAGCCCATCCCGACCGGCACCGCGAAGTTCGACCTGTTCTTCAACCTGGCCCCGGACGAGTCCGACGGGTCGGTGATGGGGGAGATCGAGTACGCCACCGACCTCTTCGACCGCTCGACGGTCGAGCAGATCGCGGCGCGGTTCGTACGCGTGGTGGAGCAGGTGGCCGCCGACCCCGGGATCACCGTCGGCGCCGTCGACGTGCCGTCCCTCGGCGAGCGGGAGCACGGCACCACGGCCGCAGCGCACGAGGCCGCGGGCCGGCCGCTGGACGCGGACGAGCGCCACAAGATCCTCGTGGAGTGGAACGACACGGCCCGGGACTTCCCCTGTCCGGGCCCGGTTCACCTGCTCTTCGAGGAGCAGGCCCGGCTACGGCCGGACGCGATCGCGCTGCGCTGGGCCGGCGGGACCATGACCTACGGCGAGCTGAACCAGCGGGCGAACCGTATCGCCTGGGACCTCAAGGAGCGCGGCGTCGGACCGCAGACCGTCGTCGGGGTCGGCATCCGCCGCGGCCCGGTCATGATCGCCGCGGTGTTCGGTGTGCTCAAGGCCGGCGGCGCCTACCTGCCCCTGGAACCGTCGTTGCCGGCCGAGCGCGTCGCCGGCATGCTCGCCGACGCCGGAGCGACCACGGTGGTGTCCACCTCCGACACCGAACGCTGGACGGTCCCGGACGGCGTCCAGGTCATCGAGGTGGACGAGGCCCGCGCGGCGCAGGCCGCACTCCCCGATCCGGAACCGGTCGCCGGGCCGGACGACACCGCGTACATCGTCTTCACCTCCGGCAGCACCGGAAAGCCCAAGGGTGTCGAGGTCACCCATCGCCCCGTGCACAACCTGCTCAACTGGTGTTACCGCACCTTCGACTTCGGCCCCGACGACGTCGGGCTGTGCGTGACTTCGCTCGGCTTCGACCTCTCCGTCTTCGACATCTTCGGTCTCCTGGGCTGCGGCGGGGGTCTCTACATCGCGGACGCCACCCAGCAGCGCGACCCCCAGCTCCTGCTCGACCTGCTGCTCACCGAGCCGATCACCTTCTGGGACTCGGTGCCCACCACCCTCAACCAGGTGGCCTCCCTGCTCTCCGGGAACGCCGGGTACCAGGGAACCGACGACCTCCGTTTGGTGTTCCTCTCCGGTGACTACACGCCGTTGTCGTTGCCGGACGAGGTCCGCGGGGTGTTCGGGAACGCGGAGATCATCAGTCTTGGCGGGGCGACCGAGGCGACGGTGTGGTCGAACTACTTCCGGGTCCGTGAGATCGACCCGGACTGGCGCAGCATTCCTTACGGCCGTCCCATCGACAACGCGCGCTATTACGTGCTCGACGGGGACATGGAGCCGTGTCCGGTGGGGGTCGAGGGTGATCTGTACATCGGCGGCGACTGCCTCTGTGTCGGCTA
>NZ_JBSFHY010000025.1:0-96372 GCF_053597295.1 Streptomyces sp. NPDC001450
CGGGACATTTTCGAATGTGTGTCTGAAAACAACTCTCACCCCTGCACGGGCACCTCGCAGGCCCCCTGATCGAACGCGGTGCATCCTGCCACGGGGGCGGCACGCCGAACCTGTCATCCAGGCCTGCACCGGACGGAGCGGATGCGGTCAGACCTGACCGAAGAAGAGGCTGCCCGGAGCATTCGGGTCGTTCGAGTAGAAGTACTCGTGTGCCGCCCGGATGAACTCCTGCCGCGAGATGTGGCCGTCTCCGTCGAGGTCCAGCCGGTGGAAGCTCTCGATCGCGTCGGGCTGGGAGACCTTCCAGACCTTCCTCAGGAAGTTCTCGAACTCTTCCTTGCTGACTTCGTTGTCGCCGTCGACGTCCATGCAGTCGAAGATCGCGTGGCCGCAGCCTTCGACGATGTTGAGCCGACTAGTGTCCATGCTCGCGAGACGGTTGGCCTCGATGAAGGCGTCCTTCGAGAGTTTCTGCCCATTCGACGGCGCATGCCGGAGCAGCTCCTGCCAGTACATCTGATAGAAGGCCTGGATTCCGCCGGCCCGGGGATCGTTCTTGCCGAGGTGGAAGACGCTGATGAACCGGTCGACGATCTGCTGGTAGTCCGACCAGTCCACGTAGCCGTCATTGTCGGCATCAATGGTGTCGAACGCACGTTCGATCTTGAGGCGGACGACGTCCGCTGCCGTTGTGGTCATGGCTTCGCCTTTCGTGGGTGGGCTTCATGGGCATCACGCCGGCCACGACCGGCGGTGCGCGGCGTGATGGTTCCCTTACTGAGCGTAGCGTTGAGATCGTCCTACGTCCTGGCGAGATCAGCGGCTGCGGAGCCTCATGCCGACGCCCGCTCCACGCGCAGCGGGGAACGTCGGCTATCACCCTGTGAACACGCAGGTCAGCGTTGCTCCAGGTCAGCGCCCGCCCACATACGCGGTCTTCCAAAAGCCTGCGGTAGCGCGCTCAGCGCTTGAAGGAGCCCCTGGTCTGTTCCTTCGCGCCCCGCATCTTGCCCCGTGCTTCGAGAGCGGCGCCTTTCGCTGCGAGAGTTTCTTTGTGCACCGCGTGGGCCGCCTTCCGCACGGTCTTTCCGACGATCTGTTCGGCCTTTGCCTTGGCCCGTTCTCCGGCGCTCATCTCGGTACCTCCGTGGGGTCCCACCGGCCGTGTGCCCCATGGAACAAGGGGTGAAAACCCTTGTGGGATGTGTTGGTGCGGACGGCTGAGGTCCCACGGGCCCGGCGGGGAGACGCCCGTCGATTCGGCTCCCGGATCCGCTTCCGCCTGAATGATCGCCTCGACGCCTTCGTGGCGGCGGCACGTATCGCCATGGACGGTCTGCTCCGCGTAAGCGGACCGCAACGATGACAGTGGCAGCTCGGTCGGGGCGCGCAGCCCCCTCGGCTGGGCCGTCCCTGGGCCGTCCGACGCCGCTCAGTGACGACTGCTAACGACAGTCGTAGCGACCGACAGCCCCAGGTCACCCAATTGGATCTGCGACACTGGTACAGCCATGCCTAAGCCCGGAGAACTCACTTTCGTAGCCCCGCGCGGAGCCAAGAAGCCGCCGCGGCACCTCGCCGATCTCACGCCCGCCCAGCGCAAGGAGGCGGTGGCCGAGATCGGGGAGAAGCCGTTTCGTGCCAAGCAGCTCTCGCAGCACTACTTCGCGCGGTACGCGCACGACCCCGAGCAGTGGACCGACATCCCGGCCGGTTCGCGGGACAAGCTGCGCGAGGCGCTGTTCCCGGACCTGATGACCGTCGTGCGGCACCTGTCGACCGACCAGGGGACGACCCGCAAGACGCTGTGGCGGCTGTTCGACGGCACGCTCGTTGAGTCGGTGCTGATGCGGTACCCGGACCGGGTGACCATGTGCATCAGCTCGCAGGCCGGGTGTGGGATGAACTGCCCTTTCTGCGCCACCGGGCAGGCGGGGCTCGACCGGAATCTGTCGACCGCCGAGATCGTCCATCAGATCGTGGACGGCATGCGGGCTCTGCGGGACGGTGAAGTGCCCGGCGGGCCTGCGCGGCTTTCCAACATCGTCTTCATGGGCATGGGCGAGCCGCTCGCCAACTACAACCGGGTCGTGGGGGCCGTCCGGGCGCTCACCGATCCCGCGCCGGACGGGCTCGGGCTCTCACAGCGAGGGATCACGGTCTCGACCGTCGGGCTCGTGCCCGCGATCCACCGGTTCGCCGACGAGGGCTTCAAGTGCCGGCTCGCGATCTCCCTGCACGCCCCCGACGACGAGCTGCGCGACACCCTCGTCCCCGTGAACACGCGGTGGAAGGTGCGCGAGGTGCTGGACGCCGGGTTCGAGTACGTCGAGAAGTCCGGGCGCCGGCTGTCGATCGAGTACGCGCTCATCCGCGACATCAACGATCAGGCCTGGCGCGGTGACCGGCTCGGGCGGCTGCTCAAGGGCAAGCCCGTGCACGTGAACCTGATTCCGCTGAACCCGACGCCGGGGTCCAAGTGGACCGCCTCGCGGCCCGAGGACGAGAAGGCGTTCGTCGAGGCGATCGCCGCGCATGGGGTGCCGGTCACCATCCGGGATACGCGGGGACAGGAGATCGACGGGGCGTGTGGTCAGCTCGCGGCCACCGAGCGGTAGTCTGGCTGCGTTCGATTGAGTCTCATCACATCTTCATATTCCGACAGGGGAGCGCCACAGCGCTGAGAGTGCGGCAAGCGGGCCGCAGACCCTCTGAACCTCGCCCAGGTCATTCTGGGTAGGAAGTTCGGTCACCACTCATGCTGTTGCGCCCTGCCCGGGTTCGTCCCCGGGCAGGGCCGCGTTCTTCCTGGCCAACCCCAGGAGGACAACTCACGTGAACACCAAGACCCTCGTGGCCGCGACGGTCGGCCTCGGCCTGCTCACCTTGTCCGCGTGCGGATCGACGGACACCAAGGGCGCCGGGGACTCCAAGACCGTGACCCTGGTCAGCCACAACTCGTGGGCCCTCTCCAAGAGCGTGCAGAAGGACTTCGAGAAGCAGTCCGGGTACAAGCTCGAGGTCCTCGAGGACGGCGACGCCGGGCAGGCCGTCAACAAGGCGATCCTGACCAAGGACAACCCGCAGGGCGACGTCTTCTTCGGCGTCGACAACACCCTGCTGTCCCGGGCCCTCGACAACGGGCTGTTCCAGTCCTACGAGGCGAAGGGCCTCGACGCGGTCGGCGCCTCCTACCAGCTCGACCAGGGCAAGCACCGGGTCACGCCGGTCGACTACGGCGACATCTGCGTCAACTACGACAAGGCCTACTTCAGCGAGCACAAGCTGACCCCGCCGCAGACCTTCGCCGACCTCGCCAAGCCCGAGTACAAGAACCTCCTCGTCACCGAGAACGCGGCCACCTCCTCGCCCGGCCTCGGCTTCCTGCTCGGCAGCGCCGCGCAGTACGGCGACGACAGTTGGCAGGGCTACTGGAAGAAGCTCAAGGCCAACGGCGTCAAGGTCGTCGACGGCTGGGAGCAGGCCTACCGCCAGGAGTTCTCGGGCTCGTCCGAGGGCAAGAAGGCGGGCGGCGACCGGCCGCTCGTGGTGTCGTACGCCTCCTCCCCGCCCGCCGAGGTGATCTACGCCAAGAAGCGGCCCAGCACCGCGCCGACCGGCGTCGCGACCGGCACCTGCTTCCGGCAGATCGAGTTCGCCGGGCTGCTGAGCAACGCGAAGAACACCAAGGGTGCCAAGGCGTTCATCGACTTCCTGCTCTCCAAGGAGTTCCAGCAGGACATGCCGCTGAACATGTTCGTGTACCCGGTGGTGCAGGGCGCCGCGGTGCCCGCCGACTTCACCAAGTACGGGCCGGCCGCCAAGAACCCCGAGACCATGGCCCCCGGCAAGATCGCCGCCAACCGCGACCAGTGGGTCAAGTCGTGGACGTCACTCGTACTGAAGTAGCCCCGGGACGGACGCGCGGGAGCGCGGCGCTGCTGGGGCTCATGGCCCTGCCCGTCGCGTTCTTCGCCGTCTTCTTCGCCTGGCCCGTGGCCGCGATCGTCGCGCGCGGGCTGAAGGTGGACGGCGCCTGGCAGTTCGGGCGGATGGCGGACGTCGTCACCCAGCCCGACATCCGGCACGTACTGTGGTTCACCACCTGGCAGGCGCTCGCCTCCACCGCGCTCACCCTGCTGCTCGCCCTGCCCGCCGCCCATGTCTTCGCCCGCCTGGACTTCCCGGGCAGACAGCTGCTGCGGGCCGTCGTCACGGTCCCCTTCGTGCTGCCGACCGTCGTCGTCGGCACGGCGTTCCTCGCGCTCGTCGGCCGCGGCGGGCTCCTCGACGACCTGTGGGGCGTACGGCTCGACACCACCGTGTGGGCGATCCTGCTGGCGCACGTCTTCTTCAACTACGCGGTCGTCGTCCGCACGGTCGGCGGACTGTGGGCCCAGCTCGACCCCCGGCAGGAGCAGGCCGCCCGGATGCTCGGTGCGTCCGCGCTGCGGGCGTGGCGGAAGGTGACGCTGCCCGCGCTCGCACCCGCCGTGGCCGCCGCCGCGCTCATGGTGTTCCTGTTCACCTTCACCTCCTTCGGCGTGGTCCAGATCCTCGGCGGTCCCACCTTCTCCACCCTCGAAGTGGAGATCTACCGCCAGACCTCCGAGGTCTTCGACCTGTCCACGGCCGCCGTCCTCACCCTCGTCCAGTTCGTCGCGGTGGGCGCGATCCTCGCCGCGCACGCCTGGACGGTACGGCGGCGGGAGACCGCCCTGCGGCTCGTCGACCCGAAGGTGACCGCCAGCCGGCCGCGCGGCGCCGGGCAGTGGGCGCTGCTCGCCGGGGTCCTGGTCACCATCGCCCTGCTGCTGGTCCTGCCGCTCGCCGTGCTCGTGCGGCGCTCCCTCGACGCGCCGGGCCTCGGTTACTACCGGGCGCTGACCGACGCCGACGGCGGCACCTTCCTCGTGGCGCCGCTGCACGCCGTGTGGACCTCGCTCGAGTACGCCGTCGCCGCCACCGCCATCGCCGTGGTGATCGGCGGACTCGCGGCCGCCGCGCTGGCCCGCAGGGACGCCGGACGGCTGGTGCGCGGCTTCGACGCGCTGCTCATGCTGCCGCTCGGCGTCTCCGCCGTGACCGTCGGCTTCGGCTTCCTCATCGCGCTGGACAGGCCTCCGCTGGATCTGAGGCAGTCCTGGATCCTCGTCCCGCTCGCGCAGGCGCTGGTGGGCGCCCCCTTCGTCGTACGGACCATGCTGCCCGTGCTGCGAGCGGTGGACGGACGGCTGCGGGAGGCGGCGGCCGTGCTCGGGGCCTCACCCTGGCGGGTGTGGCGGGAGGTCGACCTGCCGCTGGTGCGACGGGCGCTGCTGATCGCGGCCGGGTTCGCGTTCGCCGTGTCCCTCGGCGAGTTCGGGGCGACCGTGTTCATCGCGCGGCCGGACAACCCGACGCTCCCGGTGGCCGTGGCCCGGCTGCTGAGCCGGCCCGGGGACCTCAACTACGGGCAGGCGATGGCCCTGTCGACGATTCTGATGGTGGTGTGCGCGGCGGCCCTGCTGGTCCTGGAGCGGCTGCGCACCGACCGGACGGGGGAGTTCTGATGCTGCTGAGCCTTGCGGACGCGACCGTGCGCCTCGGCGGGCGGCCCGTGCTCGACGCGGTGGATCTGGACGTCGCCGAGCACGAGGTGGTGTGCGTGCTCGGGCCCAGCGGCAGCGGAAAGTCGACGCTGCTCAGGGCGGTGGCCGGGCTCCAGCCCCTGGACTTCGGCCGGGTGCTGCTCGACGGCCGGGACCAGGCGGGCGTGCCCGCGCACCGGCGGGGCGTCGGCCTGATGTTCCAGGACCACCAGCTCTTCCCGCAGCGGGACGTCGGCGGCAACGTGGCCTTCGGGCTGCGCATGCACGGGGTGCCGAGGGGCGGACGGGACGCCGAGGTCGGGCAGTTGCTGGAGCTGGTCGGGCTGCCGGGCGCCGCCGGGCGGGCCGTCGCCGGGCTGTCCGGCGGCGAGCAGCAGCGCGTGGCCCTCGCCCGGGCGCTCGCGCCCCGGCCCCGGCTGCTCATGCTGGACGAACCCCTGGGGCAGCTCGACCGCTCGCTGCGGGAACGGCTGGTGGTCGAACTCCGGGAGCTCTTCGGCCGGTTGGGCACGACCGTGCTCGCCGTCACCCACGACCAGGGCGAGGCCTTCGCGCTGGCCGACCGGGTGGTGGTGATGCGGGACGGACGGATCGCCCAGTCCGGCACGCCGCTGGAGGTCTGGCAGCGGCCCGCGGACGAGTTCGTGGCCCGCTTCCTCGGCTTCGACAACGTGGTCCCGGCGACCGTCGCCGACACGGCGGCGGACACCCCGTGGGGCAAGCTGCCCGTGCCCGACGCCTCACCCCAGGGCAACCACCCGCTGCTGGTCCGGCCCGCCGGCGTGCGGCTCGTCGCGGCCGACGAGGGTCTGCCGTGCACGGTGACCGCCCGCACCTTCAAGGGCACCCATGTGGCCGTCCACCTCCGGCCCCGGGACGGCGGCCCGCGCCTGGAGGCGGCCTGCGCGCTCCGGGACGCGCCGGAGGCCGGGGCCGAGCTGGGGGTCGCGTTCGACGTAGCCGAAATCGTGGTGCTCGGCTGATCACCCCGCCCCTAGGGTGAGGGGCATGACTTTGCTCGCACATGACCGCTACTGCGATGAAATCGCCCACCAGGTAGGGCAGTTGAGGGCCGTGCTGACCTCCGGCACGGACCTCGCCACCACCGTGCCGACCTGCCCGGACTGGTCGCTGGAGGACCTCGTACGCCATATGGGCGGCGCCCTGCGCTGGGTGGACGCCCTGGTACGCAGCCGGGCGCAGGAGAACATCCCGCAGGAGCGGATCCCGCTCGTCGGCGGACCCGAGGAGCGGGGCGACGCGACGGCCCTGGACAAGTGGCTGGCGGAGACCGGCGAGCTGGTCGTCGAGGCGCTGCGCGAAGCGGGGCCCGACACCACGGTGTGGGCCTGGGCCGGGATCCTCGACTCCGGTTTCTGGGCCCGGCGCATGACGCACGAGATCACCGTGCACCGCGCGGACGCCACGCTCACGGCCGGGCTGCCCTACGAGGTCGCGCCCGACGTCGCCGCCGACGCGCTGGACGAGTGGCTCCAGCTCGTGGAGTGGGTGCAGCGTAACGCGGCGCACCCGGCGGCCGAGGAGCTGCGCGGGCCCGGCCGCAGCATCCACCTGCACGCCACCGACACCGACCCGGCCCTGAACGCCGAGTGGCTCGTCGAGCTGGGCGAGGAGGGCGTGAGCTGGCGCCGAGGCCACGAGAAGGCCACCGTCGCCCTGCGCGGCCCGCTCACCCCGCTCCTGCTCGCCTTCTACCGGCGGCTGCCGCTGGACGCCCCCGGCCTGGAGGTGCTGGGTGAGCGCGAGGTGCTGGAGTTCTGGCTGGAGCGGAGCACCTTCGGCTGAGCGTCGAGTGCTCAGGGTTCAGCGCTGAACACCGACCATCGGACGCGGAGGCCCTGACGCCGGACACGACCGCGGCCCGCCCCCCCGGGGGATACGGGGGGACGGGCCGCGGTGTTGTGCGAAGTGAGGCGTCAGCGGCCGCTGCTCGCCCCGCGGCGGCGCATGCCGAAGTAGACCGCGCCACCGCCGACGACGACCAGGGCGCCCGCGACACCGGCGATCAGTCCGGTGTTGGAGTTGGCACCGGTCTCGGCGAGGTTCGAGTCACCGGCCGCCGGGGACGGCGCGTTGCTCGGCGCGCCCGCCGGGGCGGAACTGCTCTCGGAGGCCGACGGAGTCGGGGTGGAGGTGGACGCCGACGGCTTCGGCGTCGGAGTGGCCGGCGGCGTCGGAGTCTGGGACTCCTCCTTCTTGCAGGACGTGGACGGGGTCAGCAGGTCGGGCTTGATGTCCTCGTCGACCTGGTTGCCGGCCTTGACGTGGATGCGGTAGGTGGCGTTGGGCTTCCACTTCTCCTGGAAGCTCACCGTGGTGCCCGTGGCGGAGCCCTTGATGTCCTGCGGCTCGCCGACCTGCTTCTCGACACCGGCGGCGTTCTTCGAGAAGACGGTGATGGTGGCCGGGGTGCCGGAGGCGTCCTTGTCGGTGACGACGATGACACCCTTGTTGCCGTCGCACTGGGCTTCGGCGGAGAACTCACTGATGTTGCAGGCGAGTGCCTGGCCGGCGACCCCGAGGGCCAGCGCGGCGGAGGCGGAGGCAACACCCAGGATGCGCACGGAACGGCGGGTTATGGACAACGTTTGTCCTTTACAGAGTGCAGAACTGCGGGGGGCTGAGGGGGAGATGGGACGACGGACGAGGTGATGCCCCAGCACCCCCAGGAGGCTCACAGGTTTATAAGCGCTCCATAAGAGTGTCAATGCATATGCCTGCGGCGGCCGTTGGCTTTGCCTGCTTATTAACTGCAGAGACGTTTCAACACCTCAGGAGCCTGCTCGATCCGGTCAACGAGGGCGATACGGGACTCCATCGACCGCCCCCGGGCCAGCGACCGCAGCAGCGGCCAGGCCGGCAGCTCCCGCGTCCAGTGCTCCTCGTTCACGAGCACCATGGGCGTGGGCTCGCCCCGCGACTCGTAGTAGTTCGGCGTCGCGTTGTCGAAGATCTCCTGTACGGTGCCGGCGGCGCCCGGCAGGAAGACCACCCCGGCGGTGGAGCGGGCCAGCAGGCCGTCCTCGCGGGTGGCGTTGGCGAAGTACTTGGCTATGTGCGCGGCAAAGGCGTTCGGCGGCTCGTGGCCGTAGAACCAGGTGGGGATGCCAACCGACTCCCGGCCCCCGGGCCAGCGTTCGCGCACCTCGAAGGCGGCCCGCGCCCAGTCGGTGACGGACGGCCGGAACGAGGGTGCCTTGGCGAGGAGTCGCAGCGCGTCCTCCAGCATGCCGTCGGCGAAGGGGGCGGCGTACGCGCCGAGGTTGGCCGCCTCCATCGCGCCGGGTCCGCCGCCGGTGGCGACCGTGAACCCGGCGCGTGCCAGCTCCCGGCCCAGCCGGGCTGCTCCGGCGAAGGCGGCCGTGCCGCGGGCCATCGCGTGGCCGCCCATGACGCCCACCACCCGGGCGCCGGCGAGGAGTTCGTCCAGGGCGTCGGAGACGGCGTCGTCGTGGATCGCGCGCAGCATGGAGGCGAAGACGTCACCGTCGGCCTTGGTGCGCTGGAACCAGGCGTAGGCCCGCGCGTCCGGCGTCGCCTCGTAGCCCTCCTCCAGCGACTCGAACAACTCGTCGGGCGAGTAGGCGAAGCCGCGGTACGGGTCGAAGGGGAGCCCCGGGAGCGGAGGGAACACCAGGGCGCCGGACGACCGGACGTGGGCGGCCGCCTCGGGGTCCATCGGGCAGCCGAGGAAGACGGCGCCCGTGGTGTCGAGGGCGAGCAGAGTCTTCGTACGGCCCGTCAGATCGATTGCCTGGACGCGATAGTGGGCCAGTGAGCCGCGCTCGGCGACGATCTCGTCGAACTCGGCCAGGGACTCGATCTCGCGGTCGTGGGAGCCGTCGAGCGGCTGGGCGGGTGTCGGATGCACCCGCCCACTCTAGGCACGTCTGTGCCAACCGACCGGGTCAGCCCTGAACCGCCGCCGGGTCCATCCACACGACCTCCCAGGTGTGGCCGTCGAGGTCGTCGAAGGCGCGGCCGTACATGAAGCCGTGGTCCTGCGTCTCGCCGCTGGGCTTCCCGCCCGCCGCGATCGCCCTGTCCACCAGCTCGTCGACCTTCTCGCGGCTCTCTGCGCTCAGACACACCAGCACCTCGCTGGACGTCGTCGAGTCGACGATCTCCTTCTTCGTGAAGGTGGCGTAGTGCTGCTTGCTGAGCAGCATCGCGACGATCGTGTCGCTGATCACGACGCAGGCGCAGTCGTCGGAGCTGAACTGGGGGTTGATCGTGTAGCCGAGCGCGGTGAAGAACTTCTTCGACGCCTCGACGTCGGCGGTGGCCAGGTTCACGAAGATCATCTGCTGGTACATGGGGTCTCTCCCTCGGGTCCGTGCGCTTGGTGCCGTTCGCTGGGTTGGACGCCGGACCGCCGCGGAACTCATCGGCGGCCGGAGATTTTTCTCGGAGATTTTTCGGGAGACCCTCTCGTACGACTCTCGGAGACCTTCTCGTACGACGCTCAGCGGGCCATCGGCAGCGCCGCCAGGTTGGCGATCACCAGGGTGAGCGGGGCGAACACGGCGAGCAGGGCGCCCGTGCGGAGGGCGGCGGCGCTGCGCAGCATCGTGGCGGGGGCGCCGAGGCGCAGCAGGGCGGCGGTGGTGTCGGCGCGGCGCTGGCGGGCCTCGGTGGCCGCCGTCAGCAGGGTCGCCACCGTGCTGCCGGTGACCACGAGCGCGCCGAGGGTGGTGAGGGGCCCGAAGGAGGGGGCGGGCCCGTCGTAGAGGACGGTCAGGGCGTAGGTGGCGGACGCCACCGCGCACACCACGCCCAGGGGGCGGCCGATCCGGGTGGCCTCCGCCATCAGGACCCGGCCGGCCAGCAGCCTGAGGGCGCCCGGACGCACGGACTGGAGGACGCGCCCGCACAGGTGGGTGAGGCCAGGGGCGGCGAGGACGAGCCCGAGGGCGGTCAGGACCCAGCCGACCAGCACGGTGAAGGCATCGACGGGCAGGTCGGTGAGGTCGGGGGCGGGAGTGGTGCGGCCGGCGTAGGCCTGCACGGCGAGGCCCGCGGCGACGGTGGCGATGCCCCAGGGGAGGCCGACGGGGGCTTCGCGGGACGGCGGGAGGGCGGTGGGGGTGCCGGCCGGGTCGGTGTCCTGCTCCGGCGCCTCGGAGCCGGTGACCACGGGATGGGTGGTCTCGGGCGGAGCCTGCGGAGCGGTCTCCTCCTTCCCGGCGGCGGCACGCGACCCCGCGGAGGTACGCAGCCGTGCCCCGAACCTCCCGTACGCCCCGAACGTGTCCCGCTGCGCCGAGTGGCCGTACGCACCGAAGCGGCCGAAGGCGCGGGTGGCCTTGGCGGGTTGGCGCGGGTCCCTGGGGCGCAGGGCGACGGCCACCGTCGTCGAGGCCAGCAGCGGGACCAGGGTCAGCAGGGTCAGGGCCGCCGGCAGCGGGAGGGGCTGGTCCGCGGCCAGGAACTGGGTCGCCGCGCCGTCGAAGGGCATGCCCGTCAGATCGCCGCGCAGGTGCAGGAAGACCAGCAGCGCCAGCAGCGAGCCCAAGGTGGCGGACAGGGCTGTCGTCAGCGCCGAGATCGCCATCAGGCGGGCCGGTCCCAGGCCCACGGCCGACAGGCCCTGTGGGGGTCTGGTGCCGGGGTCCGTGCGGGCCACCGCGAGTGCGAAGTACACGGTGGCGGCGAGCGGGACCAGGCACCAGGCCAGGCGCAGCACGGCCGCGCCCGGGGTCTGCGGGTGGCCCAGCGCGTAACCCAGGGAACCGAGCAGGAGGAAGCCGGTGCCCCCCGAGGCGGCGGCCACCAGCAGGCGACGCAGCTGGACGGCGGGCCGGGCCGCGCGGGTCAGGCGGAGAGCGAGCACGCGGCCCGGCCTTCCGTCTCCGGGGCGTCCGGCAGGTGCACGGTCCTCACGCGCCGCCCGTCCAGCAGGGAGACCGCGCGATCGGCGAGGGCCGCGGAGTCGGGGTCGTACGTGGCCAGCACGACGGTGATGCCGTGCGAGCGGGCAGCCGTGGTGAGCGTGCGCAGCACATGGGCGCGGTCGGCGCGGTGCAGCGGGGCCGTCGGCTCGTCCGCGAAGAGGATCGTGGGCCCGGGGGCGAGCGCGCGGGCGACGCAGACGCGCTGGCGCTCCGGCTGCTGCAGCTCGTGCGGGCGTCTGCGGGCCCGGTCGCCGACGTCCAGTCGCTCCAGCCACTCCAGCGCGGCCACCTTGGCCCGGCGGCGGCTGATGCCGCGCAGCATCAGCGGGAGGGCGGCGTTCTCCCAGACGTTCAGCTCCGGTACCAGCACGGGGGCCGGGTCGATCCATCCGAAGCGGTCGCGGCGCAGCCGCTCACGGGCCGTCGGCCCCAGCGTGTGCATGGGCACGCTGTTGAACCAGACCTCGCCCTGCTGCGCCCGGACCAGACCGGACAGGCACCTGAGGAGCGTGGTCTTGCCGCTGCCGCGCGGGCCGCTGACGGCGAGGATCTCGCCCTGCCGCACCTCCAGCGAGACACCGGCCAGGCCGGGCGAGCCGTCGCGGTGCCTGAAGTGCAGGGAGCGTGCCCACAGCACGTCGTTGTCCGGCGGGGCCTCCATGGGCGTACACCTCGGTTCTGATCCGTTGTTCCCTTGCTCCGTCCCCCGTGCGGGGGAACGAAGGCTGGGCCGATCGGTCACTGGAACGCTAGGCAGGCGGTACCGGCAGGCCGGACAGCACACGGCCCCGGGCCGCCGTTCTCACTCGAACGGACGGCACCGGGGCCGGTGTTGATCATCCAGTCGGATGATCAGAGCTTGGTCCACGCCTCCGTGAGGGTGGCCCGCAGGATCTGCTCGATCTCGTCGAAGGTCTCCTGGTTGGAGATCAGCGGCGGGGCGAGCTGGACGACCGGGTCACCGCGGTCGTCGGCGCGGCAGTACAGGCCGTTCTCGAACAGCGCCTTGGAGAGGAAGCCGTACAGGACGCGCTCGGTCTCCTCGTCGTTGAAGGACTCCTTGGTGTGCTTGTCCTTCACCAGCTCGATGCCGTAGAAGAAGCCGTTGCCGCGGACGTCGCCGACGATCGGCAGGTCGTGCAGCTTCTGCAGGGTCGAGAGGAACGCGGACTCGTTGTCGAGCACGTGCTGGTTGAGGTTCTCGCGCTCGAACAGGTCCAGGTTCGCCAGGCCCACCGCGGCCGACACGGGGTGGCCGCCGAAGGTGTAGCCGTGCAGGAAGGTGTTGTCGCCCTTGTAGAACGGCTCGGCGATCCTGTCGGAGACGATGCAGGCGCCGATCGGGGAGTAGCCCGAGGTCATGCCCTTGGCGCAGGTGATCATGTCCGGGACGTAGCCGAACTTGTCGCAGGCGAACATCGTGCCCAGGCGGCCGAAGGCGCAGATGACCTCGTCCGACACGAGCAGCACGTCGTACTTGTCGCAGATCTCGCGCACCCGCTGGAAGTAGCCGGGCGGGGGCGGGAAGCAGCCGCCTGCGTTCTGCACGGGCTCCAGGAAGACCGCGGCGACGGTGTCGGGGCCCTCGAAGAGGATCTGCTGCTCGATCTGGTCGGCGGCCCAGCGGCCGAAGGCCTCCGGGTCGTCGCCGAAGATCGGGGCGCGGTAGATGTTGGTGTTCGGGACCTTGTGCGCGCCCGGTACCAGCGGCTCGAAGGGGGCCTTCAGGCCCGGCAGGCCGGTGATGGACAGGGCGCCCTGCGGGGTGCCGTGGTACGCGACCGCACGGGAGATGACCTTGTACTTGGTCGGCTTGCCCTGCAGCTTGAAGTACTGCTTGGCGAGCTTCCAGGCGGTCTCGACGGCCTCGCCGCCGCCCGTGGTGAAGAAGACCTTGTTCAGGTCGCCCGGGGCGTAGTCGGCGATGCGCTCGGCCAGCTCCACGGCCTTCGGGTGGGCGTAGGACCACACCGGGAAGAACGCCAGCTCCTGCGCCTGCTTGAAGGCGGTCTCGGCGAGCTCCGTGCGGCCGTGACCGGCCTGGACCACGAACAGGCCCGCGAGACCGTCGAGGTAGCGCTTGCCCTTGTCGTCGTAGATGTAGGTGCCCTCGCCCCGGACGATGGTCGGGACGGGGGAGTTCTCGTACGAGGACATGCGGGTGAAGTGCATCCACAAGTGGTCGTACGCGGTGCGGCTGAGGTCCTTCTGGGTCACGGTTATCGGGTTCCCCACATGTAGGTCTGCTTCTTGAGCTTGAGGTAGACGAAGCTCTCGGTGGAGCGCACGCCGGGCAGGGCCCGGATGCGTTTGTTGATGACGTCCAGCAGGTGGTCGTCGTCCTCGCAGACGATCTCGGCGAGGATGTCGAACGAGCCCGCGGCCATCACCACGTACTCGACTTCCGACATGGCGCTCAGCGCGTCCGCGATCGACTCGACATCACCCTCGACGTTGATCCCGACCATCGCCTGCCTGCGGAAGCCCACGGTGAGCGGGTCCGTGACGGCGACGATCTGCATCACGCCCTGGTCCAGCAGCTTCTGGACGCGCTGGCGCACGGCCGCCTCGGAGAGGCCGACGGCCTTGCCGATCGCGGCGTACGGCCGGCGGCCGTCCTCCTGGAGCTGCTGAATGATGGCGAGGGAGACGGCATCCAGCTGGGGGGTGCCGTTCCTGGACTCGCGGGACGAGTCCCTCTGGTCTGCGCTTCGACTGGCCACGACCTCACTGTGCACGACGTCTCGACAGTTTCGCAAGGCCGTAGCGATGAAATTCGTTGTTTGTGAGCATCAGTCTTGCGGATTTCGCAGTACTGGCCGCGACGGGGGTGTTGAAAACGTGGGTCCGGCGACTAGGGTGGGTGTCTCAGTGATTGGACAGCTTGAACCAGACCAGGAGGCCGGCAGTGAGCACCGAGCTGCGTCGTCTGCGCAACTACATCGACGGTGAGTTCCGGGACGCCGCCGACGGACGGACCACCGAGGTGGTCAACCCCGCGACGGGCGAGGCGTACGCCACCGCTCCACTGTCCGGGCAGGCGGACGTGGACGCCGCCATGACGGCAGCCGCCGCGGCCTTCCCGGCCTGGCGCGACACGACCCCGGCCGAGCGGCAGAAGGCCCTCCTGAAGATCGCGGACGCGTTCGAGGAGCGCGCCGAGGAGCTGATCGAGGCCGAGGTGGAGAACACGGGCAAGCCGACCGGGCTGACCCGCTCCGAGGAGATCCCGCCGATGGTCGACCAGATTCGCTTCTTCGCGGGTGCGGCCCGGCTGCTCGAGGGCCGCTCGGCCGGCGAGTACATGGACGGGATGACCTCGATCATCCGCCGCGAGCCGGTCGGCGTCTGCGCGCAGGTCGCGCCGTGGAACTACCCGATGATGATGGCCGTGTGGAAGTTCGCCCCGGCCATCGCCGCGGGCAACACGGTCGTCCTGAAGCCCTCGGACACCACCCCCGCCTCGACCGTCCTGATCGCCGAGATCATGGGCTCGATCCTGCCCAAGGGCGTCTTCAACGTCATCTGCGGCGACCGTGACACCGGCCGCATGATGGTCGAGCACAACACCCCGGCGATGGCCTCCATCACCGGGTCCGTACGCGCCGGCATGTCCGTCGCCGAGTCCGCCTCCAAGGACCTCAAGCGGGTTCACCTGGAGCTGGGCGGCAAGGCGCCGGTCGTCGTCTTCGAGGACACCGACATCGCCAAGGCCGTCGAGGACATCTCGGTCGCCGGCTTCTTCAACGCCGGCCAGGACTGCACGGCCGCGACCCGCGTCCTCGTCCAGGAGGCCATCCACGACGAGTTCGTGGCCGCGCTGGCGAAGGCCGCCTCCGAGACCAAGACCGGCCAGCCGGACGACGAGGACGTCCTCTTCGGCCCGCTGAACAACCCCAACCAGCTCAAGCAGGTCTCCGGCTTCATCGAGCGCCTCCCCGCCCACGCCAAGGTCGAGGCGGGCGGCCACCAGGTCGGCGACAAGGGATACTTCTACGCCCCGACCGTCGTCTCCGGTCTGAAGCAGGACGACGAGATCATCCAGAACGAGGTCTTCGGCCCGGTCATCACCGTCCAGTCCTTCACCGACGAGGACCAGGCCGTCGAGTGGGCCAACGGCGTCGAGTACGCCCTCGCCTCCTCGGTGTGGACCAAGGACCACGGCCGCGCGATGCGCATGTCCAAGAAGCTCGACTTCGGCTGCGTGTGGATCAACACCCACATCCCGCTGGTCGCCGAGATGCCCCACGGCGGCTTCAAGAAGTCCGGCTACGGCAAGGACCTGTCGGCGTACGGCTTCGAGGACTACACGCGGATCAAGCACGTGATGACGTCGCTGGACTCGTAAGAGCCCCAGGGCAGGCACGCGGCCCCGGACGGGTTCACCTCCCCGTCCGGGGCCGCGCCCTTTTGTCCTACGGCGCCGGTCGCTCCTACAGTGCCGGTCGCTCTTACGGTGCTGATCGACAAGGTGTCGGGTCCCACCCGGTCGGATCGACGCAGCGTCGATTGTCCGTGCTAGGGGCCTCACGGCATCCTGCCGTGGTGCCCCAGACAACCTCGCTTCCGCGTCCCGTCTCCCGCCGTTCCCTGCTGCGCGCGCTCGGCGGCACCGCCGCACTCGGAGCCCTGGCCGGCTGCGGGGTGCCCGCCGCCTACGTCAAGCCCGGCGACCGTGCCGTGACCGACGTGTCCGCCACCGACAAGAAGCTGACCTGGGCGAACTGGCCGCTGTACATCGACACCGATGACGACAACCCCAACAAGCGGCCCACCCTCGAGGCCTTCGGGAAGCGCAGCGGCATCTCCGTCGACTACGTCGAGGAGATCAACGACAACGACGAGTTCTTCGGCAAGATCAGCCCCGCGCTGATGAACCACCAGTCGACCGGCCGGGACCTGATCGTCATCAGCGACTGGATGTGCGCGCGGTTCGTCCGCCTGGGCTGGGTGCAGCGGATGGACCGCGCCCACCAGCCCAACGTGGCGAAGTACCTGGACCCGCTCCTGCGCTCACCGGCCTTCGACCCGGGCCGCAGGTTCACGGTGCCGTGGCAGTCCGGCATCACCGGCATCGCGTACAACCGCCGCAAGCTCGGCCGCGAGATACGCCACGTCTCGGACCTCTGGGCGAGCAACCTCAAGGGCCGCGTGACCCTGCTCTCCGGCCTGGACGAGTCGTTCGCGCTGCTGATGCAGGGCAACGGCGTGGACATCACCAAGTGGAGCGCGGACGACTTCCACCGGGTCTGCGACCAGGTGGAGCGCGAGGTCCACCGGGGCCAGATCCGCCGCTTCACCGGCAACGACTACACCAAGGACCTGGTCAGCGGCGACGTCCTCGCCTGCCAGGCCTACTCGGGCGACGTCATCCAGCTCCAGGCGGACAACCCCGACATCCGCTTCCTCGTCCCCGAGGAGGGCGCCGAGCTGTGGTCGGACTCCCTGATGATCCCCAACCGGGCCCGCCACAAGACCAACGCCGAGCGCCTGATCGACTACTACTACGACCCCGAGGTCGCCGCGAAGCTCGCCGCCTGGGTCAACTACGTCTGCCCGGTCCCGGCGGCCAAGGACGTCCTGGCGGCGTCCAAGGACAAGGACACCGCCGCCCTGGCCGACAACCCCCTGATCTTCCCGGACAGCACCATGCGCAAGCGGCTGGCCATCGCCCGGGACATCACCTCCCAGGAGCGGGTGGAGTTCGCGAAGCGGTGGAACCAGATCGTGGGGTTGTAGGTCCGCCTCCGCTGACTCTCAGGGATGACGGCGCATCACCCCCACGTGACCTGTGCTGTACTCCGGCACTGCCGACCGTCAGTCCTGGTCACCGTGCGGCTCGAGGTGTGAGGCCAGAACCGCTGCCTGGACGCGGCGCTGTACGCCGAGCTTGGCCAGCAGGCGGGAGATGTGGTTCTTGACGGTCTTCTCGGACAGGTACAGCTTGTTGCCGATCTCGCGGTTGGTCAGGCCGTCGCCGATCAGGGCGAGGATGTCGCGTTCGCGCGGGGACAGGCTCGCCAGCTCGGGGGGCAGTGTGGGGGTCTCGGCGGGGCCGGCTCGCAGGGACCGCATGAGGCGGGCGGTCGTCGCGGGGTCCAGCAACGACTGGCCCGAGGCGACCGTGCGGACCGCCGACACCAGGTCGGAGCCCTTGATCTGCTTCAGGACGTACCCGGAGGCCCCGGCCATGATCGCGTCGAGCAGGGCGTCCTCGTCGTCGAAGGAGGTCAGCATCAGGCAGGCCAGTTCCGGCATCCGGCTGCGCAGCTCCCGGCAGACCGAGATGCCGTCGCCGTCGGGCAGGCGGACGTCGAGCACGGCGACGTGCGGGCGCAGTGCGGGCCCGCGGGTGAGGGCGTGCTCGGCGGTGTCCGCGTCGCCGACCACGGTGATGTCCGGTTCGGCGTCGAGCAGGTCGGCCAGGCCGCGTCGTACGACCTCGTGGTCGTCCAGCAGGAACACCCGGATCGGGTGCTGCTCGGTGAAGGTGTGTGCCTCGGTCATGGCGGCCCCTCGTTCCCCGGTCAGGACAGCCTGAAGTCTGCCCCTGAGGCCGATCATCTTCCGTCGGCGCCGTATGCACCAGGGCCGACCGGCCCTACTCACTCCGACGGCGGTGACATGACCCGTGTGACCGTGTGACCTGTGGGTCAGTGGTCGCGGGCCCAGGCCCGGTACGCGGCCACCGCCGTGGGCAGTGTCGGGAAGATGTGGTCGGTGCCGACGGACTTCGCGAGGCCGTACGCCTCGAGGTCGTCCAGCAGGTCCTGTTTGACCCGGGCGAGGGCGAAGACGATGCCTCGGCCCGTGAGTTCCTGGCGCAGCTGCTCCACGGCGTCCAGGGCCGTGATGTCGACCTCCACGTTGGCCTCGGTGTTGAGGACGAACCATCGGACGGGTTCGGTCTGTTCGTCCACGGCTTCCAGCGCCCGGCGCCGGAAGTTCTCCGCGTTGGCGAAGAACAGGGGAGAGTCGTAGCGGTACACGAGCAGACCGGGGACCGTGCGTGCCTCCGGGTAGTCGTCGACGTCGTGCATGCCGGCCACCCCGGGGACCAGGCCCTCGATCGCGTCGTGGGGGCGGGCCACCCGGGTCAGCAGTTCGGCGATCGACAGGCCGACGGCCACGAGTACCCCGTACAGGAGGCCCAGGGCGAGCACGCCCGCCAGGCAGCACAGGGCGAGGAGCAGCTCGCGGCGCCGGAAGGAGGCGATCCGGCGGAAGCCCGCGACGTCGATCATGTGGGCGGCGGCGTAGACGACGAGTGCGCCGAGCGAGGCGGAGGGCATGCGGGACAGCAGCGGGCTGAGGAACAGCAGGACGGCCAGCACGGCCGCCCCCGCGATCAGCGAGTACACCTGGCTGCGGGCGCCCGCGGAGGACGCGAGCGCCGTACGGCTGGCGCTGCTGCTGACGGGGAAGCCGTGCAGCACGCCGGCGCCGAGGTTGGTGGCGCCCAGAGCGAGGAACTCCCGGTCGGAGTCGAGCGCGTTCTGGTCGGTACGGTCCGCGAACGCGCGCGCGGTGAGGATCATGTCGGTGTAGGCGACCAGCAGCACACCGAGCGCGGGCAGCACCAGCCCCGGCACCTCGGAGAGATCCGGCAGCGCGAGGCCCGGGAGACCGGAGGGCACCGTGCCGATCACCGCCACGCCGTATCGGCCGTCCAGGTCGAAGACCACGACGGCCACCGTGGCGAGGACCACGGCGAGCAGCGGTCCGGGGAGCGCGGGGAAGAAGCGGTCGACGGCGAAGAGGAACACCAGTACGGCGGCGGAGAGAGCCACGGTCGCCAGGTGGGCGTCTGCCGGCCGAGTGAAGAAGGACCACAGCTGGGGGAAGAACTCCGTGCCGCTCGTCCGCACGCCGGTGAGCCTGGGCAACTGGCCCACCGCCATGATCAGGGCCACGCCCGCGAGATAGCCGACCAGGACCGGACGGGAGAGCAGGTCCGCGAGGAAGCCCAGCCGGATCGCCCGGGCCGCCAGGCACAGCAGCCCGACCGTGACGGCGAGGGCGGCCGCCAGCGAGGCGTAGCGGGCCTGGTCACCGGCGGCCAGGGGGCCCACCACCGTGGCCGTCATCAGGGCCGTCGTGGACTCCGGGCCGACCGACAGCAGGCGCGAGGAGCCCACCAGGGGGTAGAGGCCGAGCGCCGGAAGGATCGCCCATAGCCCGGTGACCGGTGGCAGACCGGCCACGCCCGCGTACGCCATGCACTGCGGCACGAGGTACGCGGCCACCGTCATGCCCGCCGGCAGGTCGCCGCGGAGCCGGCTCCGCAGGCGCGCGAGGAGTGCACCGGGTCCGGGCACGGGACCGCGCAGCCCCGGAACCCGCCCGGCCCGTCCTTTGGCCATGCGCCGACCTCCGCCGTCCGCCCTCAGGATCCACCGGCGCACGGGCCAACGCGAGGCGTACGGGCGTCACTGAGAGGCGTGGGAGCATCACTGAGAGGCGTGGGGGCGCTACCGGCTGGTATACGGGTCCAGGCTCGCGGCCGCCCCCCCAGCCTGTCCGCTCCTTCTGGGCCGGTCGGGCCAGGCCGGGGACCAGTGGCCCCTGCTCCCGCCGGCACCGGACGAGCACGGTGGAGACGGTGGCAGTGGATTCTTTCTTCGCCCCAGGAGGTGGAGAGCATGACCCGGCCGGTCATGGTAGGTCTCGACGGCTCGCCCGAGAGCCGGGCCGCAGCGGAATGGGCGGCCCGTGAAGCAATGCTGAGGAGCCTGCCTCTGAAGATCGTCCATGTCTCGGAGCCCGCGCCCGAGCTGGCCGGCCAGGCCCCGCTGCTTGGAGCGGAGACCCACCAGTACCGGACCGAGCGGGTTCCGCGTGAGGCCGCCGAGGGCATCCGGCTGTGCCACCCCGGTCTCGAGGTGGCCGCGGAGCAGCGCACCGGGATGCCGGCCGACGCACTGTGCGAGGCGGCGGAGGCCGCCGAACTGCTGGTGCTCGGCTCACGGGGCCTCGGCGGGTTCGGCGGGTTCATGACCGGCTCGGTCAGCCTGTCCGTCATCGCCCGGGCCGAACGGCCCGTGGTGCTGGTCAGGGCGGGTGAGCAGGCCGCCGACGAGCACAGGATGGACCCGACGGGCGTGCCCTCCGCCGCGGCGCCCTTCCGGCCCGTCGTCCTCGGCCTCGACACCAGGGACCCCGACGAGACACTGCTCGAGTTCGCCTTCGACGCCGCCGCGCGCCGCAAGGCCCGGCTGCGCATCGTGCACGGCTGGAATCCGCCGCCCTCCGACCCGTACGCCATGTCCGCCGGCTACGACCTGCGGGGATCGATCGGGCGGAGCGAGGCCGACGTCCTTGCCGGGGTGGTGCGCCCCTGGCTGCAGAAGTTCCCGGACGTCCATGTGACCGAGGCGAGCCGGCCCGGCCATGCCGCGCCGGTCCTGGCCGCCGCCTCCCGTGACGCCTCCCTGGTCGTCGTCGGCCGGCGCATCCGCACCAGCCGGCTCGGCGCCCACATCGGCCACGTCACCCACGCCGTCCTGCATCACGTCGACGCTCCCGTCGCCGTGGTCGCGCACGGCTGACTCCGTCGGCCCCGAGGAGGAGAAGCCATGATCATGAACGAGCAGGGGAACGCGGACACGGCGACGGAGGCGCCGCTGGGCGACCTGGGCCGCAGGCTCGCCGCCCGGCGGATCCAACTCGGCCTGACACGGCGGGAGACGGCGGCGCGTGCCGGGATGGCGGCCGGCTATCTCAGGTACCTGGAGGAGCACCCCGGGGCCGTGCCGGGCACCGGCGTGCTGATGACCCTGGCCAAGGCACTGGAGACCACCGTCACCGAACTCACCGGCGGCACCGTCGACCTGCCACCCGGTATCGGACACGCCGGGCCCGCACCGCAGTTCACCAGGCTGCGCACCAGCGAGTGCCGGGCCCTGCTGGCGACGCACGGGGTGGGGCGGCTCGCGATCACCACGGCCTCCGGTCCGGTGATGGTGCCCGTCAACTACAGCGTCGTGGACGGTGCGATCGTCTTCCGGACCGAACGCGGCGCCACGCCGGCCCTGGCCATCGGCTGCCAGGTGGCCTTCGAGGTCGATCGCATCGACGACGCGTTCAGCCAGGGCTGGAGCGTCCTGGTCCGCGGACCCGCACACGCGGTCACGGACCCGGAGGAGCAGCGCCGGCTCACGGAACGGGCCCACAGCGGGCCCTGGGCGGGGGGCTCCCGCAACCTGTGGGTGCGCATCGATCCCTTCACCGTCACCGGACGCCGGATCAGCGTGTGAGGAGGCGGGGACGGTACGACGAGGTGGGGGCTGTACGACGGAAGACGACGCGTGTGCGACCGTACGCGCGTCGTCGCCTCGACCACCTGGTACGTCCCCGGCAGAGCCGCCCACGGCTGCAACGGCGTCGCACCGGCGCGAGTGGAGCGACACCGCGGGGGATCGGTGCCGCTCCTGTGTCCACTGTCGCCCGTGCGGCGTCGCCAGACCAGTGCCGATCGGTCCCCGTCCAGGGACCGGAGGTCCTCTGGTGGCAGTCGTCCGAAGTCACCGGCCGATGACGGATCCGGTGGTGGGATCGCGAGGAGCTGGACCTGGAGCAGGCCCTGCAATCTGTACCTGACCGAGAAGCGGGGTGGCGCGTCGCGGACAACGGCGTGGGCATCCCGCCCGGCGGCCGCCGCAGCGGGCTGCGCAACATGGCCGAGCGGGCGGAGCAGCTGGGCGGACACCTCGCCGTGTCCAGCCCCGAGTGCGCCGCGCTGGAGTGGCGGGTGCCGCTGCCGGCTCAGTGGACGGGCGGCCTGTCGTCGCCCGAATCGGGCCCCTGGTGGGGCCACTCGGCCCATGCGGCAGCCGGGTCCGTGGCCGCACGCTTGAGGTGCCGCGGGACGGCAGCCGAGCCCCCTGGAGGACGCCATGTACGGCACTCCGACCGTCGTGAACGACGTGATGACCCGCACGGTCGTCGCCCTGCGCGCGGGAGCGGCCTTCAAGGAGATCGTGCGGACCATGCGGGAGTGGCGCGTGAGCGCCCTCCCGGTGCTGGACGGCGGTGGACGCGTCGTCGGTGTGGTCTCCGAGGCCGACCTGCTGCCGAAGGAGGAGTACAGCGAGGGCGACCCGGGCCGGCACGGACAACTGCAGCACCCCGCCGACCTGCGCAAGGCGGACGGGGTGACGGCGCAGGAGCTGATGACCGCTCCGGCCGTCACCGTGCCGCCCGACGCGACCCTCGCCCACGCCGCGCGCGTCATGGCCCGCAACAAGGTCAAGCGGCTGCCGGTCGTCGACGACGAAGACGCCCTCAAGGGCATCGTCAGCCGCTCCGACCTGCTGAAAGTGTTCCTCCGGGACGACGAGGACATCGCCGAGGACGTCGCCCGCGAGGTCGTCACCCGGCTCTTCGGCACACGGACGGCACCTGTACGGGTCGAGGTGCACGACGGTGTGGTCACGCTCACCGGCCGGGTCCAGGACACCGTTCTCGTACCGCTCGCGACCCTGCTCGCGCGATCGGTGCCGGGCGTGGTCGACGTGCGCTGCGCCCTGACCGGCTTCAGCGAGAGCAGGGGGTGAACGCCGCGGCGATCAGTTCGCCGTGCCCGAGCGACTCGATGAGCCGGTATGACGTCATGGCCCGGTGTGACGCCGTGACCGGCGTGACGGCGTCAAGGGCGGGAAGGGCTCCATCCACTTCTCGCGGATCCCGATTGCGCGGTGCACGGCCGCCAGCCGCTTCCCCGCGTCTCCAAGGGGTCCTTCCCGCCACTTCCAGCACACCACGGGAACGGCCGGTCCACCAGTGCCGAGCGGTCCAGATCTTCCGAGCGCCGCCTTGTGATGCAGGGCTGGGCCACCAGGTGAGCACTACGACCAGGGGGCGATTTTGAACGTGTTCAAATGTAGGCGTACGCTCCAGGCATGAGCGACAGAGCCGCCCTGCTGAGGGGTATTCGCGTCTGGTTGGTCACCTTCGTCGTGTGTCTTGTGCTCAGCGGGGCCACCGCCTTTCCGCTGGTGCACGAACTCCGGTGGACGGAGAGCGTGTTGCGGGCGCTGTCCGTGCCCGAGCGGTTGCCGGGGCTCATGGAGTGGATCTCGCGGGTGCGGGACGGGCTCGACACCGTCGACGCCAAGTACCCCTTCGTGCTGTACGGCACGGACTGGCTGGCGTTCGCGCACCTCGTCATCGCGGTCGCCTTCTACGGGCCGTACCGCGACCCGGTCCGCAACATCTGGGTCGTGGAGTTCGGGATGATCGCCTGCGCGGGGATCGTCCCGCTCGCCCTGATCTGCGGACCGATCCGGGGAATCCCCTTCTGGTGGTCGCTGATCGACATGTCGTTCGGGGTGTTCGGAGTCGTCCCGCTGTATGTCGTACGGCAGAAGATCAAGCGGCTGGAGGCGCTCAGTGCTCCGGCTGCTGCTTGAGGGTGGCCATGATGATCCGCTGGGCGACCGGGTTCGCCGACTCGCCCTTGGCGTCCGTGGAGTTGACCGAGTAGACCAGGGTACGGCTCAGGTTCTGGGTGGCCGCGATTTCCGTGCTGTAGCCGTAGCGGCCGCCGGACTTGGACCAGTACACCGTGCCCTTGTACTCGAACCGTTCGAGACCGGCGCTGTAGGTGGCGCCGGTGATGTTCGAGGGCACCGTGAACATCTCCTGCAGTTGCGGCTCGGGCACGATCCGGCCCTGGAACAGTGCCGTGATCAGCCGCTCCAGGTCGGCGGTCGTGGAGATCATGTCGCCCGCCGCCCAGCGGTCGGCCTGGTTCCAGTCGCTGACGTCCACGAAGCGCGTGGTCCCCTCGGCGTCCTTCACCAGCTGGTAACCGTGGTTGTGCGGGCCGTGGATTACGGGGTCGGTGCCGGGGAAGCAGGTGTGGCGCATGCCGGCCGGGCGCAGCACCAGCCGGGTCGCCTCATGCTCGTACGAGTGTCCCGTCACCTTCTCGATCAGCAGCCCGAGGATCGTGTAGTTGATGTTCAGGTAGTCCTGCTGGTCACCGGGGTCGAACTCCGGCCCCTTCGCCACCGCCGAGGCCACCACCTGTTCCGGGGTGATCGTGTCGAAGCGGTGGGCGTACTGGTCCGCGAAGTCGTCGCCCCAGCCGTCGCCCGCCTTGATGCCGCTGGTGTGGTTCAGCAACTGCCTGACGGAGATGGGCTTGAAGGCCGGGGTGAGCAGCCCGGGCAGGTAGTGCTGGATGGGAGTGTCCAGGTCGACCCTGCCCTCGGCCGCCAGCTTCAGCACGGTCGCCGCCGTCACGACCTTCGTCGTGGAACCGGCCCGGAACCGGGCGTTCGGGTCCGCCGCCCGCCCGCTCGCCAGATCATGCACGCCCGCGCTGCCCCGCCAGCTGCCGTCGGTGCCGCCGACCCGCACCAGCGCGGCGGTCGCGTCGGCATCGGGCAGCCCGGCGATCGCGGCCCGCAGGGCCCCGGGATCCGGGACCGTCTTCGTCGTTCGCGCGGTCACCGTGGCGGGCGCGGCGAAGGCGGGAGCCACCAGCGGGCCGGCGGCGAGGGCCAGGGCGAGGGAGGCGGCGACGACGGTGCTGCGGCTGCGCAGACGCATGTGGGTGCTCCTTGAGGAGATCGTCTCTTGGCGTTCGTGATCATCCTCCGGCCCCGCGACGCCCACCGGATCGTCACCGAGGAGGGCGCCGACCCTGATCGGCCCCCGGACAACCGAGAAGAAATCCGGGGGAGTTGTCAGGGTCAGCGCTTAGGGTGGCCTTCAGGGTCGGCCCTCGGAGGGCAGCCCGCATGCGCGCATGACTGACACCCGCTGACATTCGCCGGCACCCCTGGAGCGCCGCAAAAAGTGTTATCCGCCGGCCCCGCGCAGGGCGCCATCCGGTACGGCCTGGTCCGCGACGACGGCAAGGACTCGGCACCCGTCCCGCAGTACGTCACGCGCACCACCCCCACCGACCCGGCGACGGTCCCTCAGCGTTCGCGCGTGTAGCCGCCGTTGCGCAGGGCGTGCAGGGCGTCGACGCGGTTCGTGGTGATCGAGTCGACGCCCAGGTCGAGGAGGCGGCGCATGGAGCGGCGGGTGTCCGGGGTCCAGACGGACAGCAGGAGTCCGTCGCGGTGGACGCGGGCCGCCAGGTCCCGGTCGACAAGGGAGAAGCGGTAGTTGAGCCAGCGCGGGCGCACCACGTCCAGCAGCGCCGGCCGGGGCGGCGCCAGGGTCGTCCAGGTCAGGGCGATCTCGGCGGCGGGGTCGGCGGCGCGGACGGCGAGCATGGCCTCCGCGTGGGCGCAGTAGTACACGCGGTCCCGGGCCCCGCTCTGCCGGACCACGTCCATCACCCGCTGCACGGTCCGGCGGTCGACCCGCCCGCACAGGTCCACCATCACCCGGCTGTCACCGGTCGCGGCCAGCGCCTCCGCCAGCGTCGGCACCCCGCCCGCCGTGAGCCCGCGCACCTCGTCCGCCGACAGCGAGCGCAGCGGCCGGTCGTGTTCCCACAGCCGCTTCAGCGTCTCGTCGTGCAGCAGCACGGGGACGCCGTCGCGGGTGAGCCGTACGTCGAGTTCGACCGCGTCCGCGCCCAGGCCGAGCGCGGAACGCAGCGAGTCGAGGGTGTTCTCGCGGAAGCGGTAGGGGGCGCCGCGGTGGGCCACGGCGGTCACGGTCTGCATGGCTCCCATTGTGACCACGGCGCGGTGGTCATCGCGCAGGGATCAGGGGGCGAGCCACGTGGTGGTGTACATGTCGATCTCCGCCGTGATCCGGTCCTTGCCCGCCGCGTCCAGGAAGGACGCCTCCACGGCGTTCTTGGCGAGGTCGGCGAGGCCCCGCTCGTCGAGGTCGAGGAGGCGGGCGGCCACCGCGTACTCGCTGTTGAGGTCGGTGCCGAACATCGGCGGGTCGTCGGAGTTGATCGTGACCAGCACACCGGCCCGGGTGAACTCCTTGAGCGGGTGCTCGTCGAGGGTGCGGACGGCGCGGGTGGCGATGTTGGAGGTCGGGCAGACCTCCAGCGGGATGCGGCGCTCGGCGAGGTGGGCGAGCAGCTTGGGGTCCTGCGCGGAGCTGGTGCCGTGCCCGATCCGCTCGGCGCGCAGCTCGGTCAGCGCGTCCCACACCGTTTCGGGGCCGGTCGTCTCCCCGGCGTGCGGGACGGAGTGCAGGCCGGCGGCGATGGCCCGGTCGAAGTACGGCTTGAACTGCGGCCGGGGCACGCCGATCTCGGGCCCGCCGAGCCCGAACGACACCAGGCCCTCCGGGCGGATCCGGTCGTCGGTGGCGAGGCGGGCGGTCTCCTCGGCGGACTGCAGGCCGGCCTCGCCGGGGATGTCGAAGCACCAGCGCAGCATGGTGCCGAACTCGGCCTCGGCCGCCTTGCGCGCGTCCTCGATCGCGGCCATGAAGGCCAGCTCGTCGATGCCGCGCCGGGTGGAGGAGAACGGGGTGATGGTCAGCTCGGCGTAGCGCACCTGCTGGCGGGCCAGGTCGCGGGCCACTTCGAAGGTCAGCAGCCGGACGTCCTCCGGGGTGCGGATCAGGTCCACGACGGACAGGTACACGTCGATGAAGTGCGCGAAGTCCGTGAACGTGAAGTAGTCGACCAGCGCCTCGGGGTCGGTGGGGACCTTGGAGTCGGGGTGGCGGGCGGCCAGTTCCGAGACGATGCGGGGGGAGGCGGAGCCGACGTGGTGGACGTGCAGTTCGGCCTTGGGCAGTCCGGCGATGAAGGCGTGCAGATCGCGGTCGGTCAAGGGTTCCTCCCCGGGAACGGCGCCCGCGGAGCGAGGTCCGTGGTCCGGGCGCGGGTGATCGGCTGATCGTTGACTCCGGATCATCGTAGGCCCCGGCCCGCGGCGGCCGGACACGCGCCGTAGCATGATGGGACGACGATCACAGGGGGGCCTGAGCGATGTCCGACGAGGTGGCACAGCCGACACCGCGGGAGCCCGGCACCGGGGACGGGGCTGAGTCGCCTCGGGTTTCCCTGAACAAGGGGAGCGGGGAGCAGGGGGCGCCCGGGCGGGCGGTCGATGCCGAGCCGACCGACGTACAGCCGGCAGCGGCGCAGCCCGCGAGCGCGAATCCGTGGGCGCCTCCGGTGAGCGGGCAGGGAGCCGGTGACACGGTCCTCTCCGGCGAGTCGGCAGCCCCGCCGCCGCACCCGTCCATCCACGACCAGCAGACGGTCATCTCCGTCCCCACCCCGGACGCCCCAGCCGACGTGGTCCCCCCGGCGTGGGCCAGGCCGGCCGACCCGTACTCCCCTCCGATCTCCGCGCCGCCCACCGGAGCCCCGGCCAACCCGTACGCGCCCCCGGCGAACCCGTTCGCTCCGCCCGCTGCCGCCCCCTCGGCCGGAACCCCGGCGACCCCCTACGCCCCTCCGGCCGCCCACGGCAACCCGTACGGGCCCCAGCCCCAGGAGACGGCCCCCATACCCCCGCCGCCCATATCCCCCGACGGCCCCGGACAGGTGCCGTACGGCTACCCGGCCCAGCAGCCGCAGATGGGCTACGGCGGACCCGGCGTCCCCTCCTACCCCGCGGCGGGCGGCTACGGCTGGCCGGGCCTGCAGCCGCAGCCGAACAACGGCATGGGTACGGCCTCCCTGGTGCTGGGCATCCTGGCGACGGTCGGCTTCTGTGCATGGCCGCTGGCCCTGGTGATGGGTGTCGTGGCCGTGGTCCTCGGCGCCCTGGGCCGCGGCAAGGCCCGCCGGGGCGAGGCCACGAACCCGGGCGTGGCCCTGGCCGGGATCATCTGCGGTGCTGCCGGCATCGTCCTGGTACTGGGCCTCTTCGCGTTCGCCATCGCGGCCTACAAGAGCTGACCCAGCCGGCGTCCGCCCCCGCCGCTCCGCCGCAAGCGCCCCACACCCGGCCCTGCTGCCGACGGCCCGGCCAGGCCTCGGCCTACCGGTCCGCCTGCTCCAGCCCACTCACCCCCGCCGACCCCCCAGGGTCACGCCCCCACCCCGGCGACGGGGTGGCCCGCGCCCGGCCAGACCTTGGCCTACCGGCCAGCCTGTCCCGGCCACTGCCCCCCTGCCGAAGCCCCCAGGGTCACGCCTCGGCCCCTGCGACGGGAGTAGCCCGCGCCCGGTCCTGCCCGGCTGACGGCGGCGCCGCCAGGACTGGAGCCCACCGGTCAGCCCGCCCCGGCCCACTGCCCCCTGCCGAAGCCCGCAGGGTTGTGCCTGCGCCTCTCCGAGGAGAGTGGCCCGGGCCCGGCCCTGCTGACCGTGGCCCGGCCAGGGCTGGGCATACCGGTCAGCCCGATCCAGCGCCCCAACGCCCCGCCAACGCCCCGTACTGTCATGCCTCCGCGCCCCTGCGACGGGCCCCGCCCAGCCCTGCCCCCGCTCGCGGCGGTGCCGCCAGGACTGGAGCCCACCGGTCAGCCCGCCCCGGCCCACTCACCCCCCGCCAACGCCCCGCGCCGTCACACCCCCGTCAACCGCTCCCGCGCCTCCATCAGCGCGAAGCCCAGCAAGTTCGGCCCCCGCCACCGCTCGGGGTCCGAGGCCGCGTCGTCGTCCGCTGCGAGGCCGATGCCCCACACCCGGTCCACGGGGCTCGCCTCCACCAGAACGCGGTCGCCGGTGTTCACGAGGAACGTGCGGAGATCGTCGTCCGACCCGAACTTGTGGACACTGCCCTCGACCACGATCCGGAAGCGCTCGCGCTCCCATATCGCCTCGTCGAAGTCGCGGACGAGGCGTCCCGCCTTCTTGGCCTCGGCGGGATGCTCCGCGGCCAGCACCCGGCGCTCCGCCTCCGCGTCGGCGAACAGGCGCGCCTTGCCGGCCATCATCCAGTGCTCGGCCGTCGCGTATTCCACACCGTCCACCACGAAAGGTGACGGCCACCACTGGCTGAGGCAGCTCGCCCCGAGCCTGCCGTCCGGTCGCGGACGGTGCCCCCAGAAGTGGAGGTACTTGATCCGAGCCCCTGCCCCGACTTCCCTGATCAGGGCTTCCACCCCGTCGATCTTTCCCATGCACGCGAGTGTGGCACGCACCACTGACACTCCGTCCGCCCTTTTCCGCGCCGACTCGACACCTGGTCGACAGATTCCGTCGCGTAACCAAAAGGCAACAACGGAATCACTTGTTGGAGTCCCGTTGCTCTGTCAGGATCGGCACTCAAATCGAGCTGGAGCTACGCCACCCGCCCCCTCGGGACGGGACGAACGGCGGAGGAGAGCGACATGCACAACCCGGGCACCGCCACCCCGGAACGATTCCCCGCACAGGACCGCTTTGCGGACGGCGCGCAGTTCATCGCGGGCCGCCTGACGAAGGGCACCTCGGGCCGTACCCACGCCGTGGTCGACCCGGCCACCGGCGAAGAGGTGTACACCTACGAGCTGGCCGGCACCGACGACGTCGACGCCGCCGTCGCCGCCGCGTGCGAGGCGTTCCCGGGCTGGGCCGCCACCACCCCGGGCGAGCGCTCCGACGCCCTGCACCGGTTCGCCGCCGTGCTCGCCGAGCGTGCCGAGGACTTCGCGCGCGCCGAGTCCCTGCAGTGCGGCAAGCCGCTCAAGCTGACCCGCGAGTTCGACGTACCGGGGACCATCGACAACACCGCGTTCTTCGCGGGCGCGGCCCGGCATCTGCAGGGGCAGTCGGCCGGTGAGTACTCGGGCGACCACACGTCGTACATCCGGCGCGAGCCCATCGGTGTCGTCGGGTCGATCGCGCCCTGGAACTACCCCCTCCAGATGGCCGCCTGGAAGATCCTTCCGGCGATCGCCGCGGGCAACACCATCGTGCTCAAGCCCGCCGAGCTGACCCCGCTGACCTCGCTGATGTTCGCCCAGGCCGCCACCGACGCCGGGATTCCGGACGGTGTCATCAACATCGTCACGGGGGCCGGCAGGGAGGCCGGTGAGCACCTCGTCGGGCATCCCGGTGTGGCCATGACCTCCTTCACCGGATCCACCGCCGTGGGCAAGCGGGTCGCCGAGGTCGCCACCGCCACCGTCAAGCGCCTCCACCTGGAGCTGGGCGGCAAGGCCCCCTTCGTGGTCTTCGACGACGCCGACCTCGAGGCCGCCGTGCACGGCGCGGTCGCGGGCGCGCTCATCAACACCGGGCAGGACTGCACGGCCGCCACGCGCGCGTACGTGCAGCGACCGCTGTACGAGGCCTTCGTGGAGCAGACGGCGGCGCTGATGGAGACCGTACGGCTCGGGGATCCGTTCGCTCCCGGCACCGACCTCGGTCCGCTCATCTCGCACGTCCAGCGCGACCGGGTCGCCGGCTTCGTGGACTGGGCGCGTGCCTACGCGCGCGTGGTGACCGGAGGCGAGGCCCCGCAGGGGGACCTCAAGGACGGTGCCTACTATCGGCCCACCCTCGTCGCCGACGCGGCCCAGGACAGTGAGATCGTCCAGTCCGAGATCTTCGGTCCCGTACTGGTCGTACTGCCGTTCGACAGTGATGATGAGGGCATTCGGCTGGCCAACGACACCCCGTACGGCCTCGCCGCCTCCGCCTGGAGCGGCAACGTCTACCGGGCCAACCGCGCCACCCGCGACATCAAGGCGGGCTGCGTGTGGATCAACGACCACATCCCGATCATCAGTGAGATGCCGCACGGCGGCTACAAGGCCTCCGGCTTCGGCAAGGACATGTCGGCGTACTCATTCGAGGAGTACACGCAGGTCAAACACGTAATGTTCGACAACACCGCGGTGGCGAGGAAGGACTGGCACCGCACCATCTTCGGGGACCGCTAGAGAAGACCAGGCCAGTGACCAGGCCGATCCCTCCCGAAAGGGCACCACGCGCATGGAGCAGTACGAGCCCGAACGCCTGACCCCGGCCCAAGTGGCCGCCATGCGGCGCAGCCTGCGTAACGGCCGGGCGGCGATGACCCGCCGGTCGCTGCTGCGCGCCTCCGCGGGCGGCGCGCTCACGGTCGGCGGACTCGGGGCGCTGAGCGCCTGCGGGATCCCCGCGGCGGGCAAGACACAGGGCGGCACGTCCGCACAGGACCACTCGGCCGCGGAGAAGGTCGTGAACTTCTCCAACTGGACCGAGTACATCGACGTCGACGACAGCGGCAAGCACCACCCGACGCTCGACACCTTCCGCAAGCGGACCGGCATCGCGGTCAAGTACACCGAGGACATCAACGACAACAACGAGTTCTTCGGCAAGATCAAGCCGCAGCTCGCCGGGGGCCAGGACACCGGCCGCGACATCATCGTCCTCACCGACTGGCTGGCCGCCCGGCTGATCCGCCTCGGCTGGGCCCAGAAACTGGACCCGTCCAACCTGCCCCACGCCTACACCAACCTGTCGGCCCAGTTCCGCAACCCGGACTGGGACCCGGGGCGGGCGTACTCGTACCCCTGGCAGGGCATCTCGACGGTCATCGCCTACAACAAGAAGGCGCTCGACGGCATCGAGGTGAAGTCGGTCTCCGACCTGCTCGACAACCCCAAGCTGAAGGGGCGCGTCGGCTTCCTGTCGGAGATGCGTGACAGCATCGGCATGACCCTGCTCGACATGGGCAAGGACCCGGCGAACTTCACCGACGACGACTACGACGCGGTGATCGCCCGGCTGCAGAAGGCCGTCGACAAGGGCCAGATCCGCCGCTTCACCGGCAACGACTACACGTCCGACCTGACCAAGGGCGACTTCGCGGCCTGCATCGCCTGGGCCGGCGACGTGGTCCAGCTCAAGGCGGACAGCCCGGACGTGGACTTCATCATCCCCGACAGCGGCTACATGACCTCGTCGGACAACATGTTGATCCCCAACAAGGCGCGTCACAAGACGAACGCCGAGCGGCTGATCGACTTCTACTACGAGCCGGAACAGGCCGCCGCGCTCGCCGCCTACATCAACTACGTGAGTCCGGTCGACGGCGTGAAGCCCTACCTTGCGAAGATCGACAAGGATGCGGCGAACAACCCGCTGATCGTTCCCGACAAGGCCATGCAGGCGAAGTCCCATGCCTTCCGCTCCCTGAGCCAGAAGGAAGAGACGGCCTACGAAGAGAAGTTCGCGAAGCTCACAGGGGCGTGACGAAGATGACGACGACAGACAGCAGCGGCGACGTCCGCCTCACCGGTATCGGCAAGACCTACGGCTCCTTCACCGCCGTACACCCGCTGGACCTGACCGTGCCGCAGGGCTCCTTCTTCGCCCTGCTCGGCGCATCCGGCTGCGGCAAGACGACCACCCTGCGCATGATCGCGGGCCTGGAGGAGCCGACCAGCGGCACCGTGTACCTCGGCGACCAGGAGGTCACCCACCTGCCGCCGTACAAACGGCCGGTCAACACGGTCTTCCAGTCCTACGCCCTCTTCCCGCACCTCGACATCTTCGAGAACGTCGCCTTCGGCCTGCGCCGCCGCGGCGTAAAGAGCGTGAAGAAGCAGGTCGAGGAGATGCTGGAGCTGGTCCAGCTCGGCGAGCAGGCGCGCAAGAAGCCGCACCAGCTCTCCGGTGGCCAGCAGCAACGTGTCGCGGTGGCCCGGGCGCTGATCAACCACCCGAAGGTGCTGCTGCTCGACGAGCCGCTCGGCGCCCTCGACCTGAAGCTGCGCCGCCAGATGCAGCTGGAGCTCAAGCGCATCCAGACCGAGGTCGGCATCACCTTCATCCACGTCACGCACGACCAGGAGGAGGCCATGACCATGGCCGACACGGTCGCCGTGATGAACGCGGGCCGCGTCGAGCAACTCGGCTCGCCCACCGACCTGTACGAGAACCCGCAGACCACCTTCGTCGCGAACTTCCTCGGCACCTCCAACCTCATCGAGGCCGAGGTCGACACCAAGAGCGGCGCCGACATCGTGCTGAAGGCGGGCGGCGGCAAGCTGGTGCTGCCCGAGGCACGCTGTTCCGCCCGGACGACGACCGGCGGCAAGGTGCTCGTCGGCATCCGCCCCGAGAAGATCGCGCTCACCCACGCCGACGACGCCGGCTCCATACCCGAGGGCCGCAACCGCGTCACCGGCAAGATCGCCGACGCCAGCTTCATCGGCGTCTCCACGCAGTACGTGATCGACACCCCGGTCTGCGACGAGTTCGCGGTCTACGCCCAGAACGTCGAGCGCGACGGACGGCTCGTCCCCGGTGCAGAGGTCGTCCTGCACTGGAGCCCGGCCCACACCTTCGGCCTGGACGCGGCCCAGGACATCGACGCAGGCGTGGAGACCGTCGAGGAAGAGGCCGCGTAGACATGTCGACGCTCACCGAGGCGCCGCCGCCTCTCGCCCCCACCGCACCGGAGAAGAAGCCCCCGCGCAAGCGCGGCCGGTTCACGCCGTACTGGCTGCTGCTGCCCGGCATCCTGTGGCTGGTCGTCTTCTTCGCGCTGCCGATGATCTACCAGGCCTCCACGTCCGTGCAGACGGGCTCCCTGGAGGAGGGCTACAAGGTCACCTGGCACTTCGCGACCTACTGGGACGCCCTGGCCGAGTACTGGCCGCAGTTCCTGCGGTCCGTGTTCTACGCGGCCGCGGCGACCGTCCTGTGCCTGCTGCTCGGGTACCCGCTGGCGTATCTGATCGCCTTCCGCGCGGGCCGCTGGCGCAACCTGATCATGATCCTGGTGATCGCGCCGTTCTTCACCAGCTTCCTGATCCGGACGCTGGCCTGGAAGACGATCCTCGCGGACAACGGCCCGGTCGTGCACACCCTGAACTCGCTGCACATCCTGGACCTCACCAACTTCCTCGGCTGGACGGCCGGCGACCGCGTCCTCGCCACGCCACTCGCGGTGGTGTGCGGTCTGACGTACAACTTCCTGCCGTTCATGATCCTGCCGCTCTACACCTCGCTGGAGCGGATCGACGGGCGGCTGCACGAGGCGGCCGGCGACCTGTACGCCAAGCCGTGGACCACCTTCCGCAAGGTGACCTTCCCGCTGTCCATGCCGGGCGTGGTCTCCGGCACTCTGCTCACCTTCATTCCGGCGGCCGGTGACTACGTCAACGCCGAACTCCTCGGCTCGACCGACACCCGCATGATCGGCAACGTCATCCAGACGCAGTTCCTGCGGATTCTGGACTATCCGACGGCGGCCGCCCTGTCCTTCATCCTCATGGCCGCGATCCTGTTCATGGTCACGGTCTACATCCGCCGCTCCGGGACGGAGGATCTGGTCTAAATGCCCTTCGTCACCTGGCTCAAGCGCCACCTCGTCGTCATCGCGGGACTGCTGACGCTCTCTTATCTGCTGCTGCCGAACATCATCGTGACGGTGTTCTCCTTCAACAAGCCGAAGGGGCGCTTCAACTACGAGTGGCAGCAGTTCTCCACGGACGCCTGGAAGGACCCGTGCGGCGTCGCCGACATGTGCGGCTCGCTGTCCATCAGCCTCCAGATCGCCGTCTGGGCGACGATCGGTGCCTCGATCCTCGGCACGATGATCGCCTTCGCGCTGGTCCGCTACCGCTTCCGTGCCCGCGGCGCCGTCAACTCGCTGATCTTCCTGCCGATGGCGATGCCCGAGGTCGTCATGGCGGCCTCGCTGCTGACCCTGTTCCTCAACATGGGCGCCCAGCTCGGCTTCATGACGATCCTGATCGCGCACATCATGTTCTGCCTGAGCTTCGTCGTCACCGCGGTCAAGGCGCGCGTGATGTCGATGGACCCGCGCCTGGAGGAGGCCGCCCGGGACCTGTACGCCGGCCCGGCGCAGACCTTCCTGCGGGTCACCCTGCCGATCGCGGCACCCGGAATCGCCGCGGGCGCGCTGCTGTCCTTCGCGCTCTCCTTCGACGATTTCATCATCACCAACTTCAACGCGGGCTCGACCGTCACCTTCCCCATGTTCGTGTGGGGTTCGGCGCAGCGCGGAACACCCGTTCAGATCAACGTCATCGGTACGGCCATGTTCCTGGTCGCCGTACTGTTCGTCCTGGTCTCGATGCTCATCACCAACCGCCGTAACAAAAAGGCGTAAAGCTCTGTAGGGAGTTGAAATCATGGCCCCAAGCGCCATGAGTCGTGGCAAAGACAACTGGATCGCCTCTCTTTCCGAAGCCCAGCCGGTCCCGTACTGGCTGGAAGACCCCGGCAAGCCACACGCCGAGCCCGCCCTCACCGGCACCGAGACCTGCGACCTGCTGGTCGTCGGCGGCGGCTACAGCGGACTGTGGACCGCGCTGGGCGCCAAGGAGCGTGACCCGCAGCGCGATGTGGTGCTGCTGGAAGGCCGCGAGGTGGGCTGGGCCGCCTCCGGCCGCAACGGCGGCTTCTGCGCCGCCTCCCTCACTCACGGCCTGCCCAACGGCCTGACCCGCTGGCCGGACGAGATCAGCCGGCTGGAGGAGCTGGGCAGGCGCAACCTCGACGAGATCGAGGCCGCGATCGCCCGGCACGGCATCGACTGCGACTTCGAGCGCACCGGTGAGATCGACGTGGCCACCGAGACCTACCAGGCCTGGGAGCTGCGCGACTGGCACCGGGAGCTGGAGGAGAAGGGCCTCGCCGACGGCATCGAGTTCCTCGACGCCGACGCCGTGCGCGAGCAGGTGAACTCGCCCACCTTCGAGGCCGGCCTGTGGGACCGCCGGGGCGTCGCCATGCTGCACCCGGCCAAGCTGGCCTGGGGCCTGAAGCAGGCGTGCCTCCGGCTCGGGGTGCGCGTGTACGAGCACACGCCCGCCCTCACCCTGAAGCAGTACGGCGCCGGCATGGCCGTACGCACGCCGTACGGCTCCGTCCGCGCCCGCAGGGTCGCGCTCGGCACGAACATCTTCCCGAGCCTGCTGCGGCGCGTGCGCTCGTACACCGTCCCGGTCTACGACTACGCGCTGATGACCGAGCCCTTGAGCGCCGACCAGTTGGCCTCGATCGGCTGGAAGAACCGCCAGGGCCTCGGGGACTCGGCGAACCAGTTCCACTACTTCCGGCTGTCGGCCGACAACCGGATCCTGTGGGGCGGCTACGACGCGATCCACCACTACGGCGGCCGGGTGCGCGCCGAGTACGACGACCGCCCGGAGACGTACGCCAAGCTCGCGGGGCACTTCTTCACCTGCTTCCCGCAGTTGGAGGGCGTCCGCTTCACTCACGCCTGGGGCGGTGCGATCGACACCTGCTCCCGCTTCTCGGCGTTCTTCGGCACGGCCCACCAGGGGAAGGTGGCGTACGCGGCGGGCTACACCGGTCTCGGCGTCGGCGCCACCCGCTTCGGCGCCGACGTGATGCTGGACCTGCTGGACGGGGAGCGCACCGAGCGGACCGAGCTGGAGATGGTCCGCAGGAAGCCGCTGCCGTTCCCGCCGGAGCCCTTCGCCTGGACCGGCATCGCCCTGACGAAGTGGTCGCTGGCCCGTGCGGACGCGCACGGCGGCCGCCGCAACCTGTGGCTGCGGACGATGGACCGGCTGGGGCTGGGCTTCGACAGCTGAGCTCTTTCCGACGAGCCCTTTCTGAGCAAAGGCCCAGGTCACAGGCCTGGGCCTTTGTGCTGCTCCGCCCTTTACGCCCGATTTTCTCCTCGGTCAAGTCCCGAATCTTCGGAGCATGACCCCGCCGGGCGGTTCCGGCCTACTGGAAGTGCGCCGAGAAAGCGCCGAACCCCTTCCATCAGGAGCAGGAGAGAAATCATGACTCGCGCCATCCGCAAGAACGACGATTTCCGTTCGAGGCGCCGTATCGGCCTCGCGGCGGCGATCGCCTCGGCCGCGGCCGTCGCCGGAGGTGTCGTCCTGCCGGCCGCGACCGCCACGGCGGCACCGATGTCGCAGGCGCCGACGGTGAGCAAGGGCGCCCAGGAGCACGGCGGGCACAAGATCTACTGCTGGGACAAGCACCACAAGTCCCACTGGAAGAAGCACCACAAGTTCTACTGCTGGGTCGACAACCACAAGTACTACTGGGACGACCACCACAACTGCTTCTTCGTGTTGGTCGAGCGTCACCGGTACTACCTCTGGGACTCCTGTGACAACTTCCACTACTTCTGGCACCACCAACACGACCACCACTGGGACGTGCACGACCAGGACCACTGGAAGAAGGAGCCCAGGAAGTCGGACTGGGACAAGGCCGAGTCGGACAAGAGGGACGAGAAGAAGGACGAGAAGAAGGACACCGGCAAGACCGACCCGGGGAAGACCGACGAGGACAAGACGGATCCGGGGAAGACCGACCCGGGAAAGACCGACGAGGACAAGACCGACCCCGGCAAGACCGACACGACCCAGCAGGACCCGGCCCAGCCCGACCCGGCGCAGCAGGAACCGCCGAAGGACCCGGCTCAGCAGGACCAGCAGCAGGACCAGGCGCCGGATGACCAGCCGCAGCAGGACCAGCAGCAGGACCAGGCGCCGGATGACCAGCCGCAGCAGGACCAGCCGCAGCAGAACCAGCAGTCGGGCCAGGCCGAGCCGGACCAGCCCCAGCAGGACCCCGGTGTTGACTCTGGTTCCGGTGACGTCGCCCCGGCCGATGGGTGATGCCCCACGGAAGGTGTGATCCAGGGTCGTGCCGCGGGACGGCTCCGGCGGGGTAACACCCGGACACCTTGACAAGAAGATTGGTCTGGACCAAGTTGAGTGCGCTCCACCCCTCCAACTCCCCCTTCACCGGAGGCCCTTGTGGACCGCGCTCGACGCGCCAGACGTCCCAGATCCGTCCTCACCCTGCTCACGGCCGCGCTGCTGGCCGTGCCCGGGATCACCGCGCTCTCGTCGGCCGCCCGTGCGGCCGACGCGGACCTCGCGAAGAACGGCGGCTTCGAAGCCGGCCTCGACGGCTGGACCTGCACGGCCGGTACGACTGTCAACACCCCTGTGCACAGTGGGAGTTCCGCGCTGCAGGCGACCCCGGCCGGCAGCGACGACGCCCAGTGCGCGCAGACGGTGACCGTCCAGCCCAACTCCCGGTACACGCTGTCCGGTTACGTCCGCGGCTCCTACGTCTACCTCGGCGCGAACGGCACCGGCACCACCGACGTCTCCACCTGGACCCAGTCCGCGCCCGACTGGCAGAAGCTGACCACCACCTTCACCACCGGCGCCAACACGACGAAGGTCACCGTCTACACCCACGGCTGGTACGGCACCGGCGCCTACTACGCCGACGACGTCTCCCTGGTCGGCCCGGGTGCGAGCACCGGACAGCCGCCCGCCGCGCCGACCGGCCTCAGAACCGGCACGGTCACCTCCTCCTCCGTCACCCTGTCCTGGTCGGCGGTGACCGGCGCCACGAGTTACGCGGCCTACCGCGACGGGGTCAAGGTCCAGACGGCGGACGGCACTTCGGCCGGCGTCACCGGACTCGCGCCCTCGACGGCGTACAGCTTCCAGGTCACCGCGAGCAACGACGCCGGCGAGTCCGCCAAGTCGGCCGCGGTGACCGCGACGACCACGGCAGGCAGTGGCGGCGGCTCGACCGACCTGCCGGCCCACGCCCTCGTCGGCTACCTCCACGCCGGCTTCGCCAACGGCTCCGGCTACACCCGCATGGCCGACGTACCCGACAGCTGGGACGTCATCGACCTCGCGTTCGGCGAGCCCACCTCGGCCACCTCGGGTGACATCCGCTTCAACCGCTGCCCGGTCACCGAGTGCCCGAACGTCGAGAGCGACGCCGACTTCAGGGCGGCGATCAAGGCCAAGCAGGCGGCCGGCAAGAAGGTGCTGATCTCGATCGGCGGCCAGAACGGCCAGGTCCAGCTGACGACCACGGCGGCCCGCGACACGTTCGTCTCCTCGGTCTCGAACATCATCGACACCTACGGCCTCGACGGCCTGGACATCGACTTCGAGGGTCACTCGCTGTCCCTGAACGCGAACGACACGGACTTCAAGAACCCCACCACGCCCGTGATCGTCAACCTCATCTCGGCCCTGAAGACCCTGAAGGCCAAGTACGGCTCGAAGTTCGTGCTGACGCTGGCCCCGGAGACCTTCTTCGTCCAGATGGGCTACCAGTACTACGGCACCGGCAAGTGGGGCGGCCAGGACCCGCGCTGCGGGGCGTACCTTCCGGTGATCCACGCCCTGCGCGACGACCTCACCCTGCTCCACGTCCAGGACTACAACTCGGGCCCGATCATGGGCCTCGACAACCAGTACCACTCCATGGGCGGCGCCGACTTCCACATCGCCATGACCGACATGCTGCTCACCGGCTTCCCGGTCGCGGGCGACGCGAACAACGTCTTCCCGCCGCTGCGCCCGGACCAGGTGGCGATCGGCATGCCGGCGTCGACGAACGCGGGCAACGGGTACGTGGCCCCGGCCGAGGTCACCAAGACCCTGGACTGCCTGACGAAGAAGACGAACTGCGGCTCGTACCCGACCCACGGGACCTGGCCCGCTCTTCGGGGTCTGATGACGTGGTCGGTGAACTGGGACCGCTACTCCAACTGGGAGTTCCAGAAGAACTTCGACACCTATTTCGGCTGACCAGCAGGGACAGGGTGGTCAGCAGCACAGTGCCCAGGCACCAGCTGGCCACCACGTCCAGCGGCCAGTGCCAGCCCCGGCGGACCAGACCGTAGGAGACGCCGAGCACCAGAGCCGCGCAGACGCCGACGAGGGCCCGGCGGGCGGCGGGTGAGCGCAGCCAGGGGAGCAGGAGCAGGGTCGCGGAACCGTACGTGATCGCCGCCGTCGCCGTATGGCCGGAGGGGAAGTAGCCGACCCCCGGGGGCATCAGCGGGGTCCCCGGGCGGGCGGTCCAGTCCTTCAGCGGGACGACGAACGCCGGGACCAGCGCCATCAGTACGGCCGCGGCGGCGGGCGGCAGCCACCAGCGCTCCGTACCGGTCGCGCTGCCGCGCCAGGCGGAGTACGCCAGGGCGAGGACGAGCACCGGCACGGCGACCTGGACGTTGCCGAGGTCGGAGAGGAGTTCGGAGAACCGGTCCGGGTGGACCAGGTGCCGGCTCAACCGCGTGTCGACGCGCAGGAGCGGGCCGTGGGTGACGACCTGCCAGGTGATCAGGGCGAGCAGGAGCGTGGGCAGGGCCAGGAGCGCGTACTTCGGGCGCGGATCCGGTGACGTCGACACGCGGCCCAGCTTCTCAGACCCGGCGGGGGAGGAAGGAGGTCGGCCGCCCCGGAACAGGGGGGGATGGTTCCGAGGCGGCCGTCCGGATCGGGATGTCGCGCGCCCCGGGGGGTTTGGGGCGGCGACCGTCCGATCGGTGAGGAGATCCCGGAACCGTCAGGTCCCGGTTGTGTGCGCGAGGGCACGACCAGGTCGAAGCTGGGGAGGCCCCGGCCTGAGATCGCCCACAGTCCCCTGTGGGCGGGGTGTATCTCTCATCTGGGTAGAACCTACGGCAGCCCGAGGCGGTTGGGCAGACGGAATCGCGTCCCGCCATCCACCTCGCACACCTTCTTCACACGGCCTGCCGTAGGCACCCTTCAAGCACCGTTCAGAGGTGCGAACCAACCGCTCAGATGCGCGCGAACGCCTGCTCGATGATGTCGAGACCCTCGTTCAGGAGGTCCTCGCCGATCACCAGCGGGGGCAGGAAGCGCAGCACGTTGCCGTAGGTGCCACAGGTCAGGACGAGCAGGCCCTCCTGGTGGCAGGCCTTGGCGAGGGCGGCGGTCGCCTCCGGGTTCGGCTCCTTGGTGGCGCGGTCCTTGACCAGCTCGATGGCGATCATGGCGCCACGGCCACGGACGTCGCCGATGATGTCGAACTTCTCGGCCATGGCGGTGAGGCGCGCCTTCATGATCGCCTCGATGTTCTTCGCCTTGGCGTTGAGGTCCAGCTCCTTCATCGTCTCGATGGCGCCGAGCGCACCGGCGCAGGCCACCGGGTTGCCGCCGTAGGTGCCGCCGAGGCCGCCCGCGTGCGCGGCGTCCATGATCTCGGCGCGGCCGGTGACGGCGGCCAGCGGCAGACCGCCGGCGATGCCCTTGGCGGTGGTGATCAGGTCCGGGACGATGCCCTCGTCCTCGCAGGCGAACCACTGACCGGTGCGGCAGAAGCCGGACTGGATCTCGTCCGCGACGAAGACGATGCCGTTGTCCTTGGCGAACTGGCTGATCGCGGGCAGGAAGCCCTTGGCCGGCTCGATGAAGCCGCCCTCACCGAGCACCGGCTCGATGATGATCGCGGCCACGTTCTCGGCGCCGATCTGCTTGGTGATCTGGTCGATGGCCTGCTTCGCGGCCTCCGGGCCACAGTTCTCCGGGCCGGTCAGCCAGCGGTAACCGTACGCGACGGGGACGCGGTAGACCTCGGGCGCGAACGGGCCGAAGCCGTGCTTGTACGGCATGTTCTTGGCCGTCAGCGCCATCGTCAGGTTGGTACGGCCGTGGTAGCCGTGGTCGAAGACGACGACGGCCTGGCGCTTGGTGTACGCGCGGGCGATCTTGACGGCGTTCTCGACGGCCTCGGCGCCCGAGTTGAACAGCGCGGACTTCTTGGCGTGGTCACCCGGCGTGAGCTCGGCCAGCGCCTCGGCGACGGCCACGTAGCCCTCGTACGGCGTGACCATGAAACAGGTGTGGGTGAAGTCGGCCAGCTGGGCGCTCGCGCGGCGTACGACGGCCTCGGCGGAGCCGCCGACCGAGGTCACGGCGATACCGGAACCGAAGTCGATCAGGCGGTTGCCGTCGACGTCCTCGATGATGCCGCCGTCCACGCGCGTCGTGAACACGGGCAGCACGGAGCCCACGCCCTGCGCGACCGCGGCGAGGCGGCGGGCCTGCAGCTCCTGCGACTTCGGGCCGGGGATGGCGGTGACGACGCGGCGCTCCTGCGGAAGTGCGGTCATGGGGGCTCCCTGATGATCTTGCGTACCGGGTGTTCCCGGGCGGTACCGGACGGTGCGTTTTTCGGACGCTTGTCTCTTTCTTCGCAGGCTAGGGCCGGAAGTGGAGCGTGGGCATGCTCCATGTGGGCGTTGTCGGGAAGATTGGTTGTCCGTCGTGGACATAGCACTAGGGGAGGGGCACGCCCGGCCGGTGCGTCCTCTCGGCCGCGTAAACGGTGAACTCCCTTTGTCGGGGCGTTAGATTGGCTCGCTGATGGTGGACGGAACGGCTGGTCAGGGGGCAAGGGCGATGGAGAGCGACGGGACGCGGGACGCGCGCGGTACGCATGCGAATCCTGTGCCGCGCCCGGCGGTGCCCCGGGAGGGTTCCGCCGTGCCGCCCATGCCCGCCGGGCCGCCCGGGGTTCCGCCCCGGCCGGACGGCTCGGCCTTCCTGGCCTGGCTGCGGGCGTCCCGGCCGGAGGCGGCGCCGGGCGTGTGGCGGTTCGGGTACCGGCCCCGGCCCGAACAGGAGCCCGAGCGGATCCCGACCCGGCAGCTGCTGAGCGGCGCGCTGATCGCCTTCCTCGTGGGCTGGCTGGTGTGGTCCCTGCTGTGGAACGGCTACCTCGGGGGCTGGTGGGTGCTGCCCCTGGAGCTGTTCACCCCGGATTCCTGGCGCCAGAGCAACGACCAGGTCGGCAACGCCCTCCTCTGGTACTCGTACTACACGCTCATCGCCGTGGTCATCATGCTCGTCGTCGGCCGCCTCGGCCGCTGGGGCGAGGTCTGGCGCCGCTTCGGCCCGCCCGCCTGGCGGGAGGCCGTGCCCGCCGCCGAGCCCGCGCCCGCCCCCGAGCAGGACCCCGCCGAATGGCCCCAGCTGCGGCACGCCGGAGCCCATGAGGCCGCCGAGCGGCTGGCCGCCGAGGCGAAGGCCGGGCTCATGCGGGACGTCGACCACGCCCGGATCAGCCGGGCCTGGCAGGGCGTACGGTCCGGCACGCACACGCTCGCCTCCTTCACGGGCGCCGTGCTCAAGGACGGCTCGGCCGCCTGTCTGCACCCCTCCGGCGAGCGCGACCTGCCCGCCCGGCACGCCCGGCACGACCTGCTCACCGGGCAGGTACGGCTCGGCACCACCGCCGACGACCCCCGCAACCCGTACCACTACCGCGGCTCCGGACTCGCCCTCGGCCCCGAGCTGCTCGGCACCTCGCTGCTCGCCGTCGGCCCGGCCGGCTCCGGCAAGACCGGCGCGGTCATCCGGCCGCTCGCCGAGTCGCTGTGCCTGCACGCCCTCGCCGGGCGGGCCGCCGTCGTGGCCGTCGGCGCGGCGGGCGCGGGCCTCGGCCCGGCCGAGGCGTACGACGTCGTCGTACGGATCGGGCACCCCGAGTCCGTCTACGACCTCGACCTGTACGGCGGCACCACCGACCCGGACGAGGCCGCCGCCATACTCGCCGAGGCCCTCGTCGGCGACCTCGCCGACCCGCACCCCGGTGGCGACAGCCGCCGCTCCACGACCGTCCTCGCCCAGTTGCTCGGCCCCTTCCGCGCCGTCCACGACCGCTTCCCCTCCGTCCCCGAGCTGCGCCAGCTCCTCGACGGCACGCCCGGACGGCTCGCCGCACTCCGCAAGGCGCTGACCGACACCGGGCAGGAGTCGCTGCTCAGGGAACTGGACGCGCGGGAGCGGCAGATGGCCCACCCGGGCGACGTGGGCGCGGTGCTCGCCGACCGGATCGCCCTGCTCGACCGGCCCGCCTTCGCCGCCTTCTTCGACACCTCCGGGCAGTCCCGGCCGTTCTCCCTCAAGGCCCTCGACCACCCGGTCCGGGTCCGCATCGACCTGCCCCAGCGCGGGCACGCCGACGCCTCGCGGATCCTCGCCCGGCTGGTCCTCGCCCAGTTCACGGCCAGCGTGACGGTGCGGGAGGACCGGTCGCTGTTCGCCTGCCTGCTGCTGGACGACGCCTCCGGTGTGATCACCCCTGAGTCCGTGCGCGGCATCCAGCGGCTGCGCTCGGCCCATGCGGGCACCGTGCTGACGCTGCGCACCCTGGACGACGTGCCCCGGCCGCTGCGCGGACCGCTGCTCGGCGCCGCCGGCTGCCGGATGGCGCTGTCCGGGCTCACCCCCTGGGACGGGCAGGACTTCGCCGAGGTGTGGGGCAAGGAGTGGACCGAGACCCGGGACGTCACCGACCGGCAGATCATCGCCGAGACCCCGGCCGGCAAGGCCGTGCACATGCTGCGCCGGGTCATCACCGGCCAGGCACCCACCGCCCGGGCCGTCACCGTCCGCCAGGTGGAGCGTGAGCGCTGGTCGGCCTCCGAGCTGGCGCACGGGGTACCGCCGGGGCATGCGGTGCTGTCGCTGACCACCGTGCAGGGGGAGCACGCTCCGCCGTTGCTGGTGGATCTGCGGGGCTGAGGGAAGGGGGCACCCGGGGACCGTACGGTGCGGCAGAATCGGCATAGGCTGTTCATACGCAGCGGCCAATTGATCACAGTGATCACCGGATCTCCCCACCCGCTGTCCCGGTTCTCCCCTCCCTGAAGGCCTCATGCCCCCGACCCTTGCCTCGCTCGTCCACCACTCCGCACTCAAGCTGACCGTGCGCGCGGGCGAGGACCGGCTCGACGTGCCCGTCCGCTGGGCGCACGTGAGCGAGCTGGCCGACCCCGTGCCCTACATGGAGGGCGGCGAGCTGCTGCTGATCACCGCGCTCAAGCTGGACGCGGAGGATCCCGAGGCGATGCGGCGGTATGTGAAGCGGCTGGTCGGCGCGGGCGTCGTCGGGCTCGGCTTCGCGGTCGGGGTGAACTACGACGAGATCCCCAGGGCCCTCGTCGACGCCGCCGAGGAGGAGGGGCTGCCGCTGCTGGAGGTGCCCCGCCGCACCCCCTTCCTGGCCATCAGCAAGGCTGTCTCCGCCGCGATCGCCGCCGACCAGTACCGGGCCGTCACGGCGGGCTTCGCCGCCCAGCGGGAGCTGACCAGGCAGGCCCTGAACGCCGGCCCCGAGGGGTTGCTCGGCGCGCTCGCCGCGCAGGTCGACGGGTGGGCGGCGCTGTACGACGCCTCGGGCGCCGTCGTCGCCACCGCACCCGAGTGGGCCGGCCGCCGGGCCGCCCGGCTCACCGCGGAGGTCGAACGGCTGCGGGAGCGGCCCGCCCCGGCCTCCTCGGTGGTCGGCGGTCCCGACAACGAGGACCGGGTGGAGCTGCACTCCCTGGGGACGGGCCGGCGCCCGCGCGCCGCGCTCGCCGTGGGTACGGCCGCCGCCCTCGGCACCGCCGAGCGGTACGCCGTCCACTCCGCGATCGCGCTGCTCACCCTCACCACCGAACGGTCCCGCTCGCTGCACGCGGCCGAGCAGCGGGTCGGCGCGGCCGTACTGCGCATGCTGCTGGCCGGGGAGCCGGACCATGCCCGGGCCGTCGCCGGGCACCTGTACGGCGGGCTGCTCGACGCGCCCTTCCGGATGATCGTCGCCGAGTCGGGGTCCGGCGCGGCCGGCCGGGCGCACACGGAGGCGGACGCCGACACGCTGGGCGGGATCGCGGAGGCCGTGGAGTCGGCGGCCGCCCGCGCCGGGGAGGCCGTGCTGGTCGTGCCCGAGGGGGATCGGCTGGTGGTGCTGGCCGCGGACGGCGGTGCGGCGGTGGCTGCGTGTGCCGCGTACGCGGCGGCGCTGGAGGCGGGGCGGGCCGTGCCCGAGCAGGCGGCCGGGGGCGAGGAGGAGCTGGTCCTCGGGCTGTCGGCCCCGGTCGGACCGATCGCCGCGGCTGCGGCCTACAAGCAGGCTGAGCAGGCGCTGTCCGTCGCGCGGCGGCGCGGGCGGGTGCTGGTGGAGCACGAGCAGCTGGCTGCGGGGTCCGTGCTGCCGTTGCTGGCCGACGATGCGGTGAAGGCGTTCGCGGACGGGTTGCTGCGGGCGCTGCACGAGCACGATGCGACGGGGCGGGGGGATCTGGTCGCCTCGCTGCGGGCGTGGCTGTCCCGGCACGGTCAGTGGGACGCGGCGGCGGCGGATCTCGGGGTGCATCGGCATACGTTGCGGTACCGGATGCGGAGGGTGGAGGAAATTCTGGGGCGCAGCCTCGATGACCCTGACGTCCGGATGGAGCTGTGGCTCGCCTTGAAGGCGACGTCACCGGAGTAGCCGTACCGACTCGACAGGCCGAGAAGTGGGCCTCACCTCAGCACCCACCACGCCAAACCGGAGCATCGCCCACCCCCACCACTACGACTCGGACAAGCGACCCCCGCCCGCCTCCGCCCTACCGTGGACCACGGAAGAACACGCACACCCCCAACGCGGAAGGGCCGGGACTCACATGCCCCAGGAAAAAATTGTGGGGGCCACCCACGCCTTCTGGCTCGCCGGCCGCCAGGTCACCGGCGAGGACACCTTCGACGTCACCTCCCCGTGGGACGGCCGTCTCGTCGGCAAGGTCAGCGTGCCGACCGACGCCCAGGTCGAGGAGGCCGTGGCCGCCGCGTACGCCGTCCGGGACGAGTTCGCCGCCACCCCGGCGCACGTCCGCGCCGCCGCCCTCGACCACGTCAGCAAGCGTCTGGTCGAGCGCACCGAGGAGATCGCCCAGCTGATCTCCGCCGAGAACGGCAAGCCGATCAAGTGGGCCCGCGGCGAGGTCGGCCGTGCCGTGTCCGTGTTCCGCTTCGCGGCCGAGGAGGCCCGGCGGTTCAACGGCGGCGAGGCCCAGCGGCTCGACACCGACCTCGGTGGCCAGGGGCGCCTCGCGCTGACCCGCCGCTTCCCGAAGGGCGTCGTCCTCGGCATCGCGCCGTTCAACTTCCCGCTGAACCTGTGCGCGCACAAGGTCGCCCCGGCGATCGCCGCCGGTGCCCCGATCATCCTCAAGCCGGCCCCGGCCACCCCCCTGTCCGGCCTGATCATCGGCGACCTGCTCGCCGAGACCGACCTGCCCGCCGGCTCCTGGTCGATCCTCCCGGTCGCCAACGACAAGATGCCCGCCCTGGTCCAGGACGAGCGCCTGCCGGTCATCTCCTTCACCGGTTCCGAGAAGGTCGGCTACGCGATCATGGACTCGGTGCCGCGCAAGCACTGCACCCTGGAGCTGGGCGGAAACGGCGCCGCGGTCGTGCTCGGCGACTTCGCCTCGGACGCCGACCTCGACTGGGCCGCGACCCGCATCGCGACCTTCTCGAACTACCAGGGCGGCCAGTCCTGCATCTCCGTGCAGCGCGTGATCGCCGACGCCTCCGTCTACGATCGTCTGCTGCCGCGCATCGTCGCCGCCGTCGAGGCCCAGGCCACCGGTGACCCGAGCGACGACAAGACCGACGTCGGCCCGCTGGTCAGCGAGGACGCGGCCAAGCGCGTGGAGTCCTGGGTGAAGGAGGCCGTCGAGGCCGGCGCCACCCTCCGCACGGGCGGCGACCGCGACGGCGCCTCCTACGCGCCGACCGTCCTCACCGACGTACCGGCGGACACCACGATCGCGTGCGAGGAGGTCTTCGGGCCGGTCCTCACCGTGCAGAAGGTGGACGGCGAGGCCGAGGCCTTCGCCGCCGTCAACTCCTCCAAGTACGGCCTCCAGGCGGGTGTGTTCACCCACGACCTCCAGGTCGCCTTCCGCGCCCACCGCGCGCTGGAGGTCGGCGGTGTGGTCGTCGGCGACGTCCCGTCCTACCGCGCCGACCAGATGCCGTACGGCGGTGCCAAGCAGTCCGGTGTGGGCCGCGAGGGCGTGAAGTTCGCGATGGAGGACTACACATACGAGCGCGTGCTGGTTCTCACCGGTCTCGCGCTCTGACCTGCCACGGACAGGTCGGACGGAACGGCCGCAGCCCACTGTGCGGGGGCTGCGGCCGTTCCTTTTACCGTTCCTATTGCCGGGTAAAGGATTAGGCATCGTCCGTTCAATAGTCTTGTTCTGTGCATGACTCACTCGATGGGATGCGAGTCGACCACTTCGTCCGACTCACGGACCTCTCAGGGGAATTCATGCACATAGCCCGTACCGGGCGCGGCGTCGCGGCTTCCGCGGCCGCCACCGCTGCCCTCGTCGCCGCCGCGCTGGCGACCACCTCGCAGGCCGGCGTCACCGCCGCCGCGCCCGCCGCCGTACCGCACACCAAGGCGGTTCCGGCCATCGCAGGGCACACCCTGGTTCATGGCGTGGCCAGCCCGCTCCCGAGCGCGCAGTGCCAGGCCAAGTGGCACATCAACTGCTACAACCCGCTGCAGTACCGCACGGCGTACAACCTCAACCCGCTGTACCGCAAGGGCATCACGGGCAAGGGGCGCACCATCGTCATCGTGGACTCGTTCGGCTCTCCGACGGTCCAGCACGATCTCGACGTCTACAGCAGGCAGTTCGGCCTGCCCAGCACCAAGGTCAAGGTGGTCAAGTGGGGTCACGTCCCCGCCTTCGACCCCAAGAACTCCGACATGACCGGGTGGGCCGGCGAGACCACCCTGGACGTCGAGATGGCCCACGCCGTGGCGCCCGGCGCCAAGATCGTCCTGGTGGAGACGGCGGTCTCCGAGACCGAGGGCACCACCGGTCTCCCGGAGATGATGTCCGCAGAGAAGCACCTGATCGACCACGGCGTCGGCGACGTCATCACCCAGAGCTTCGGCGCCACGGAGAACACCTTCCCCGGCTTCAACCGGGGCGACTTCTCCAGCATCAAGAAGCTGCGCTACGCCTTCCAGGCCGCGAACCGGAAGCACGTGACCGTCCTCGCCTCGTCCGGCGACGGCGGTGCCACCGACATGAAGGCGGACGGCAAGCACTACTACGACAAGCGGGTCAACTCCTGGCCGTCCGCGGACCCGTTGGTCACCTCCATCGGCGGCACCCAGCTCCACCTGAACGACAAGGGTGAGCGCGTCAAGCCGGACAGCGTCTACAACGACTACGGCGCGGGCGGCGGCGGCCAGTCCCACGTCTTCTCCCGCCCGGGCTTCCAGGACGGCGTGAAGAACATCGTCGGCACCCGCCGCGGCACGCCGGACGTCTCGATGGCCGCCGCGGTCAACGGCGGCGCCTGGATCTACTCCAGCTACGACCCGACCGCCAAGGGTTGGGACGTCACCGGCGGCACCAGCGAGGCCAGCCCGCTCTTCTCGGGCATCGTCGCCCTCGCCGACCAGGCGGCGGGCCACCGGCTCGGCAACATCAACGCGGCGCTGTACAAGCTGTCCAAGCTCAGGAACACCGGCGTGGTCGATGTCAAGGACGGCACCGACAACAGCTACGAAGGTGTCACCGGCTACAAGGCCGTCAAGGGCTACGACATGGCCACCGGCGTGGGCACCGTGAACGCCCTCCGCTTCGTGACCGCCCTCGCCGAGGCGAGCCACCACAGCTGACGCGACACATCTGCAACGGGGCTTCCGCCGCCCCGTCGACGGCCCGGGTCCCGCACCCGGGCCGTTCGTCTGCCCGTGGGGCCACGGATCGCCGACCGGCCCGCGACCCCGGCACGGCGCGCCTGGGAAACTGCGCCTCCGTGCCGTACTTCGAGGAGACGCCGTGCAGGTAGCCGTGGTCACGTTTGACGGATTCAACGAGCTCGACAGCTTCATCGCCTCCACATTGATCAACCGGTGCCGCAGGGACGGCCTGGAGGCCTTCATCACGACACCGACGCCGGTGGTGACGTCCATGAACGGCGTCGAGGTGACCGGGCAGCGCCCTTTGGAGTTCGTGACCGAAGCCGACGTCGTGCTGATCGGCAGCGGGGTGAAGACGCGGGAGGTGGTCGCCGACGACCGGCTGATCTCCCGGCTGCCGCTCGACCCTTCGCGCCGGCTGATCGGTGCACAGTGCTCCGGCGCGCTGGTGCTCGCAAGGCTCGGGCTGCTGGACGGCATCCCCGCCTGCACGGACCGCAGGAGCCGGCCCTTCGTCGAGGCCTGCGACGTCACCGTGCTGGACGTGCCCTTCCACGCCGAGGGGAACATCGCCACGGCGGGCGGCTGCCTGGCGTCGCAGTATCTCGCCGCCTGGGTGATCACCCGAACGCTCGGGGAGGACGCGGCGCGCGACGTCATCGACTACGTGGCGCCGGTCGGCGAGAACCAGGAGACCGTCGAGCGCGCCTTGCGGGCTGTCCACGCGGGCGAGACCGCCGCACTGCGCTGACGGTGCCGTCGGACCGCAGACCTGGGCCGCGTTGACGTACCGGAGACGGTTGAGCCGGCGCCCACCGCCCCCTGGCTCATGGGAACCGATTTCATGTGGGCTGCGTGCGGCGCGGCCCGGGCGTCCGGGAAGGGGCCCGGCATCGCTGCCTTCCTGGTGCCGGGCCCCTTCCTGGCGCCGGGCTTCTCCGGACCCTCAACCGGAGAAGCCGACATGCGCGAGCCGCAGCGGGCCGCGCAGTCCGAGGTGGACGTCGTGCACGCCCTCGGTGACGATGCCCGCGCCCAGGGTGGTGTAGGTGTAGGCGTCCGCGGTGGGGACGGGGAGGGGCAGGGCGGCCAGTGGCGGGCCGCCGTCCAGGGACAGTTCCAGGACGCCCTCGCCCGCCAGCTGGGCCGTCACCTCGATCACGCCGTCGCCGAAGTCGCAGGCGCGGTAGACCAGTTCGGCCGAGCCGCCCCCCGCCGGGGTCACCGCGTCGCCCGCCGTCTTCGTGCGGTCGACGATCACGATGCCCGACTGCTCGTCGAAGTCCGCCGCCTCCAGGCCCCGTCGGACGACCGCGCGGGGCGCCGGGGGTTCGCCGTCGAGGGTGACGGTCGTACGCAGGCGGACGTCCTCGCTGGACGCGCCGAGCAGGAGGTCGTACGGGCCCTGCTCCAGACGCCACCCGCCCCGCGCCACATCCCAGAACTCGAAGGCGGACAGCGGGACTTCGAAGTGGAGTTCCGTCCGCTCGCCGGGTGCGAGCGTCACCCGGCGGTGGGCGAGCAGCTCGCGGCGCGGCCGGGTCACGGAGGGGTCCGCCGCCCGGGTGTAGAGCTGGGCGACCTCGTCGGCCGTGCGGTCGCCCGTGTTCGTGAGCGTGCAGGCGACGTGGACCGTGCCGTCCTGCACCCGGGTCGACAGGTCCGCGTAGGTGAAGGACGCGTACGACAGGCCGTGGCCGAAGGGGAAGAGCGGGGTGCCCTCGAAGTAGAGGTAGGTCTGCCGGCCGCCGATCACGTCGTAGTCGAGCAGGTCCGGCAGGTCGGCGTCGGACTCGTACCAGGTCTGCGGGAGACGGCCCGCGGGGGAGACGTCACCGGCCAGCACCCGGGCCAGGGCCGTGCCCGCCGCCTGGCCGCCGTGCGCGGTCCAGACGATGGCCGGCAGGCGGGACGCCGCCACCGCGTACGGGTACGCCGACGTCAGGACCAGTGCCGTGTGCGGGTTCGCGGCGCGTGCGGCGTGCAGCAGCCGCTGCTGGTGGGCGGGGAGGTCCAGGGTCGTACGGTCCTGCGTCTCGCGGCCGTTGATGTGCGGGTCGTTGCCCGCGACCACGAGGACCACGTCCGCCCGCTCGGCCGCCCGGGCCACCGCTTCCTCGCCCTCCTCCACCGTGATCACCTCGAAGACGTCGCCGGTCTCGGCAACCTTCACGCCGTCGGCGGCGACCGAGACATGGCGACCCGTGCCCAGGTGCGCGAGGAGGTGACCGTTCTGGTGCGGTTCCAGGCGGAACGTCTCCTGGACCACCCAGCCGCCCGGCTGGTCCGCGGAGGCGCGGACGTGGCCGTCCTCGGCGACGGACAGATAGCGGCCGTCGGGCGCGCGCAGGGTCAGGACGCCCTCGCCCCAGTCGACCAGCGCGAACTCGGTGCCGGTTGCGTCCGTGGTGAGCGGGGGCAGGTCGGTGCGGCCGGACAGCAGGGCCGGGTCGAGGGCGCCCTCGGAGCCGCGCGCCTCGTCGGGGGCGTCCGCGGGCGGCACGTGCAGGAAGGCACCGGCGGCGGTGCGCAGGCGGACGCGGTCCACGCCCTCCGCGAACTCCACCCGCTCGGCGCCGAAACGCTCGTACAGGCCCTCCAGGGGGGTGGACCGGTGCAGGAGGCTGCCGCTGTACCAGTCGAGCTTGCACTCGTCGGCGAGCAGGCCGACCACGGCGATGCGGGTGCCGGGCGCGAGGGGCAGCAGGTCGTCGTCGTTCTTCAGGAGGACCACGGCCTGTTCGGCGGCCTCCTGGGCGAGGGCGCGGTGGGCCGGGGTGTCGAACTCGCCGGTGCCCCGGTGCGGGTCGTAGTGCGGGTCGAACTCGCCGAGGCGGAAGCGGACCGACAGCTGGCGGCGGACCGCGATGTCGATGTCCGCCTCCGTCAACAGGCCCTGTTCGAGGGCGCCCTCGACCCGTGCGGTGATCTGTGTGGCGTCCGTGCCGTGGTCGGTGAAGCTGTCCACTCCGGCCAGCAGAGCGGCCGCGGTCGCCTCCTCGTGGGTGTCGAAGTAGTGCTCGGCCTCGACCAGGTTGGAGGGTGCGCCCGCGTCCGAGCAGACCAGCAGGTCCTCGTCGGTCCAGGCGCGCAGCTGGGCGCGCAGGTACGGGGAGACGTGGTTGGGGCGGCCGTTGACCAGGTTGTACGCGGGCATCACCCCGGCCACCGCGCCCGCCTCGACCGTCTGCCTGAAGGCGCGCAGGTCGTACTCGTGCAGCACGCGCGGGCGGACCGAGGCGGACGACGTCGCGCGGTCCGTCTCGTTGTTGTGGGCCAGCCAGTGCTTGAGGACGGGGGCGGTGCGCCAGTACGTCGGGTGGTCGCCGCGCAGGCCGTGCGTGTACGCCGTGGCGATCGCCGAGGTCAGCTTCGGGTCCTCGGAGTAGCCCTCCTCGTTGCGGCCCCACAGGGGGTGGCGCAGCAGGTTGACCGTCGGGGACCAGACGTTGAGGCCGACCCGCTCGTCGCGGGCGCGCATCGCCCGGACCTCGCGGGACACCGCCTCGCCGACCCGTCGTACGAGGTCCGGGTTCCAGGTCGCGCCGAGCCCCACGGCCTGCGGGAACACCGTCGCCGGGCCCATCCAGGCCACCCCGTGCAGCGCCTCCTGGCCGGTACGGAACGCGGCGATGCCGAGGCGCTCGACGGCGGGCGCGAACTGGTGCAGGAAGGAGACCTTCTCGTCCGGGGTGAGCCGCGCCAGCAGGTCGTCGATGCGCTTCGCGACCGGCAGCTGCGGATCGCGGAAGGGCGGGGTGGTCGGCGAGTGAACGGTCACGGGCGGTTCCCCTTGCGATGGAACGACGAGAAGCTTTCGAAGCGCTTCGATGCTCATTCGACCACCCGTGGACTGTCAAGGCACTGTGCCGAAACGGGCCGGACTTCTCAGCTGCAGGGCAAGAGGGATAGACGTCTTGCAGGCTGCCTGGCGCATCGGAGGAATCTTGGGAACGACCCTTGTGTGCCCCCAGGTGTTCACTTAACCTCGCAGCAACATCGAAGCGCTTCGACTGGCCGGCCAGCCCCCGCACTGCGAACGCTTCAGCTCAGCCAGATCCACTCGAGACACCGCAGCGACGGCCCACCGCCGGGTGTCCTGGTGCGCCATGAAGGGTTGACGCAATGACGCCGAACGCCGCCTCCGCTTCCTCCGCGCCCAGCCGGAGAGGCTCCCCCAGCCGGAGAAGCTCCCCCAGCCGGAGAAGCTTCCTCGCCTCCACCGCGGTCGCCGCCGCGGCGGTGACCGGAGGGATGCCGCTGCTCAGCGCCTGCGGCGGCGGACAGGAGGGCCGCAAGGAAGGCACCACCTCGGGCAAGGCGGCGCAGAAGATCCTCCCGGCGTACGTCGCCTCGAGCGTGGTGGCCCCGGACATCCCGGCGAAGAACGGCTCGGCGGCCGGCTTCACCCGGGCCGTCGCCATGGACCAGCTGAAGATCTCGGTCCAGAAGAAGCTCGGCAGCGGCGGCAAGCTGAAGATCATGGCCCCGCTGTGGGGCACCCCGCCGGACAACGGCAACCCGTACTACAAGGCCATGAACGAGGCCATCGGCGTCGACGCCACCTGGCAGAACCAGGACGGCAACACCTACGACGAGAAGCTGGGCGCCGTCCTCGCCTCCAGCGACATCCCGGACGTCGTGGTCGTCCCCGGCTGGAACCTGATGGGCAAGATACCCAGCGCCATCAACGCCAAGTTCGCCGACCTCGGCCCCTACCTGTCCGGCGACAAGGTCAAGGACTACCCCAACCTCGCGGCCGTCCCCACCGACGCCTGGCAGCGCGCCATCTTCGGCGGCCGGCTCCGCGCGATCCCGATGCCCGCCTCCTACGTCACCAACATCGCGCCCTTCTACCGCAAGGACGTCTTCGACAAGAAGGGCTGGCAACTCCCCAAGAGCACCGACGAGTTCCTCGCCTGGGCGAAGGAGGCCACCGACGCCGAGGGCGGGGTGTGGGCCTGCTCCGACATGAAGTGGACCGCGTTCAACGCCTTCGGCGTCCTGAGCGGCAGCGACAAGGCGCTGTGGTGGAACCTGAAGGACGGCAAGCTGATCAACCGGGTCGAGACCGAGGAGTACCTGGAAGCCCTGGAGTGGGCGCGCAAGCTGTTCGCCGCCGGCGTCGTCCACCCCGACGACAAGGCCGGCAAGACCACCAACCCGGCGAGCAACCGGTTCACCGCCGGCAAGCTCCTCGTCTACAACCAGGACCTGTCCGACTGGTACGGCAAGACCTCCGAACAGCGCACCCAGAACCCCGACTTCGAGATGGCCGCGATGGACGTCTTCACCCACGACGGGGGCGACCCGCTGCTGTGGGCGGTCCAGCCCGCGAACATCTTCACGTTCATCAGCAAGAAGGCCTCCAAGCAGCAGATCGAGGACTTCCTCGCGATCGCGAACTTCTGTGCCTCCCCGTACGGCACCAAGGAGTGGCTGCTCACCAACTACGGTGCGCAGAGCACCGACTTCACCCTGAAGAAGGGGGTGCCCAACAAGACCACCCAGGGTGTCAACGAGGTCGTCGGCGCCTTCGACTACACCGGCGACCCCGCCCCCTTCGTCGCCCACCCCGACTTTCCCGAGGTCACCCGGGGCATGGTCGAGTGGCAGCAGCGCATGGGCGCCTTCACCAAGAAGTCCTCCTTCTACGGCCTCACGATCACCGAGCCCAGCCGCTGGTCCAACCTGGCCGACAACTTCGAGCAGCTGGAGGACGACGTCGTGCGCGGCCGCAAGAAGGTCAGCGACGTGCAGCAGGCGGTGTCCGACTGGAAGAAGCAGGGCGGCGACGACCTGCGCGACTGGTACCGCAAGCTGCTCGACGACACCGGCTCGGCGAAGTGACCAGCACGGTTCCCCGCAGCAAGGCCGAGGCGAAGAGGGCACCGGTGGCGTCCCGCGTCACCGGGCGCCGGGGGCGCGGCGGAAGGCTCGGCCTGAGGACCAGGTTCCGGCGCGACCGCACGCTCATCCTCATGACGCTGCCGGTGCTCCTCCTGCTCCTGGTCTTCAACTACGTCCCGATCCTCGGCAACGTGGTCGCTTTCCAGGACTACGACCCCTACCTCAGCGACAACGGCTTCGTCGCCATGTTCCAGAGCCCCTGGGTGGGTCTGGACCAGTTCCAGCGGGTCTTCGAGGACTCGGAGTTCTGGCATGCGGTGCAGAACACGTTCGTGCTCTTCTTCCTCCAGCTGGTGCTGTACTTCCCGGTCCCGATCGCGCTGGCGCTGCTCATCAACAGCGTGATCAGGCCCCGGGTCCGCGCGGTCGCCCAGGCGGTCATGTACCTGCCGCACTTCTTCTCGTGGGTGCTGGTCGTCACCGTCTTCCAGCAGGTCTTCGGCGGCGCCGGCGTCATCGCGCAGACCCTGCGGCAGCACGGGCACTCCGGGTTCGACGTCATGACCGACCCGTCGGTCTTCAAGTACCTGGTGACCGCCCAGATGGTCTGGAAGGACGCGGGCTGGGGCATCATCGTCTTCCTCGCGGCCCTCGCCGCCGTCTCCTCCGACCTGTACGAGGCCGCCGCCATGGACGGCGCCGGACGCTGGCGCCGCATGTGGCACATCACGCTGCCCACACTGCGCCCGGTGATCGCCCTGCTGCTGGTGCTGCGCGTCGGCGACGCCCTCACCGTCGGCTTCGAGCAGTTCCTGCTCCAGCGGCAGGCGGTGGGACCGGACGCCTCCGAGGTGCTGGACACGTACGTGTGGTGGAACGGCATCCGCAACCAGGACTTCAGCTATGCGGCGGCGGCCGGCCTGATCAAGGGCGTCGTCGGACTGACCCTCGTCCTCGTGGCGAACAAGGTGGCCCACCTCATGGGCGAGCAGGGGGTGTACGAGAAGTGAGCGCCGTGGTCGACCGGACGCCGGTGGCGCAGGAGAAGCCGAGCAGGTGGGCCGCGCCGCCGCGGCCCGCGTGGGAGGAGGAGTCGGCGAAGGCCGGGCTGGCCGCGAAGGGGCTGGTCCTCGGCATCGCATGCTTCGCGATCCTCTTCCCACTGTGGATCGTGATCGTCACCAGCCTGTCCCCGAAGAAGGTCATCGACGAGACGGGCGGCCTGGTGGTGATCCCGAAGGGCGTCACCTTCGTCGCCTACCGGGAACTGCTCGGCGGCGGGCAGGTGCAGCGGGCCGCCCTGGTCAGCCTCGGGGTGACGCTGGTGGGCACGTTGTTCAGCATGGCGGTGTCGGTGCTGTGCGCCTACGGCCTCTCACGCCGGGGCTCACTGGGGCACCGCTGGATCCTGATGACCCTGCTGGCCACGATGTTCTTCGGCGCGGGCCTGATCCCGACGTACCTGCTGGTGCAGGCACTCGGCCTGACCGACACCTATCTGGCGCTGATCCTGCCCAGTGCCGTGAGCGTCTTCAACATCCTGGTGCTGCGCGGGTTCTTCATGGGCATCTCGTCCGAACTCATCGACAGCGCGCGGATCGACGGGGCGGGGGACTGGCGGATCCTGTGGCGGATCGTGCTGCCGCTGTCCCGGGCGGTGCTGGCCGTCATCACGCTGTTCTATGCGGTGGGGTACTGGAGTGCCTGGTTCAACGCGTCGATCTATCTCACCGACCAGAAGATGATGCCGCTGCAGAACGTCATGATCCAGCTGGTGCAGAAGCAGGAACGTCCGGTGGGGCTGGCCACCCAGATCAACACCGGTCAACTGTCGCCGCTGGCGGTTCAGATGGCGGTGATGGTGCTGGCGCTGCTGCCGGTGGCCGTGCTGTCGCCGTTCGTCCAGAAGCACTTCAAGAAGGGGATGCTGACGGGGGCGGTGAAGGGGTGAGGGCGCCTCCGGCGGTTCGGCCGTTCTGCGGCTGCGGGTGCGGATTCGCTGCGCGGGCAGCGCCGTGGGACTGCGGGGTCGTCTGCCGGCTGCGGGTGCGTCGTGGCTGGTCGCGCAGTTCCCCGCGCCCCTGGGGAGTTGCTGCGCACGTCCGCTGCATGCGCTCCGTAGCACGGGTGGGCGCAGCGGCACCCCGCACGCGCCGGTGAGCGGACCCACCCCCCGACCGGCAGCAGTACCGGTCCACCAAACCAACCCACGCCCACCGAGGTACCCATGCCCACCCCGAGCCGCAGAACCGTCCTCGCCGCAACGGCAGCCGCAGCAGCCCTCACCGCACTGCCTGCCCACGCCGCCGAAGCCAAGCAGCCCGCGTACCGCTGGCGTACGGCAGCGATCGGCGGAACTGGATTCGTCACCGGCATCATCTTCCACCCCACCACCCCCGGCCTCGCCTACGCCCGCACGGACATCGGCGGGGCGTACCGATGGGACGAACGCACCGCCCGCTGGACCCCCCTCACCGACCACCTCGGCTGGGACGACTGGAACCTGCTCGGCGTGGAGGCCCTGGCCGTGGACCCCGTCCACCCGGACCGCCTCTACCTCGCCCTCGGCACCTACACCCAGTCCTGGGCCGGCAACGGCGCGATCCTGCGCTCCGAGGACCGGGGCAGCACCTGGCAGCGCACCGACCTCACGGTGCAGCTCGGCGCCAACGAGGACGGCCGGGGCGCGGGCGAGCGGCTGCTGGTCGACCCGTGCGGCAGCGACACCCTCTGGCTCGGCACCCGTCACGACGGGCTTCTCAAGTCGACCGACAGGGGCGCCACTTGGGCCCCGGCCGACGGCTTTCCGCCTGCTCCCAGCGCCTCCGGTCAAGGCGTCACCCTCCTCGTCGCCGCCGGACGCGCCCTCTACGCCGGCTGGGGCGACGCCGACGGCAGCTCGGCGAACCTCTTCCGCACCACCGACGGCGCCACGTGGGAGCCCGTCCCTGGACAGCCCACCGGCACCGCCGTCAAGATCCCGGTCCGCGCCGCCTACGACCGGCACACCCGCGAGCTGTACGTCACCTACGCCAACGCCCCAGGACCCAACGGCCAGTCCGACGGCAGCGTGCACAAGCTGGCCACCACGACGGGCACCTGGACCGACGTCACCCCGGTCGCCCCGGGCGGCACCGACACCTTCGGTTACGGCGGTGTCGCCGTCGACGCCCGCCGGGCCGGCACCGTCGTCGTCTCCACCAACAACCGCTGGTCGGCCGTGGACACCCTGTACCGCACCACCGACGGCGGCCGCAGCTGGACCTCGCTGAAGGACACGGCCGTCCTCGACGTGTCCGAGACCCCCTTCCTCAAGTGGGGCGGTGACCAGCCCAAGTTCGGCTGGTGGATCCAGGCCGTCGCCATCGACCCGTACGACTCGCGGCACGTCCTCTACGGCACCGGCGCCACCCTCTACGGCACCCGCGACCTGACCCACTGGGCACCGCAGACCAGGGGCCTGGAGGAGACCTCCGTGCGCCTGCTGATCTCGCCCCCGGCCGGGGAGGCCCACCTGATCAGCGGGAGCGGGGACGTCGGCGTGATGTACCACGAGCGGCTCACCTCGTCCCCGTCGCGCGGCATGGCCACGAACCCCGTGTTCGGCACGGCCACGGGACTCGCGCAGGCCGCGGCGAGACCGTCGTACGTCGTCCGGACCGGCTGGGGCGACCACGGGAACGGTGCCTTCTCGGCGGACGGCGGGCGCACCTGGGCGCCCTTCACGGCCCAGCCGGGCCTCGCCAAGGACGCGCCGGGGCCGATCGCGACCAACGCGGACGCAAGCGTGCTGCTGTGGTCCTTCGTGCACTGGGACGGCACCAGGTACCCGGCCCACCGCTCGGCGGACAACGGGGCCACCTGGTCCGAGGTCCCCTCCTTCCCGAAGGGCGCCACACCGGTCGCCGACCCGGCCGACCCGGCGGTCTTCTACGCGTACGACACCGACGCCGGAAACGTGTACGCCAGCACGGACGGTGGCCTCACGTTCGGCAAGCGGGCCGGTGGACTGCCTGCCGGGGACAGCCAGTTCAAGCTGGTCGCCGCGCCCGCACGCTCGGGCGACCTGTGGCTGAGCGCCAAGTGGAACGGGCTGTACCGGTCCACCGACGGCGGGGCGAGTTTCTCGAAGGTCGCCGGCTGCTGGGCGTCGTACACCCTCGGCTTCGGCAGGGCGGCCGACGGGGCCGGCTACCCGGCGATCTACCAGGTCGGGTCCACCGGCACCAGCACCGCCGTCTACCGCTCCGACGACGAGGCCAGGAGCTGGGTGCGGATCAACGACGACGCCCATCAGTGGGGGTACATCGGCGACGCCATCACCGGTGATCCGCGCGTGTACGGCCGTGTCTACCTCGCCACCAACGGGCGGGGCATCCAGTACGGGGAGCCCGCGTGACGCCGGCCCTCGCCGACGCCACCCGTGGCCGCATCCTCTTCGGCGGCGACTACAACCCGGAGCAGTGGCCCGAGGAGACCTGGCACGAGGACGTCCGGCTGATGCGGGACGCCGGCGTCAACTCCGTGACCCTCGGCGTCTTCTCCTGGTCGAAGCTCGAACCCGAGCCCGGGCGGCGCGAGTTCGGCTGGCTGGACCGGCTGATGGACCTGATGCACGACAACGGCATCGGCGTCGTCCTCGCCACCCCGACCTGCTCCCCGCCGCCGTGGCTCGGCCGGCTGCACCCGGACACCCTGCCCCGGGACACCGACGGACGGATCGAGTGGTGGGGCGGGCGCCAGCACTTCTCGCACTCCAGCGCCACCTACCGCCGCTACGCCGCCGCCATCACCGAGGACCTGGCAGCCCGCTACGCCGCTCACCCGGCCCTCACGATGTGGCACATCAACAACGAGTACTGCACCTTCGACTACGGCGACGAGGCGGCCGCCGCCTTCCGCCGCTGGCTGCGGGAGAGGTACGGCACCCTCGACGCCCTCAACTCCGCCTGGGGCACCGCCTTCTGGAGTCAGGGGTACGACACCTGGGACGGCATCCTGCCTCCGCGTCACGCGCACTACCTGCACAACCCCGGCCAGCTGCTGGACTTTTGCCGCTTCACCTCCGACATGCTGCTGGAGTGCTGCATCGCCGAGCGGGACATCGTCCGCCGGTACACCCCGCACCTCCCGGTGACCAGCAACTTCATGCCGCTGTGGTTCGGGCAGGACGCCTGGCGCTGGGCGGAGGAGGAGGACGTCGTCTCCGTCGACCTCTATCCCGATCCGCGCGACCCGCTCGGCGCCCAGCGCGGGGCCCTGGTGCACGACCTCACCCGCTCGCAGGCGCGCGGCCCCTGGATGCTCATGGAGCAGGCGGCCGGACCCGTCAACTGGCGCGGCGTGAACCACCCCAAGCCGCGCGGTCTCAACCGGCTCTGGTCCTTCCAGGCCGTCGCCCGGGGCGCCGACGCCGTCTGCTACTTCCAGTGGCGCCAGTCCCGGCAGGGCGCCGAGAAGTTCCACTCCGGGATGGTCAGCCACGCGGGGGAACAGGGCCGTACGTATCAGGAGGTCAGACAGCTCGGCACCGAACTCGCCCGGATCGGACCCCAGGTGGCCGGGCGGCACAGCGGCGCCGAGATCGCGGTCCTGCACGACTGGCACTCCTGGTGGGCCGGTGCCCACGAGGGCCGGCTGTCCACCGAGGCCGACCTGCCGGACGTGCTGCACGCCTGGCACCGGGCCCTGTGGGAGTCCCACCTCGGCACCGACTTCGCCCACCCGGAGCACGACCTGTCCCGTTACAAGTGCGTGCTCGTACCGCAGCTCTACCTCCTCACCGACACCGCGATCGCCAACCTCCTCGCCTACGTCCGCGCCGGCGGCACCCTGGTATCCGGCTTCCTCACCGGCATCGCCGACGAGGACGACCGGGTCAGGCCGGGCGGGATGGACGCCCGGCTGCGCGAGCTGTTCGGCATCCGCACGCTGCACGAGTGGTGGCCGCTGGAGCCGGGGGAGACCGTGGAGTGCGACGGCTTCCGCGGCACCCTGTGGTCGGAGGAGATCGAACCGGAGCCCGGCGCCGCCGAGACGGTGCCGTACAAGGGCGGCGAGCTGGACGGACTGCCCGCCGTGCTGCGCAGGGGCCGCGCCTGGTACGTCTCCACGCTCCCCGAACCGGACGCGCTGCGCGCGCTGCTCGCCCGGATCGCCGCCGAGGCGGGCGTGCGCCCGGTGCTCGATGGGCTCCCGGCGGGCGTCGAGGCGGTGCGCCGGGGCGAGCTGCTGTTCCTGCTCAACCACGGGCGTGAGCCGGTCGCCGTCGAGGTCCCGGGCACCCACCACGAGCTGCTCGGCGACACGACCGTCACCGGCGAGGTCACCCTCGGCCGCTACGGCGTGGCGGTGCTGCGGTCATGAGCCACGTCCCCGTCCAGGGCACCTGGGAGCCGGCCCCGGCGGCCCGCTGGGAGGACGCCTTCCTGAGCGGCAACGGCCACCACGGCGCCCTTGTGTTCGGTGATCCGAACAATGACCGGGTCATCGTCACCCAGCACACCCTGGTACGCCCCAACGGCGGCGAGCACGCCCGGCCGCCCCGCCTCGCCGCCGAACTCCCCGCCCTCCAGGACCGGTTGCTCGCCGGAGACCTCACCGCCGCCGAGAGCTTCACCGACGGCCGCCCGCTCCAGTGGGTGCAGCCGTTCCACCCTGCCTTCCAGATACGGCTGAGCAGGCCCGCCGGCAGCGTGCGCGGCTACCGCCGGGCCGTCGACTACACCACCGGCGAGGCCACGGCCGCCTGCGCCGACTGGAGCAGCCGCGTCTTCGTCTCCCGCGCCGACGACGTGATCGTGCAGGAGATCGCGGCGGGCGATCTGGTCGTCTCGCTGGACCACCGGCTCCCGGGTGCCCCGGCCGGCCTGGGCGTCGGCCACGGGGCGCTCCGCACCCCCGAGGGCGCCCTGCTGAGCCTGCGCGCCCGCTACCCGGGCAGCGACCGCGCCTACACCGGCGTGACCCTGGTCGCGGTCTTCGGCGGCACCGCCGCACTGGTCCCGCCGGGCGTCCGCGTCACCGGCGCCCGCTCGGTACTGCTGCTGACCCGGGTGCGCCGCCACACCGGCGACCTCGACGTGGTCGCCGAGGGCCGGGAGCTGCGCGCTCTCCTCGGGAGCCGCGAGGGGCCGTACGACGATCTCCTCGGCCGCCACCTGGCCCGCCACCGCACCGCCTGTCAGCGGGTCACCCTCGACCTGTGCGCCGACCCGGCCGACCGCGCCCTGCCCGGCTCGGAGCTGCTCGAGCGCCCGCACAGCACCGCCCTGCTGGAGCGGCTCTTCGCCGCCGGCCGCTACCACCTGCTCTCCAGCAGCGGCCTGTGCCCGCCGCGCCTGACCGGCCTGTGGACCGGCGACTGGAACACGGCCTGGTCCGGGGCGTTCACCAACGACGCCAACCTCAACCTCCAGACCGCCTCAGCGGCGGCCGCTGCTCTTCCCGAAGTGACGGAAGCACTGGCGTCATTGATCCACCGTCAGCTGCCCGACTGGCAGGACAACGCCCGCTCGGTCTTCGGCGCCAGGGGTGTCGTCGCACCCGCGCACACCGACGGCGAGTCCGGCCTGTCGTACCACTTCAGCCGCGCATACCCGTTGCACCTGTGGACGGCCGGCGCCGACTGGCTGCTCAAACCGCTGGTCGACCACGACGAGACCCGCGGCGCACAGGATCCGCGCACGGCCGCCGTCCTCGCCGAGATCGCCGCCTTCTACGAGGACTTCCTCACCCGCACCGACGCCGACGGCCACCTCGTCGTCGTCCCGTCCTACTCGCCCGAGAACCGGCCCGCGAACGCCGGCCGGGGCGCGCTCAACGCGGCCATGGACCTCTCCGCCGCCCGGCACGCCCTGCTGACCGCCGCCGCCTATCACCCCGAACAGGCACGGAAATGGCGGGAGTTGGCCGACCGGCTGCCCCCACACCGGATCAACGCGGACGGTGCCCTCGCCGAATGGGCCTGGCCCGGCCTGGACGACACCTACGACCACCGCCACCTCAGCCATCTCTACGGCGTCTGGCCCCTGGACGAGATCACCCCCTACGACACCCCGGACCTGGCCGCGGCCGCCCACCGTGCCCTCGAACTGCGCGGCGCGGAGAACCACTCGGCCCACGGCCATCTCCACCACGCCCTGATCGCGGCCCGGCTCCGGGACGCCGACCGGGTCGCGCACGCCCTGCGCCAGGTCCTGGAGGGCGACTTCTTCCACGCCTCCCTGATGAGCGCCCACTACCCGAACCGGGACGTCTACAACGCGGACGCCGCGCACACCCTCCCCGCCGTGCTGATCGAGATGCTCGTCCAGTCCACCCCGGACCGGCTCGTCCTGCTGCCGGCCGTCCCGGACGCCTGCCCGCGGGGCGAACTGCGGGGCGTACGCACCCGGTTCGGTGCGGAGATCGACCTCAGCTGGACCCCCGACAGCGCCCGGGCCGTCGTGCGGCCCGGCCGCACCCACCGCGTCGAACTGCGGACTTCCTCCGGCGCGCAGCCGCTCGACCTCGTCGCCGGAGAAGACCGCGTCCTCACCCTGGGGGCGCGGTGACCGAGGAAACTCCCCCCACCCATGGAAGGGACACCCATGGCAACAAGCACGCTGAGCAGGGTCGCCAAGGCCCTGATCGCCCCCGCCCTGGCGCTCGGCGCCACCGTCGGCCTCGCCTCGGCGCCCGCCTCCGCCGCCGTCTGGAACTCCTGCGACCAGTGGGGCAACACCACGCTGAACGGCTACACCCTCTACAACAACATCTGGGGCTCCGGCGCGGGCAGCCAGTGCGTCTGGGCCAACTCCGGCACCAACTGGGGAGTCTGGGCCGACCACCCGGGCACGGGCGGCATCAAGTCCTACCCGAACGCCAAGAAGGTGATCAACAAGTCGATCACCTCCCTCTCCTCGCTCACCAGCAGCTACAACGTGACCGTGCCGTCGTCCGGCGCGTACAACACGTCGTACGACATCTGGGACACCGGCTACAAGTACGAGGTCATGCTCTGGGTCAACAAGACCGGAGCCGTCGGTCCGCTCGGCACCTCGCAGGGCTCCCTGACCCTCGGCGGCTCCACGTGGACCGTCTACAAGGGCAACAACGGCTCCAACGACGTCTTCTCCTTCGTCCGCGGCTCCAACTCCAGCTCCGGCACGGTGAACATCCTGCCGATCCTGAAGTGGATCAAGGACACCAAGGGCTGGTTCGGCGACGTGACCATCGGTGACCTGCAGTTCGGCTACGAGATCACCTCGTCGTCCGGCGGGCTGAACTTCACGACGAACAGCTACGGCGTCAGCAGCGGCTGAGCGGCGAGAAGGGGGCCGGTCCCGGGCGGGGCCGGCCCACCTCGTGCGCTCAGCCGGCGACCGGCAGCTCCGCCCCGTCCCGCACGAACAGCGGGATGCGGTCCAGCGGGGCGTCCACCGTCACGGCGGTACCGCCCTCGTACGTCTCACCCGTCCAGGCGTCCGTCCAGCGCGCGTCCGCCGGAAGGTACGCCGTGCGGGCCGTGGCTCCCGCCGTCAGCACCGGGGCGACCAGCAGGTCGCGGCCGAGGAGGTAGGCGTCGTCGACGGACCAGGCCGCCTGGTCGTCGGGGAACTCCAGGAACAGCGGGCGCATCACCGGCAGGCCCTCCTCGTGGGCCTCCCGCATCACCTGGAGGACATACGGCTTCAGACGCTCGCGCAGCCGCAGGTACTTCTCCAGGATCCCGCCGGCCTCCTCGCCGTACGACCACACCTCGTTCGGGCCGCCGGTCATGTCCGGGCCCAGCGGCATGCCCGGGTCGCGGAAGCCGTGCAGGCGCATCAGCGGGGACAGCGCGCCGAACTGGAACCAGCGGATCATGACCTCGCGGTACGCCGGGTCGTCCGGGTCGCCGCCGTGGAAGCCGCCGATGTCGGTGTTCCACCAGGGGATGCCGGAGAGCGCCGTGTTGAGACCGGCCGCGATCTGCCGGCGCAGGGTCGCGAAGTCGGTGCCGATGTCACCGGACCACAGGGCGGCGCCGTAGCGCTGACTGCCCGCCCACGCCGAGCGGTTCAGCGTGACCACGTCCGTCTCGCCGGCCGCCAGCAGGCCCTCGTGGAAGGTGCGGGCGTTCTCGCGCGGGTAGAGGTTGCCGACCTCCAGACCCGGGCCCGCCCAGTAGCGCAGGTTCTCCGGGAAGCCCGGCTTCAGCTCCGGCTCGCAGGCGTCCAGCCAGAAGGCCGTGATGCCGTACGGGGCGAGGTAGTTGTCGCGGACGCGGGACCACACGAACTCCCGCGCCTCGGGGTTCGTGGCGTCGTAGAAGGCCACCTGGACGGGGGAGGCGACTTCCTTGTCCGGCCAGTCGGCGTGCGCCGTGGGGCCGTACTGGGTGCCGATGAACCAGCCGCGCTGCTCCATCAGCGGGTGGTTCTCGGACAGCGGCGACACCGACGGCCACACGGACACGACCAGCTTGACGCCCAGCTCCTCCAGCTCGCGGACCATCGCGGCCGGGTCGGGCCACTCCTTCGGGTCGAACTTCCACTCGCCGAGGTGGGTCCAGTGGAAGAAGTCGCAGACGATCGCGGAGAGGGGCAGCCCCCGGCGCCTGTACTCCCGTGCCACCTCGAGGAGTTCGTCCTGGGTGCGGTAGCGCAGCTTGCACTGCCAGAAGCCCGCCGCCCACTCCGGCAGCATCGGCGAGCGCCCGGTCACCGCGCTGTAGGCGCGCTGGCCGTCGGCCGGGGTGCCCGCGGTGATCCAGTAGTCGAGCTGCCGGGCCGAGTCGGCCACCCAGCGGGTGCCGTTGGCCGCCAGCTCCACCCGGCCGATCGCCGGGTTGTTCCACAGCAGGGTGTAGCCGCGACTGGAGACCAGCACCGGGACGCTCACCTCGGCGTTGCGCTGCACCAGGTCCAGCACCAGGCCCTTCTGGTCCAGCCGGCCGTGCTGGTGCTGGCCCAGGCCGTACAGCTTCTCGCCCTCGTGGGCGGCGAAGCGCTGCTCCAGACGGTGGTGGCCGTTGCCGACGGCCGTGTACAGGCGCGAGCCGGGCCACCAGAAGTGGGCGCGCTCCTCGGCGAGCAGTTCCGCGTGGTCGTCGGTGCGCAGGAAGCGGACCAGGCCCTCGGCGGTCACCTCGACGGTGAGGGCGCCGACCGTCAACAGCCCTTGCCCCTCGGTGACCTCGACGGTGCTCTCGGCGGCCGGCGGGGCGTCCAGGAGCGCGCCCGGCAGCCCGTCCAGGACCGGGCCGCCGAGGCGGGCGCGCACCCGGACCGCGTCCGGACCCCACGGCTCGATCCGCACCGTCTCCTGACGGCCACTCCACTCCAGCGCCCCGTCCCGCTCACGGAAGGTGCCGACGGTGGGGGAGGACTGCGCGAGGCTGACCTCGGGCTGAATTCCGGCAGGCTGATTCACGGCATGCTCCTGAAGAGAGGAGTGCAGACAGGGACAGCAGGCAGAGGTGTGCCCCGGACGTGCGAGGCACCGGGAGGAGGTACGTCAGGACGCGGCGGGCGCCGGTCCCGAACTCGCCCGTACCGTCAGCTCGGGCGCGATCAGCACGACCTCGTCGCTGCCCCGCCCGTCCAGCTTGGCCACCAGGTGCTCCACGGCGTGCCGGCCCATCTCCTGCGCGGGGACGGCGACCGAGGTCAGCCGCACCGAGGCCTGCACCGCGACCTGGTCCGGGCAGATCGCGACCACGGACACGTCCTCGGGCACGGCCCGCCCCTGCTGGCGAAGCAGCGCGAGCAGCGGCTCCACCGCGGACTCGTTCTGCACGACGAACCCGGTGGTGCCCGGGCGCTCGTCGAGGATCCGGGCCAGGGTCAGGGCCATCGCGTCGTACCCGCCCTCGCACGGGCGGTGCAGGACCCGCACACCCGTCGCGCGGGCGTGGGAGCGCAGCCCGTCCAGGGTGCGCTCGGCGAAGCCGGTGTGCCGCTCGTAGACGGCCGGGGCCTCGCCGATGACAGCGATGTCACGGTGCCCGAGCCCCGCCAGATGCTCCACGCACAGCGCGCCCGTCGCACTCCAGTCCAGATCCACGCAGGTCAGACCGGTGGTGTCGGCGGGCAACCCGATCAGTACCGAGGGCTGGTCGGTCTCCCGCAGCAGCGGCAGCCGCTCGTCCTCCAACTCGACGTCCATAAGGATCATCGCGTCGGCGAGACCGCTGCCGGTGACCCGGCGCACCGCGTCGGGGCCCTCCTCGCCGGTGAGCAGCAGGACGTCGTACCCGTGCGTGCGGGCCGTGGTGGCCACCGCGATGGCGATCTCCATCATCACCGGCACGTACATGTCGGTGCGCAGTGGGATCATCAGCGCGATGATGTTCGACCGGCTGCTCGCCAGGGCGCGCGCGCCCGCGTTCGGGTGGTAGCCGAGCTCGCGGATACTCTGCTCGACCCGCTGCCGGGTGGTGGCGGAGATGGACCGCTTGCCGCTGAGGACATAGCTCACCGTGCTCGCCGAGACTCCGGCGTGCTGGGCGACCTCGGCGAGGGTGACCATCCAGCTCTCCAAGCTTTGTGAAGCGCTTCGACACTGCGCATTGCTGACAAGGGCGAGTGAGGGTGTATTGACAGTAGCTTCAGCGGGGGTGGGTGTCCATAGGCTGTCGAAGCGCTTCGACAGCAATTCCCGCAGCCAAGGGGCACTCCTTCGTCCGCCGCACCGACACCACGAGTGCCACGCCGAACCTGGACGACTTCACCCAGGCACCCGTTCGGCGCAAGCCGCCGAGAAACGACAAGTACGCCTGCGGGATCGAGGCCGGCACCGAGGTCTTCAAGGGCTCCGGGCGGCTGGACACGGAGTCGTACTCGGTCGACATCGGCTGAACCCGTCCGCCGTCGTGGACCGAACGACGCGTGAGGACTGGTGGGGGCGGCCGGATTCGGGTACGAACGATCCAGTAGCACTGGTCGGTAAGGATCGGTCCTCAACATCCCTATTGCGGCGAGGTGAGCCTCATGTCCGCCCCCACCACCCAACGCACCACCGTCACTGAGCGCGAGGCCCGGCAGGTGGCGGAGGCCGCCCGGGAACAGGACTGGCGCAAGCCCAGCTTCGCCAAGGAACTGTTCCTCGGGCGCTTCCGGCTCGACCTCATCCATCCCCATCCGCTCCCGGAGCCCGAGAGCGTGCGCCGCGGCGAGGAGTTCCTCGCCAAGCTGCGCGTCTTCTGCGAGACGACGATCGACTCGGCCCGCATCGAGCGCGAGGCACGCATTCCCGACGAGGTCGTCGCCGGTCTGAAGGAACTCGGCGCGCTCGGCATGAAGATCGACCCCAAGTACGGCGGTCTCGGCCTCACCCAGCTGTACTACAACAAGGCCCTCGCCCTGGCCGGATCCGCGAGCCCCGCGGTCGGCGCCCTGCTCTCCGCCCACCAGTCGATCGGCGTACCCCAGCCGCTGAAGCTCTTCGGCACCCAGGAGCAGAAGGACGCCTTCCTGCCCCGCTGCGCCCGCACCGACATCTCCGCCTTCCTGCTCACCGAGCCGGACGTCGGCTCCGACCCGGCCCGCCTCGCGACGACGGCCGTCCCGGACGGGGACGACTACGTCCTCGACGGGGTGAAGCTGTGGACCACCAACGGGGTGGTCGCCGACCTGCTCGTCGTCATGGCACGCGTGCCGAAGTCCGAGGGGCACAAGGGCGGCATCACCGCCTTCGTGGTGGAGGCGGCCGCCGAGGGCATCACCGTCGAGAACCGCAACGCCTTCATGGGCCTGCGCGGTATCGAGAACGGCGTCACCCGCTTCCACCAGGTCCGGGTCCCGGCCGCCAGCCGCATCGGCCCCGAGGGCGCGGGCCTGAAGATCGCGCTCACCACCCTCAACACCGGCCGGCTGTCGCTGCCCGCGATGTGCGCCGGCGCCGGCAAGTGGTGCCTGAAGATCGCCCGGGAGTGGGCCGCCGAGCGGGAGCAGTGGGGCAAGCCCGTCGCGCTGCACGAGGCCGTCGGCTCCAAGATCAGCTTCATCGCGGCCACGACCTTCGCTCTGGAGGCCGTCCTCGACCTGTCCTCGCAGATGGCCGACGAGGACCGTAACGACATCCGCATCGAGGCCGCCCTCGCCAAGCTCTACGGCTCCGAGATGGCCTGGCTGATGGCCGACGAACTGGTCCAGATCCGCGGCGGGCGCGGCTACGAGACGGCCGAGTCCCTCAAGGAACGCGGCGAGCGGTCCGTCCCGGCCGAGCAGATCCTGCGCGACCTGCGCATCAACCGGATCTTCGAGGGCTCGACGGAGATCATGCACCTGCTCATCGCCCGCGAGGCCGTGGACGCCCACCTCTCGGTCGCCGGCGACCTCATCGACCCCGACAAGTCCCTGTCGGACAAGGCGAGGGCGGGCGCCAACGCGGGCGTCTTCTACGCCAAGTGGCTCCCGAAGCTGGTCGCCGGACCGGGCCAACTGCCCTCCTCGTACCACGAGTTCAAGCGTGAGACCGACCTCTCCGGCCATCTGCGCTACGTCGAGCGGCACGCCCGCAAGCTGGCCCGCTCCACCTTCTACGCCATGTCCCGCTGGCAGGGCCGGATGGAGACCAAGCAGGGCTTCCTCGGCCGGATCGTGGACATCGGCGCGGAGCTGTTCGCGATGAGCGCGGCCTGCGTGCGCGCCGAGCGGCTGCGCAGCGAGGGCGAGCACGGCCGTGAGGCCTACCAGCTCGCCGACGCCTTCTGCCGCCAGTCCCGCCTCCGTGTCGAGGAACTCTTCAACCGGCTGTGGGCCAACACCGACGACCTCGACCGCAAGGTGGTCAAAGGTGTGCTCGGCGGGGCCTACGAGTGGCTGGAGGAAGGGATCGTCGACCCCTCGGGCGAGGGCCCGTGGATCGCCGACGCGACCCCCGGACCGTCCACCCGTGAGAACGCACGCCGTCCGTACGGCGGGTAGGGGGTGTCTTCTGGGTCAGGTCGGTGGGCAGCGACGGTGAGTTGGTGGCCGACCCGAGCGGGGTCTGGTGCGTGCAGCTGCGAGGCGGAGGAGGGCGTCGACGCGATGGGGGTCCCCCCGCGCGAGCGCAGCCGAGCGTGGGGGAGTCGGCAACCGACGACAACGCGGCAGATGCGCGTGCCAGACCCCGCGTCGCCGACGCGACCCAGAAGACACCCCCTGACTCAGCAGTACGTGTCGCTCGGATCCCGCGTCGTCCAGGAGCAGGAGTCGACCTTGGTGCCGCTCGCCCTGGTCAGCGTGGCCGTGTCCTTGTCGTTGTTCCAGACGTAGGCGCGGCGGCCCTGGTACTTGTTCGACGCGGTGTCCGAGCCGCTGCCGGTGTGGATCTTCATGTACTTCCCGGCGCCGATCCTGACGTCCGGGAAGACGTACTTGTGGTTCGAGGCGTCCTTCAGGATCCAGCCCTTGAGCGAGACCGCCGAGCCGCCGCTGTTCTTGATCTGCACCCACTCGCCGTTGAGGCTCGTGTTGGATCGGTTGTCCGGGCCCGGGCTGTCGAACCAGACGTGGTGGATGTGCACGCCGCCGGCCGCCTGGGCCGGGGTGCTGAGAAGGGTTCCGGTGAGCAGGGCCGCGCCCGCGAGGGCGGGCAGGGCAGCGCGTGTGCGCACAGTACGCATGGAGAGATCCCCCCAGGATGTCGTCCGCGAAGTCGTACTCGGACCGGTCGACCACCGGCCCGACTGAAGTGTTATCACACGATCTTCACTCCGACTTCACATACGGAAAACCACCCCATCCGGCAACGAAAGCTGTTAACGCACCCGCCCGAGGGATGCCCTGTCCGGCCGCCCTCGACCAGCGGCCACAATGGGGGGATGACCGACAGTCCCGCCAGTCCCGCACCACTCGCCGACCCGCACCTCGTGTACGACCCCCTCGCGGGAGACGGCCCGAAGGACGTGGTGATCCTCGGCTCCACCGGGTCCATCGGAACCCAGGCCGTCGACCTCGTGCTGCGCAACCCCGACCGCTTCCGGGTCACCGCCCTCTCCGCGAACGGCGCCCGCACGGCCCTGCTCGCCGAGCAGGCGCACCGCCTGCGAGTGCGGACCGTGGCGGTCGCCCGCGAGGACGCCGTACCGGCCCTGCGTGAGGCGCTGACCGAGCGGTACGGCGCCGGGGAGCCGCTCCCCGAGATCCTCGCCGGACCGGACGCGGCCACCCAGGTCGCCGCCGCGGAGTGCCACACGGTGCTCAACGGCATCACCGGGTCCATCGGCCTCGCGCCCACCCTGGCCGCCCTGGAGGCGGGCCGCACCCTCGCGCTCGCCAACAAGGAGTCGCTGATCGTCGGCGGCCCGCTGGTCAAGGCGCTCGCCAAGCCCGGGCAGATCATCCCGGTCGACTCCGAGCACGCCGCGCTCTTCCAGGCGCTCGCCTCCGGCACCCGCGCCGACGTGCGCAAGCTGGTCGTCACCGCCTCCGGCGGCCCGTTCCGCGGCCGCAGCAAGGCCGAGCTGGCGAACGTCACCGTCGAGGACGCCCTCGCGCACCCCACCTGGGCCATGGGCCCGGTGATCACGATCAACTCCGCGACCCTCGTCAACAAGGGCCTGGAAGTGATCGAGGCGCACCTGCTCTACGACATTCCCTTCGACCGCATTGAGGTCGTCGTGCATCCCCAGTCGTATGTTCACTCGATGGTCGAGTTCACCGACGGATCCACGATCGCCCAGGCGACGCCCCCCGACATGCGCGGGCCGATCGCCATCGGTCTGGGCTGGCCCGAACGCGTTCCCGACGCGGCGCCCGCCTTCGACTGGAGCAAGGCCTCCACCTGGGAGTTCTTCCCGCTGGACAACGAGGCCTTCCCCTCGGTGAACCTCGCCCGGCACGTGGGGCAGCTCGCGGGCACCGCCCCGGCGGTGTTCAATGCGGCCAACGAGGAGTGCGTCGAGGCCTTCCGCACCGGCGCACTGCCCTTCAACGGCATCATGGAGACCGTCACCCGGGTGGTCGAGGAGCACGGCACCCCGGTCACGGGAACCTCACTCACCGTGTCGGACGTCCTCGAAGCGGAGACCTGGGCACGGGCCCGGGCGCGCGAACTGACAGACCGGACCGCGGAGGCGCGTGCATGACGACCCTGATGTTCATCCTCGGCATAGTGGTCTTCGTGGTCGGCCTGCTCGTCTCGATCGCCTGGCACGAGCTGGGGCACCTGTCCACGGCCAAGCTCTTCGGCATCCGCGTCCCGCAGTACATGGTCGGCTTCGGCCCGACCATCTGGTCGCGCACGAAGGGCGACACCGAGTACGGCATCAAGGCCATCCCGCTCGGCGGCTACATCCGCATGATCGGCATGTTCCCGCCGGACGAGGCCGGCCGGGTCTCCGCCCGTTCCACCTCCCCGTGGCGCGGCATGATCGAGGACGCCCGCTCGGCGGCCTTCGAGGAGCTCAAGCCGGGTGACGAGACGCGCATGTTCTACACGCGCAAGCCGTGGAAGCGCGTCATCGTCATGTTCGCGGGCCCGTTCATGAACCTGATCCTCGCGATCGGCCTGTTCCTGACCGTGCTGATGGGCTTCGGCATCCAGCAGGAGACCACCACGGTCGCCTCCGTCTCGCCCTGCGTCATCGCCCAGAGCGAGCACCGGGACAGCTGCAAGAAGTCCGACCCCGCCTCCCCGGCCCAGGCCGCCGGCATGAAGAACGGCGACAAGATCGTCTCCTTCGACGGCAAGCCGACCGAGGACTGGAACACGCTGTCCGACCTCATCCGCGACAGCGCCGGCAAGGACGTCGCGATCGTCGTCGACCGCAAGGGCCAGGACCTGACCCTGCACGCGAAGATCGCCACCAACCAGGTCGCCAAGAAGGACTCCAGCGGCACCTACGTCCAGGGTCAGTACGTGAAGGCCGGCTTCCTCGGCTTCAGCGCGGCCCACGGTGTCGTCAAGCAGGACTTCGGACAGTCCGTGACCTGGATGACCGACCGGGTCGGCGACGCCGTCGACTCCCTCGTCGCCCTGCCCGGCAAGATCCCCGCCCTGTGGGACGCGGCCTTCGGCAACGGCCCGCGCGAGCCGGACTCCCCGATGGGCATCGTCGGCGCGGCCCGGGTCACGGGCGAGATCGCCACACTGGACATCCCGGCCTCGCAGCAGCTGGCCATGGCCGTGTTCGTGGTCGCCGGGTTCAACCTCTCCCTGTTCCTGTTCAACATGCTCCCGCTGCTCCCGCTCGACGGCGGGCACATCGCGGGCGCCCTGTGGGAGTCCCTCAGGCGGAACGTGGCCCGGGTGCTGCGCCGGCCGGACCCCGGTCCGTTCGACGTGGCCAAGCTGATGCCGGTGGCTTATGTGGTGGCTGGGATCTTCGTTTGCTTCACGATCCTGGTCCTGGTGGCGGACGTCGTTAACCCGGTCAAGATCAGCTAGAGGGGTTTTCGAACGGAATCCTTCGGTGCGACCTTCCGGAGCGGTTCGGTGACCGCGGGCCGGACGTTCGACCCGGTGAAAATCTCGTAGTCACCCGACGCTCGAGGCGGCCCGGAACCCTTTCGTTCCGGGCCGCCATCCATCGAGTGGGTTTGCCGGGTGGGATGTGCTCGCCCCGGGGCCGGTGCCGTAATCTCGAAGCCTGGAGCCCGCTGTTCACGGGACCGGACCTTGATCCACGACTTGGGGTTGCACAGCAGATGACTGCGATTTCTCTCGGCATGCCGTCCGTTCCGACCAAGCTCGCCGAGCGCCGGAAGAGCCGGCAGATCCAGGTCGGATCCGTGGCGGTCGGCGGAGACGCGCCCGTCTCGGTCCAGTCGATGACCACGACCCGTACGTCCGACATCGGCGCCACCCTCCAGCAGATCGCCGAGCTGACCGCGTCCGGCTGCCAGATCGTCCGCGTCGCCTGCCCCACCCAGGACGACGCCGACGCCCTCGCGACCATCGCCCGCAAGTCGCAGATCCCGGTCATCGCCGACATCCACTTCCAGCCGAAGTACGTCTTCGCGGCCATCGAGGCCGGCTGCGCCGCCGTCCGCGTCAACCCCGGCAACATCAAGCAGTTCGACGACAAGGTCAAGGAGATCGCCAAGGCCGCCAAGGAGCACGGCACCCCGATCCGCATCGGCGTCAACGCCGGCTCCCTGGACCGCCGCCTGCTCCAGAAGTACGGCAAGGCGACCCCCGAGGCCCTGGTCGAGAGCGCCCTGTGGGAGGCCTCCCTCTTCGAGGAGCACGACTTCCGCGACATCAAGATCTCGGTCAAGCACAACGACCCGGTCGTGATGATCGAGGCCTACCGCCAGCTCGCCGAGCAGTGCGACTACCCGCTCCACCTGGGCGTCACCGAGGCCGGCCCCGCCTTCCAGGGCACGATCAAGTCCGCGGTCGCCTTCGGCGCGCTGCTCAGCCAGGGCATCGGCGACACCATCCGCGTGTCCCTCTCCGCGCCCCCCGCCGAGGAGGTCAAGGTCGGCATCCAGATCCTGGAGTCGCTGAACCTGCGCCAGCGCGGCCTGGAGATCGTCTCCTGCCCGTCCTGCGGCCGCGCCCAGGTCGACGTCTACAAGCTCGCCGAAGAGGTCACCGCCGGCCTGACCGGCATGGAGGTCCCGCTGCGCGTCGCCGTCATGGGCTGCGTCGTCAACGGCCCCGGCGAGGCCCGCGAGGCCGACCTCGGCGTCGCCTCCGGCAACGGCAAGGGCCAGATCTTCGTCAAGGGCGAGGTCATCAAGACCGTACCCGAGTCCAAGATCGTGGAGACCCTCATCGAGGAGGCCATGAAGCTCGCGGAGCGGATGGAGGCGGAGGGCATCGCTTCCGGCGAGCCGTCGGTGTCGGTGGCGGGCTGACGCGGCACCGCTTCGGGGGCGGCCGCGTCCTGCGACGCCGGCCGCCCCTCGGCTTCTCAGCAGTGGCGCATCCAGACGTTCGGTTCCTGATACACGCCCTCGTCCGCGTCCCGGTCGACGTGCAGCAGGCTCAGCCCGTCCGGGATCACATACGCACCGGACTCCGGCAGGGCGAGACCCGTCCAGCCCTCCCACTCGGCCACCGTGCCGGTCATCGTCTGCGACTGCGGTGCCGCCGCCAGGATCTCGGCACCGAGACGCTCGTGCGTCCGTATCCACGGGTCGAGGGCGGCACCGTCGCGCCCCCGCCACCGTAGGAACGTCTCGATCGGCGTGAGCGGATACCGCGCCTTCGTCGTCGGCCGCACCGGTGCGATCACCCGGCCCAGCCCCGTCTTCCCGGCCGTCTCCCGCAGCGCGGTCAGGGTCCGGCCCGCCAGCCCGCGCCCCTTCAGCGAGGGGGTGACGACCGCCCCGCAGATCACCAGCGTGTCCGGCTCGACACCCCGCTCCCGCCCCTCCACGGCCCGCACCAGCGCGTCCGTGTATCCCGAGGGAAGCCCCTCGAGCCGCCCGTCCCACCGCACCGGTACACCCCACCCTGCGGCGACCGGTACCCCGTCCTCGTCCACCAGCATCAGATCCAGGGCCGCGAAGTACTCCCGAACCCGGCCTATGTACTCCTTCACCAGCCGATCGGCCGTGATGAACTGCGGAAACCCCTCACTGAACAGCTCCGCGAGCTGCTCCTTCGGGCGACCGCGGGCGTCGGCTCGTTCGGCTGTCAAGATCATGCGCCGATCGTGGCACAGGGCCCGGCTCGACGGGGCAGCGCGGCACAAATTCGGCAGGTACAGTGCGGAGATCAGCAGACCCCAGTGTGAGGCCCCGCCCGTGTTGACCCAGACCACATCCCGGGTCCTCGAACCGAGTGACCTGGACGCCGCGCTCGCCGTCCTCGACCGTGAGCCGGTCGCGAACGCCTTCGTGACGTCCCGGGTGCAGATCGCCGGGCTCGACCCCTGGCGCCTCGGCGGCGAGATGTGGGGCTGGTACGAGGACGGCATGCTGACGTCCCTGTGCTACGCGGGCGCCAACCTGGTCCCGATCTGCGCCTCCCCGCGCGCCGTCCGCGCCTTCGCCGACCGCGCTCGCAGGGCCGGCCGCCGCTGCTCCTCCGTCGTCGGGCCCGCCGAACCCACCGCCCAGCTGTGGCGCCTGCTCGAACCGCACTGGGGCCCGGCCCGCGAGGTCCGCGCCCACCAGCCCCTGATGGTCACCGACCGCATGCCCGCCGACATCACCCCGGATCCCTACGTCCGCCGCATCCGCAAGGACGAGATGGAGACGATCATGCCGGCGTGCGTGGCGATGTTCACCGAGGAGGTCGGCGTCTCGCCGCTGGCCGGCGACGGCGGCCTGCTCTACCAGGCCCGGGTCGCCGAACTGGTCGGCTCCGGCCGCTCCTTCGCCCGCCTCGACGAACAGGGCAAGGTCGTCTTCAAGGCGGAGATCGGTGCGGCGACGTCCCAGGCCTGCCAGATCCAGGGCGTGTGGGTGGCACCGGAGTACCGCGGCAGGGGCCTCGCGGCACCCGGCATGGCAGCGGTCCTGCGCTACGCGCTGGCCGACGTGGCGCCGGTCGCCAGCCTCTACGTCAACGACTTCAACACGGCGGCGAGGCGGACCTACCGGCGCGTGGGGTTCCAGGAGGTCGGCGCTTTCATGAGCATTCTCTTCTGAGACATCCAGGGGGCGGTCGGCCCAGGGGCGCGGGGCCGAATCGATGTGCGGCTCCGCCGCGTGGGCGCGAGCGACCACAGATCACCCGCACCCCGCACACAACGCGAACCCCCCTGTACGCTCCCCGCATGGACCTCGTGATCGGCCCCCTGGACCTCTCAGCCCATGTCGACGAGGCCCTCGCCGTCCAAGCCGTCGCCTTCGGACTCGGCCCGGACGAGGTCGCCGTACGCCGCCAGATCGTCCAGCGCCACATGCAGTACCCGGGTGCCAGGGCCCTCGGCGCGACCGTCGGCGGACTGCTCGTCGGTTTCGTCTACGGCATGCCCAACTCCCGCACCCACTGGTGGTCCACGGTCGTGGAGCCCTACCTCCGCGCCCAGCACAACGACCTCTGGCTGGACGACTCCTTCGTCATCACCGAGCTGCACGTCCACCCCGACCACCAGAACCGCGGCATCGGCCGCCGTCTGATCACCACCATCACCGACGGCGCCGCCGAACCCCGCTCGATCCTCTCCGCGATCGACACCGACAGCCCGGCCCGCGGCCTCTACCACTCCCTCGGCTACGTCGACCTCGCCCGGCAGGTCCACTTCCCGAGCGCCCCCCGGCCGTACGCCGTGATGGGCGCTCCGCTGCCCCTGCGTCGGCGTTAACCGATTTCCACCGGAACAGCCAGCCCGGCTAACCTCCTATGCCATCACCCTTACCCGGCAGGAGTACGAGAACCATGGCGAACGCACCGGTCCAGCGCATGTCCCAGTTGATGGCGAAGACGCTGCGCGACGACCCGGCGGACGCCGAGGTCCTCAGCCACAAGCTCCTCGTCCGTGCCGGCTACGTCCGTCGCACCGCCGCCGGTATCTGGAGCTGGCTGCCCCTCGGCAAGAAGGTCTTCTCCAACGTGGAGCGGATCGTCCGCGAGGAGATGGACGCCATCGGCGCCCAGGAGGTGCTGCTGCCCGCCCTCCTGCCGCGGGAGCCGTACGAGGCGACCGGCCGCTGGGACGAGTACGGCCAGGAGCTGTTCCGGCTCAAGGACCGCAAGGGCGGCGACTACCTCCTCGGCCCCACCCACGAGGAGATCTTCACTCTCCTGGTCAAGGACCAGTGCACGTCCTACAAGGACCTGCCGGTGATCCTCTACCAGATCCAGACCAAGTTCCGTGACGAGGCCCGCCCCCGCGCCGGCATCCTGCGCGGCCGCGAGTTCCAGATGAAGGACTCCTACTCCTTCGACCTGGACGACGAGGGCCTCGCCCGGTCCTACGCCCTGCACCGCGAGGCCTACCAGCGCGTCTTCGAGCGCCTCGGCCTCGACTACCGCATCTGCGCCGCCACCGCCGGCGCCATGGGCGGCTCCAAGTCCGAGGAGTTCCTCGCACCGGCCGAGGCCGGCGAGGACACCTTCGCCGACTGCCCGAACTGCGACTTCGCCGCCAACACCGAGGCGATCACCTACGAGCTCAAGCCGGTGGACGGCTCGGCCGTGCCCGCGCTCGAGGAGATCCCCACCCCGGACACCCCGACCATCGAGACCCTGGCCGCCTCCCTCGGCGTCCCGGCCTCCGCCACGCTGAAGAACCTCCTGGTCAAGGTGGACGGCGAGATCGTCGCCGTCGGCGTGCCCGGCGACCGCGAGGTCGACCTGGGCAAGGTCGAGGCGCACTTCGCCCCGGCGGTCGTCGAGATGGTCACCGAGGCGGACTTCTCGGGCCGCCCGGACCTGGTCCGCGGCTACGTCGGCCCGCAGGGCCTGGGCGAGAAGGTCACGTACATCGCCGACCCGCGCGTGGCCCCCGGCACCGCCTGGATCACCGGCGCCAACAAGGAGCACACGCACGCCAAGAACGTCGTCGCCGGCCGTGACTTCGAGGTCGACGAGTACGTGGACGTCGTCGTGGTCCAGGAGGGCGACCCCTGCCCGAAGTGCGGCACCGGCCTGAAGCTGGACCGCGCCATCGAGATCGGCCACATCTTCCAGCTGGGCCGCAAGTACGCCGACGCCCTCAAGCTCGACGTCCTCGGCCAGAACGGCAAGCCGGTCCGCGTCACCATGGGCTCCTACGGCATCGGTGTCTCCCGCGCCGTCGCCGCGCTCGCCGAGCAGACCGCCGACGAGCAGGGCCTGTGCTGGCCCAAGGAGGTCGCCCCGGCCGACGTGCACGTCGTCGCCGCCGGCAAGGCCCTGCAGACCGAGCTGGCGCTCGATGTCGCCGAGAAGCTGGCCGCCGCGGGCGTCCGCGTCCTGGTGGACGACCGGGCCGGGGTCTCCCCGGGCGTGAAGTTCACCGACGCCGAGCTGATCGGCGTACCGCAGATCCTGGTGGCCGGCCGACGCTCCGGCGAGGGCGTGCTGGAGCTGAAGGACCGCAAGACGGGTGAGCGCGAGGAGCTGTCCGTCGAGGACGCGATCGCCCGCCTGACGGCGCAGTGAGGCGTGCAGCCGTAGAGGAAACCCTCAGAGAGTTCTCCCGGGGCCTGTAGGCGCCTCACAGGGTTCTCTCAGGCCGTTCCCCGACCGTGGGACGTGACACGGCGTCACGATCACCGCGGGAGGGGGACGGCCGTGGACACCAGGCAGCGGTCCGCAGAGGAGCCAGGCGGACCGGGACCGTCGCGGCCGCGGTCACGCTGTCGGCGGCCGCCGGTATGTTCGCCCTGATCGGCACCCTGCACTCGGCCACCGACACGGCGGCGAGCACCGGCACCAGCACGGCGGCTTTGCCGACTCCCCTCGGGGGCGTCGTGACAACCGCCGCCGCCGACTGGCGTGCCCCCGGCACGATGGTCCGCCTGGTCGTCGTCACCGACCCGGCCCTGCTCGACTCCGAGCTGACCGCCCTCGACACCGCCGCCGGCCGCCCGACCCGGGTCAGCCCGCTGCTCGCCGTGGCCCTGCGCGCCGCCGAGGCCACGGACGGCGCCGTGGACCCCACGGGCGGCTCGGCACTGGACGCGATCGGCTACGACCGCGACTTCACCCTGGTCCGCGAGGACGACCGCCCGGTGGCGCTGCGCATGTGCCGGGTCCCGGGCCGGCGACGGGTGTGCCTGGCCCGCGCGACCGGCACCGTCACCGTCCCGGAGGGCGTCCGCCTCGACCCGGGCGCCACGGCCGAGGCGTGGGCCGCCGACCGGTCTCTGCCTCAACGGCCCGCCCCGCATCGCCGCCGCCCTGCGCACCCTGGCCACCCCGGGCCCCAGGGCACCACCCGCGACGACATCACCCGCTGGGCGGGCCTGGTACAGGGCCGCGGCGCCTGCCACCACCCCGACGGAACGGTCCGCCTGGTCCGCAGCGCCCTGACCACCTTCACGGCCGAACCAGAAGCCCACGCACAGGGCTTGTGCACCGCGACCGACCGACGTCCCTGCTCCCCGTACCGCAGGAGACCCCCTGGGCGACACAACGACCCGAACCGCCCCCTAGGCCTGGCCTAGAGCCACCCCGCGAACTCCAACAACAGTTCCGCATCCTTCGGCCGCCCCACCCGCAACGCCCGAACCCCCGACTCCACAGCCCGGAACAACGTCCACCCCCGCAGCCGCTCCAGATCCACGTCCAACGACTCGGCAAGGCGCTTGATCCGCCGCCGAGTGGTCGCCGCCCCCGAAGGCGCCGCGATCAGATCCTCCACCCGATCCCGCACCAGCCGAGCCAGATCGAACGCACACTCACCGACGACCGGATCCGGCCCCACCGCAAGCCACGGCATCCGCTCCCCGGCAAGCACCTTGCTCTGCCGAAACGTGCCGTGCAGCAGCCGATGCTCAGGCGCAGACGTCAACAACTCCTCGCGCGCACCCACAGCGGCGTCGACCAACTCCGCCACTTCGGCGAACGCGGACGCCGTCGCCCGCATCGCCTCCGCCTGCCGCCCCGTCCGCTCGGCCACCGTCTCGAACGCGTGGTCGCCCGGCGGCTCCACCCACAGCCGCCGCAGCGTCCCCGCCGCCTCCAGCAGCGCCTTCGCCTCCGGCAGCGACCGCACCGACACGTCCGGGTGCAGCCGCTCCAGCAGCAGCACCCCCTCGGCGGCGTCCTCGGCGTCCGTCTCCAGGAGCTGTACGGCGCCCAGGCCGGCCCAGTGCGCCAGCGCCGCCCGCTCGCTCTCGGGACGGGCCCGGGGCGGGGCCAGCTTCAGTACCGCCTGGCTGTCGTCCGCCCGCCGGACCAGCACCACCAGGCTGCTGCGCCCGCCGGGCACCTGGACCCGCTCCACGGTCAACTCGCGCCGGGCGACCGCCCGCTCGGCCGTTCCGGGCAGCCGCGCCAGCCAGTCGTCCCCGGCCGGTGCCGTCTCACCGAGCGCCCGCACCAGCCGCTGGGGCGGTTCGAAAGCCATGCGCGAGTTGTTCCCTTCCTCCTGGGCCTGCCGTACGGGCGGCTACACGATCACGTCGTCGGGGACACCGAGGTACGGGGTCCGGCCGCACCTGCGTCGTCACCGGCCCGCTCGGCGAGCCCAGGGAAGGCTACGCTCTCCCCGCTCCAGCGCACCGCCCGCACCGCTGCCTCGCGCAGCGCCGCGGCCGCCGAGGCCCGCCGCGCGCCGGTCGCCGCCCGCACCAGGTCCGAATACACCCCGGCCACCCGCTCCTCCAACTCGGCGGCCAGCCGCACCGCGGCGGCCGCGTCCGGCACTTGGAACGGCAGCGAGTACGCGGCGCTCGCGGCGACCGGCGCGCCGCCCAGGTCGCGCACCTCGCGCACCAGCGCGTCCCGGCGGGCCCGGTGCGCGTCGTACGCCGCCCGCGCGTCGGCCCGCCGCCGCTTGTCGATCCGCCCGCCGACGACGCCGTACCCGTACACCGCCGCGTGCTCCGCGGCCAGTGCCGCCTGCAGGGCGGTCAGTTCGGTCTTCCGGGTCTCGTCGCTCATCCGGCCCCCTCGGTCAGCAGGTAAGCGTGGGCGGCCCCGGCCGCCGCCACCGAGGCCATCAGCCGGGCCAGTTCGCCCGGCACGTCCAGCAGGGCCTTGGTCCGCCGGTCGGCGAGGCCGCGTTCGGCGGCGGCCAGATCGGCGAGGGCGGCCTTCTCGGTGGCCGGAACGGCCTGTGGCGTCGCCGTGGAAGCCGCCGGGGAGGGGGACTTGGCGGTTGCGGGGGAGGGGGACTTGGTGGCCGCTGTGCCGCCGAACGCCTCCGCGTGCGCCGCCACTTCCGCGCGCAGCGGGCGCAGCCGCTCGGCCAGCGTCGGATGGGCGGCGAGCACGGCGTCGTAGCGCTCCAGCAGCCCCACGCTGTCCTTGGCCGCACGCGCGCGTGCCCGTGCGGTCACCGAGGGGGTGTCGCCACTGCCCCCGGAGTCCGGATCGGCCGAACAGCCCACGAGCAGGACGGCCCCGGCGGCCGAGGCGAACAGAGATCTTCTGCGCGGCCCCGAGGGGGTGCGCGGCGGCGGGGGGTACGGCACTGCAGACGTCCTCGGGGAACTCGTACGAAAGGAACAACTTCGAAAGGAAGACAGCCAAAGGGCGGCACGCCCGTGATCACGGTACCCGCGCACCCCGCGCACACCACTCACCGGCACCGCGCGTACACAGGTGGACGGCAACACTCCCCTCGACCGGATACCCTTTGACCAGACACGCGACCCATCCCACAACAGCACACGCGGCCGAGGAGTCACCCGGATGAGCACCACCCAGAGCGAGAGGCTGCGAGAGCTTCTGGAACCGCTCGTCACCTCCCAGGGGCTGGATCTCGAGGAGATCGCCGTGGACTCCGTCGGACGCAAGCGGGTGCTGCGCGTGGTCGTCGACTCCGACGACGGAGCGGATCTGGACGCCATCGCCGATGTGAGCCGCGCGCTCTCGGCGAAGCTCGACGAGACCAACGCGATGGGCGACGCCGCGTACGACCTGGAGGTCGGAACCCCCGGCGCGGAGCGCCCGCTCACCGAGTACCGGCACTTCGTGCGCGCCACCGACCGGCTCGTGAAGTTCCAGCTGACCGAGGACGGCGAGCTGGTCGCCCGGATCCTGAAGGCCGACGAGGACGGTCTCGACGTCGAGGTGCCCGGGGTGAAGGGCCGCAAGGCGACCACCCGTCGGCTCGGCTTCCCGGAGATCGCCAAGGCGCGCGTTCAGGTCGAGTTCAACCGCAAGGACAAGAAGGACATGAAGGAAGAGGAGGAGGCGTAGCCGTGGACATCGACATGAGCGCCCTGCGGGGCTTGGTTCGGGAGAAGGAGATCTCCTTCGACCTGCTGGTCGAGGCGATCGAGTCGGCCCTCCTCATCGCCTACCACCGCACCGAGGGAAGCCGCCGGCACGCGCGCGTGGAGCTCAACCGGGAGACCGGGCATGTGACCGTGTGGGCGAAGGAGGATCCCGAGGACCTGGAGGAGGGGCAGGAGCCGCGCGAGTTCGACGACACCCCCTCGGGCTTCGGGCGGATCGCCGCCACCACCGCCAAGCAGGTGATCCTGCAGCGGCTGCGTGACGCCGAGGACGACGCCACGCTCGGCGAGTACGCGGGGCGCGAGGGCGACATCGTCACCGGAGTGGTCCAGCAGGGCCGCGACCCGAAGAACGTGCTCGTGGACATCGGCAAGCTGGAGGCCATCCTGCCGGTGCAGGAGCAGGTGCCCGGCGAGTCGTACCCGCACGGCATGCGGCTGCGCTCGTACGTCGTCCGGGTGGCCAAGGGCGTGCGCGGCCCGTCCGTGACCCTCTCCCGTACGCACCCCAATCTGGTGAAGAAGCTCTTCGCCCTCGAGGTGCCGGAGATCGCCGACGGGTCGGTCGAGATCGCGGCCATCGCCCGTGAGGCCGGTCACCGCACCAAGATCGCCGTACGGTCCACCCGTTCGGGCCTGAACGCCAAGGGTGCCTGCATCGGCCCCATGGGTGGCCGGGTGCGCAACGTGATGGGAGAGCTGAACGGCGAGAAGATCGACATCGTCGACTGGTCGGACGACCCGGCCGAGATGGTGGCGAACGCGCTGTCACCCGCTCGGGTGAGCAAGGTGGAGGTCGTCGACATGGCCTCCCGCTCCGCCCGGGTGACCGTGCCGGACTACCAGCTGTCGCTGGCGATCGGCAAGGAAGGACAGAACGCCCGGCTCGCGGCCCGGCTCACCGGCTGGCGGATCGACATCCGTCCGGACACGGAGCAGGCCGGGGAGCGTGCCGGGGAATAGATCTCGGCCGTGCGTCGCTGAGATCACGTCAGCCTGTAGCAAGCAACTGTTCGACTTTTCCCCCGGGGGGGTGAGGTCGGTGCGGGGAGGTAGACTTAGCGGTGTCTGGCCGGACGCGTGCCCGCGCATGCCCTGAGCGCACCTGTGTGGGGTGCAGGCAGCGAGCGGCCAAGGACGATCTGCTGCGGACCGTGGCGGAACAGGAACAGTGTGTTCCCGATCCTCGCGGTACGCTGCCCGGCCGGGGTGCGTACGTACACCCCGACCCGGTCTGTCTCGACCAGGCGGTGCGCCGCCGGGCGTTCCCTCGGGCGCTACGCGTCCCCGGGCCGCTCGACGTAAAGGCGTTGCGTCAGTACGTCGAGCAGACAGACAGTTGCTGAGCAGGCAACACAGTAGGAAAGCGAGCCGTGCGGAAACCCCCGTACGGCCCGGTACCTCGCGAGTCGAAAGCAGGTCGAGATTGCGATGAGCACTCGATGAGTACGCGATGAGTACGCCCATGAACTAACGACGGTCCGGCTTCAACCCGGACCTCAAAGGAGCGAAGTGGCTAAGGTCCGGGTCTACGAACTCGCCAAGGAGTTCGGTGTCGAGAGCAAGGTCGTCATGGCCAAGCTCCAGGAACTCGGTGAATTCGTCCGTTCGGCGTCTTCGACCATCGAAGCGCCGGTTGTACGTAAGCTGACCGACGCCTTCCAGGGTGGCTCCGGCAAGTCCGCCGGCAAGCCCGCCCCGCGCAAGGCTGCCCCCAAGCCCGCCGCGCCCTCTCCGGCGCAGGCGGCCCGTCCGGCTGCCCCGAAGCCGGCGGCCCCCCAGCCTCCGACGGCCCCGCAGCCCGCTGCTCCGGCGGCGGCCGCGACCCCGTCGGCTCCGTTGTCGCCCGCGCCCGGACCGCGTCCGGTTCCGGGCCCGAAGCCCGCGCCGCGCCCGGCCCCGGCCGCCCCGGAGTTCACCGCTCCGCCGGCCGCTCCGGCCGCGCAGGCCCCGCAGGCTCCGGCCGCCCAGGGTCCGCGTCCCGGCGCCCGTCCGGGTGCCCCGAAGCCCGGTGGCCGTCCGGCCGCCGGCGGCCAGGGCCAGGCCCGTCCGGGTCAGGGTGGCCCGCGCCCCGGTGGCCAGGCCCCGCGCCCCGGTGGCCAGGCCCCGCGTCCCGGAGCCCGTCCGGCCGGTCCGCGCCCGGGTAACAACCCCTTCACCTCCGGTGGCTCCACCGGCATGGCCCGTCCGCAGGCCCCGCGCCCGCAGGGCGGCCCGCGTCCGGGTGGTCCCGGTGCTCCCGGCGCCGGTCCCCGTCCGCAGGGTCCCGGTGCCCAGGGCGGCGGCCCGCGTCCGCAGGCTCCGGGCGGTTCCCGTCCGTCGCCCGCCGGTATGCCCCGTCCGCAGGGTGGTCCGCGTCCCGGCCCGGCCGGTCCGCGTCCGAACCCCGGCATGATGCCGCAGCGTCCTGCTGCCGGCCCGCGTCCCGGTGGCGGTGGCCCCGGCGGCCGTGGTCCCGGCGGCGGCGGTCGTCCCGGTGGCGGTGGCGGCGGTCGTCCGGGCGGCGGCTTCGCCGGTCGTCCGGGTGGCGGTGGCGGCGGCTTCGCCGGTCGTCCCGGCGGTCCCGGTGGCGGTGGCGGCGGTTTCGCCGGTCGTCCCGGTGGTCCCGCGGGCGGTGGCGGCGGTGGCCGTCCCGGCTTCGGCGGCCGTCCCGGCGGTCCCGGTGGCCGCGGTGGCACGCAGGGCGCCTTCGGTCGTCCCGGTGGTCCCGCGCGTCGTGGCCGCAAGTCGAAGCGGCAGAGGCGCCAGGAGTACGAGGCCATGCAGGCCCCGTCGGTCGGCGGCGTGATGCTGCCTCGCGGCAACGGCGAGACCATTCGCCTGTCGCGCGGTGCCTCCCTCACCGACTTCGCGGAGAAGATCAACGCCAACCCGGCGTCGCTCGTCGCGGTCATGATGAACCTCGGCGAGATGGTCACGGCCACGCAGTCCGTCTCCGACGAGACGCTGCAGCTCCTCGCCGGCGAGATGAACTACGCGGTTCAGATCGTCAGCCCGGAGGAGGAGGACCGCGAGCTGCTCGAGTCCTTCGACATCGAGTTCGGCGAGGACGAGGGCGACGAGGAGGACCTGGTGGTCCGTCCGCCGGTCGTCACCGTCATGGGTCACGTCGACCACGGTAAGACCCGACTGCTCGACGCCATCCGCAAGACGAACGTCATCGCGGGCGAGGCCGGCGGCATCACCCAGCACATCGGTGCCTACCAGGTCGCGACCGAGGTCAACGACGAAGAGCGCAAGATCACCTTCATCGACACCCCGGGTCACGAGGCGTTCACCGCCATGCGTGCCCGTGGTGCGAAGTCGACCGACATCGCGATCCTGGTCGTCGCGGCCAACGACGGCGTCATGCCGCAGACGGTCGAGGCGCTCAACCACGCCAAGGCTGCCGACGTCCCGATCGTCGTCGCGGTCAACAAGATCGACGTCGAGGGTGCCGACCCGACCAAGGTGCGCGGTCAGCTGACCGAGTACGGCCTGGTGGCCGAGGAGTACGGCGGCGACACGATGTTCGTCGACATCTCCGCCAAGCAGGGTCTGCACATCGACAGCCTCCTCGAGGCCGTCATCCTCACCGCGGACGCCTCGCTCGACCTGCGGGCCAACCCGAACCAGGACGCGCAGGGCATCTCGATCGAGTCCCGTCTCGACCGCGGCCGTGGTGCCGTGGCGACGGTCCTCGTCCAGCGAGGAACGCTGCGGGTCGGCGACACGATGGTCGTGGGCGACGCCTACGGCCGAGTCCGCGCCATGCTCGACGACAACGGCAACAACGTCGCCGAGGCGGGCCCGTCGACGCCGGTCCAGGTCCTGGGTCTGACCAACGTCCCGGGTGCCGGCGACAACTTCCTCGTGGTCGAGGAGGACCGTACGGCCCGCCAGATCGCGGAGAAGCGCGCCGCTCGCGAGCGCAACGCGGCCTTCGCGAAGCGCACGCGCCGCGTGTCCCTGGAGGACCTGGACAAGGTGCTGAAGGCCGGCGAGGTCCAGCAGCTGAACCTGATCATCAAGGGCGACGCTTCTGGTTCGGTCGAGGCGCTGGAGTCCTCCCTGCTCCAGCTGGACGTCGGCGAAGAGGTCGACATCCGCGTCCTGCACCGCGGCGTCGGTGCGGTCACGGAGTCCGACATCGACCTGGCGATGGGCTCCGACGCCATCGTGATCGGCTTCAACGTCCGTGCGGCCGGCCGCGCGGCGCAGATGGCCGAGCGCGAGGGCGTGGACGTCCGGTACTACTCGGTCATCTACCAGGCGATCGAGGAGATCGAGGCGGCCCTGAAGGGCATGCTGAAGCCGGAGTACGAGGAGGTCGAGCTCGGTACGGCGGAGATCCGCGAGGTCTTCAAGTCGTCCAAGCTGGGCAACATCGCCGGTGTCCTGGTCCGCTCGGGCGAGGTCAAGCGCAACACCAAGGCGCGCCTCATCCGCGACGGCAAGGTGGTCGCGGAGAACCTCACCATCTCCGGTCTGCGTCGCTTCAAGGACGACGTCACCGAGATCCGTGAAGGCTTCGAGGGTGGTATCAACCTCGGAAACTTCAACGACATCAAGGTCGACGACGTCATCGCGACGTACGAGATGCGGGAGAAGCCGCGGGTGTAACGCCTACGGTTCGTGCTGGCCGACGGGACTCCGGTCCTGTCGGCCAGCGCGCCGTTCCCGGGGGCGCATCCCCCAGGCAGGACCGCAGCCCACGGTGCCGAAACCCTGTCGAGTCACCGGCAGGTACGCGGTACCGTTCTTGATGTCCCCGGCCACACGGACCCGGGGCCATCGATCCCGTACCGGCGGGTGAACCGGCTACACACATGTACGTGGGGACTCTGTCCTTCGACCTCCTCCTCGGCGACGTCCACTCGCTGAAGGAGAAACGCTCCGTCGTCCGCCCGATCGTCGCCGAACTCCAGCGGAAGTACGCCGTGAGCGCGGCCGAGGTGGACCACATGGACCTCCACCGGCGAGCGATCATCGGCCTGGCCATGGTCTCCGGCGACGCGGCCCACCTCACCGACGTACTGGACCGGTGCGAACGGCTGGTCGCCGGCCGCCCCGAAGTGGAGCTGCTGTCCGTGCGGCGGCGCTTCCACGGCGACGACGACTGACCACAGAACGCAAGAAGAAGAAAGAACGGGAGACGGACCAGTGGCCGACAACGCGCGGGCGAAAAGGCTGGCGGACCTCATCCGGGAGGTGGTGGCCCAGAAGCTGCAGCGCGGGATCAAGGACCCGCGGCTCGGCTCGCACGTCACCATCACGGACACCCGGGTCACGGGTGACCTGCGGGAGGCGACCGTCTTCTACACGGTCTACGGGGACGACGAGGAGCGGCAGGCCGCGGCCGCCGGCCTGGAGAGCGCCAAGGGCATCCTGCGCTCCGAGGTCGGCCGCGCGGCCGGCGTGAAGTTCACGCCGACCCTCACCTTCGTCGCGGACGCCCTCCCGGACACCGCCCGGACCATCGAGGATCTCCTCGACAAGGCACGGCAGTCCGACGCGAAGGTCCGCGAGGCCTCCGCGGGCGCGGCGTACGCGGGCGGTGCCGACCCGTACCGCAAGCCGGCCGAGGACGAGAACGCCGAGACGGACGGCGACGCCGCGGAATGACCCAGAAGCACACCACGCCCGACGGCCTTGTCATCGTCGACAAGCCGTCGGGCTTCACTTCGCACGACGTGGTCGCCAAGATGCGCGGCATCGCACGCACCCGCCGCGTCGGCCACGCCGGCACCCTCGACCCGATGGCGACCGGCGTCCTCGTCCTCGGGGTGGAGCGCGCCACCAAGCTCCTCGGGCACCTCGCCCTCACCGAGAAGGAATACCTGGGCACCATCCGCCTGGGCCAGAACACGCTCACCGACGACGCCGAGGGGGACATCACCTCCTCCACCGACGCTTCCAAGGTGACCCGGGACGCCATCGACGCCGGCATCGCCAAGCTGACCGGCGACATCATGCAGGTGCCGTCCAAGGTCAGCGCCATCAAGATCGACGGGGTGCGGTCGTACAAGCGGGCCCGCGAGGGCGAGGACTTCGAGATCCCCGCCCGGCCGGTGACCGTCTCCTCCTTCGCGGTGTACGACGTCCGGGACGCCGTCGCCGAGGACGGCACCGCCGTGCTCGACCTGGTGGTCTCGGTGGTCTGCTCCTCCGGCACCTACATCCGCGCCCTCGCCCGCGACCTGGGCGCCGACCTGGGCGTCGGCGGCCACCTCACCGCGCTGCGCCGCACCCGCGTCGGGCCGTACAAGCTCGACTCCGCGAAGACGCTGGACCAGCTCCAGCAGGAGCTGACCGTGATGCCGATCGCCGAGGCCGCCGAGGCCGCGTTCCCACGCTGGGACGTGGACGCCAAGCGCGCCCGGCTGCTCCTCAACGGCGTCCGGCTGGAGATGCCCGAGGCGTACGCGGGCGTCGGCTCCGTCGCCGTCTTCGACCCCGAGGGCCGCTTCCTCGCGCTGGTCGAGGAGCACAAGGGCAAGGCCAAGAGCCTGGCCGTCTTCGGCTGACCGGCGTCCGGCACGCGCCACCATGGGTCCCAGTCCGTGGAGCGGCGGCCACGGGGTACTGCCCTTGCCGCCGCTCCACGGTCCCCCCTCGGTTCCCCCACCCCTAGGGTGTATCCAGCCGCCCCCGCCTATTCACCCGACCGGGCAGGCGCTCGGAGTGAAGCGGGGGAGCGGAAGGGGGCGCTTTCACTTCTCGTGCTGTCCCGCTGATCACCACGCCCCTACCGTTGATCACGAGGGCACGTGTGTACGGGCGGGGAGGTACGGCCATGGCGGGTCGGGGTGGCGATGCGAACCGTACCGGCGACTTCGGCCGGGCCCGGGACGACTTCGGTCGAGCCCGGGACGAGAGCCACAGGAACCACGACGAGAGCCGCGGGGAGGGCACGGACTGTGCCGGCGACCCGGCTCGCACGGACGGCACACAGGTCACAGACGTCGCACACGTCCTCGTCCACATCCGCGACCTGGCCGGTCGCCCCCGCGGGGTCGGCTTCCTGGCCGACCATCACGGCACCCTCCTCACGAGCCACGAGGCCGTCGACGGACTCGCCCGGCTGGTCCTGCACCCCGCCACGGACCGCACCCGCGTGGTCGGCGCCGACGCCGTCACCCCGCTGCCCGCGCTCGGCCTGGCCCTGATCCGCACCGAGGGCCTGGGTGTGAACCCCCTTCCGCTGACCGTCCGGGAACGGGTCGAGGCCGGCACCTACGTCCGGGTCGCCGCGGGCTGCTGGCGCGAGGCACGCGTGCTCGCCGCCACCCAGGTGACGTACACCGCCACCGACCGCTTCCACCTCCTCGAGGACGCCCTGGAGCTGGCCATCGGCACGGCCGGCCGGGACGCGCTCCGGCTCGGCGGTGGCACCTCCGGGGGACCGGTGCTGGACGCGGGGACCGGCGCTGTCGTGGGCGTCCTGGGCACCGCCCTGCACTCCGCCCAGCGTGATGCCGGTTTCGCTGTGCCGCTGCGGCCGGCCGACGGCCCGCTGGCCGAACTGCTCGCCCGCAACGCGGCCACCGTGCCCGCCTACGGCGCCGACCTCAACCTGGCCGGCGTCCTGGAACTGACCGCCACCTCGGTCGGCCAGGACGGCCCCTCGGGTGCCCTCGCCGGGTACGTCGGCACCACCGGGCCCGGCCGCGTGCAACCGGTCGAACGCGCCGACGCGGTACGGGAGTTGTCCGACTTCGCCGACGGCGAGAGCGCCGCTGTGCTCGGCCTGGTCGGCGCCCCGGGCAGCGGTCGTACGACGGAACTCGCGGCCCTCGCCGCACGCCGGGGCCGGACCGAGCGGCCCGCGCCCACGCTGTGGCTGCGCGGCGCCGACCTGAGGGACGCCGACGACTCCGTGGCCGACGCGGCCCGCCGCTCCCTGCGGCGCGCCGCCCGGATCGTCGCCGCCGCGCGCTCCGTGCACCCCGCCGACCTCGGGGACCTCACCCCCGAGCGCCTGGCCCGCCTCGCCGGGCAGGCAGGCCGCCCGCTGCTGCTCCTGCTCGACGGCCCGGAGGAGATGCCCCCCGCCCTCGCCCACCGGCTGCCCGATTGGACCGAGGGGACGGCCGCGTGGCTGCGGAAGACCGGGGCGCGGCTGGTGGTGGCCTGCCGGGAGGAGTACTGGGAGCGAGTCGGGGCCGAGTTCCCGGCGGACCTGCTCCCCGGGCCGGCGTGCGTGCGGCTCGCGGACCTCACCCCGGACGAGGCCCGCCGGGCCCGGGCCCGCTACGGCGTCCCCGACGGCGCCCTCATCGACCGCGACGCCCGGCACCCGCTCACCCTGCGCCTCCTCTCCGAGGTCCGCGCCGCCCTCCCGGACGCCCCGCCCGCCGGGCCGCTCGACCGGCACGAGGTCTTCGCCGCCCACCTCGACCTGATGTGCCTGCGCATCGCGGTCCGCCTCGCCGCCGAGAACGGGCTGCGCGGCACGGCCGTACGGCGGCTCGCGGCCCGGGTGGCCGGGCAGGTGCACGAGGCCGCCCGGCGCAGCCTCGGCCCCGGCCAGGGCGAGCTGGACCGGGCCTCCTTCGAGGCGGTGTTCCCCTGGGGGCCCGCCCCGGCCCGGCTCGGCGGCGGCTCCGGCTGGGCCTCCGCCGTCCTCACCGAAGGCCTGCTGGTCCCGGCCGGCAACGGGTACCGCTTCGCCCACGAGGAGCTGGCCGACTGGATCCAGGGCATGCACCTCGACCTGGGCGAGGCCCTGCACGCCCTGGTCCACCGCCCCCGCACCCGGCAGGGAGCCCACCCGCTCCCCGTCCCGCACCACCGCGTCGGCCCCGTCGTCCAGGCCCTGCTGCTCCTCGGCCGCCAGCAGGGTCCCCGCCAACTCTCCTTCCAACTACGGGAGTTGGTGGACGCCCTGGACCTGGACCCCACTTCCTGGTGGGCCGCCCGGCTGCTCGCCCGCACCCTTCTCCAGGTCCCGGACGCGACGCCGTACACGGAGGTGCTCCGCCTCCTGGCCGACCGCATCGTCGCCTGGAGCCTGGGCGGGCGGCCCGTACCGTCCGAGTTCGGCCCCGCCTTCTGGACCGCCCTGCCCCTCCCGGAGGCGGAGCGCTTCGCACTGCTGCGGGAGCTGGTTCTTGCGGACGGGGAAGCGTCGGACCCGGGGTGCGCCGCCGAGGGTGAGCGCTACCTGGACGCCGTGGCCCGGCTGCTCGCCGCCGCGCCCGGTGCCGTACAGCCACAGCTCACCCGCTGGTTCGACGACGAGCGGCCGCTGCCCGCGACCCCGCACGCCACCGTGGCGACCGCCGCGCAGGCCCTGCTGCACACGCACCGGCACGGGGCCCTGGACGACCTCACCGAGGTGCTCGTGGACAGCGGGCACCACAGGGCCGACGAGCTGCTCACCGGCCTCGCCGAGGACGAGCCCTCGGCGGTCTGCCGGGCCGTCGACCGCTGGGCCCACGACGAACGCCCCGCCCGCAGGGTGGCCGCGGTGGCGTACGGGCTGCGCGCGGCCCCCCACGTCCGCTCGGCGGCCGACCGCGAACTGCTCCGCTACGCCGCCCTCGCCCTGCTCGCCCGCCCCGCCGACCGCACCCTGCACGGCGGCGCCCTCGCCGTCCTGGTGCGCGACCCGGACACTCGCGACCGCCATCTCACCGAGGCCCTGCGCCACTTCGCCGACGGCGACCCGCAGTTCCCGCCCGGCGCCCTGGTCCCGGCCCTGGCCAGCCACACCGAGCCCGTCCTGGAGGCCTTCCGCGCCCGGCTGCGCGGCGGCCCGGACGCGGGGGAGACGCTCCGCACGCTCGCCGACGTCACCACGCCGGCCCTGGCGGGCCGGGTCGCCGCCCTCGTCCGGGAGGCGGTGGGGCTGCGACCGGAGACCGCCGGACACGTGGCCGCGTACGTCGACCGCCGCCTCGACCACGGTCCCGCCGTCCGCCCCGTCCTGCTGCCCCTGGTCACCGGGCTCCTCGACGGCGGCCCCGAAGGGGTCCGGGCGGCCCTCGCCACCGTGCTCGCCGCCCCCGGCGCCCCCGCCTCCCGCCCCCTGCGCCGCGAGCTGCTGGACTTCCTGCTCGCCCACGAGCACGAGCCGGACGTCCTGGACGCCGTCCTGCAGGCGGCGGTCCCGCACGGCGAGGGCCGGGACGTGGAGCTGCGCGCCCTGGTCCACCGCACCGGCCTCCTCCTCGTCCGCACCCCCGAGGGCGCGACCCGATTCGACTGGGGCCTGGTCGTCCTGTCCCGGCACGTGCCCGGCTTCGCCGCACGGATGGCCCGCTGGCTGGGCGAGGCCCCTCAGGACTGGGTCGCGGTGGTGGGCCCCAGCGCCCGCCGCATGATCGAGAACCTGGCGGGTGTGCGGGTACCGGCCTGAGCGCCCGCCGCGAACGTGCGCCCGGTCACAGCCCCGATGCCGATGCGGGTCCCGAGCACCCGGCATGGCACCCTTAGACCTGCACAAGAGGTCAACGGTAGACACGGACACGGGTTCGAGGAGCGGTCACAGTGCAGCGCTGGCGTGGCTTGGAGGACATTCCCCAGGACTGGGGGCGCAGCGTCGTCACCATCGGTTCCTACGACGGCGTTCACCGCGGCCACCAGCTGATCATCAAGCATGCCGTCGACCGCGCCCGCGAGCTGGGCGTCCCGGCCGTCGTCGTCACCTTCGACCCGCACCCCAGCGAGGTCGTCCGCCCCGGCAGCCACCCGCCCCTGCTCGCCGCGCACCACCGCCGCGCCGAGCTGATGGCGGACCTGGGCGTCGACGCCTGCCTCATCCTCCCCTTCACCACCGAGTTCTCGAAGCTGTCGCCGGCCGACTTCGTCGTCAAGGTGCTGGTCGACAAGCTGCACGCCAAGGCGGTCGTCGAGGGCCCGAACTTCCGCTTCGGTCACAGGGCGGCCGGCAACGTGGAGTTCCTCACCGAGCAGGGCAAGGTCTACGACTTCGAGGTCGAGGTCGTGGACCTCTACGTCAGCGGCGAGGCGGGCGGCGGCGAGGCGTTCTCCTCGACCCTGACCCGGCGCCTGGTCGCCGAGGGCGACATGGCCGGCGCCCGCGAGATCCTGGGCCGCCCGCACCGGGTGGAGGGCGTGGTCGTCCGCGGCGCCCAGCGCGGCCGCGAGCTGGGCTTCCCCACCGCCAACGTCGAGACACTGCCGCACACCGCGATCCCCGCGGACGGCGTGTACGCCGGCTATCTGCACGCGCAGGGCGAGGTCATGCCCGCCGCGATCTCCGTCGGCACGAACCCGCAGTTCGACGGCACCGAGCGCACGGTGGAGGCGTACGCCATCGACCGCGTCGGCCTCGACCTGTACGGCCTGCACGTCGCCGTCGACTTCCTGGCGTACGTGCGTGGCCAGGCGAAGTTCGAGTCGCTGGAGGCCCTGCTGGAGCAGATGGCCGAGGACGTGAAGCGGTGCCGGGAGATCGTCGCCGAGGAGGCGTAGGCCTGCCTGCGTACTTCGTAGGCCTGGGTTCTTCGTAGGTTCGCGTTCACCTACGACTTTTCTCTGACGACCCTTCTCCTACGACTTCTCGTACGACTCTTCTGCTACGACTCCTCTACGACACGAAAGGGCGGCCGGTGCGGTGAGCACCGGCCGCCCTTTCGTCGTGCCGTCCTACTGCTGCGGCGGCGGGGCCTGCGGAGGCTGCCCGCCCTGCGGCGCCTGCGGGTAGCCGTACAGCTCGTGCTGGGGCTGCTGCCCCTGCTGCGGCTGGCCCTGCTGAGGCGGGTACGGCTGGCCCGGGGCGGCCTGCGGGTAGGGCTGGCCCGGCTGCTGGGGCGGGTACGGCTGCGCGGGCTGCTGGGGCGGGTACGGCTGGCCGGGGTACTGCTGGCCAGGCATGGGCTGACCGGGCATGGGCTGACCGGGCATGGGCTGACCGGGCATGGGCTGACCGGGCATCGGCTGACCGGGCATCGGCTGACCCGGCATCGCCTGGCCAGGCACCGGCGGGCCAGGCATCGGCGGGGCGGCCACCGGCGGCGGGTTGCCGTCGCTGGTCCACAGCCCGTGCGACTGCTGGTGGCGTACGAAGTCCTCGGCGACCATGGCGGCGAGGTTGAAGTAGGCCTCCCGCACCTTGGGCCGCATCATGTCGAGGTCGACCTCGGCACCGGCGGCCAGATGCTCGTCGAACGGCACCACGACCACACCGCGGCAGCGCGTCTCGAAGTGCCCCACGATGTCCTCGACCTTGATCATCTTGCCGGTCTCGCGGACCCCGGAGATCACGGTGATGGAGCGGGAGACCAGGTCGGCGTAGCCGTGCGCGGACAGCCAGTCCAGGGTCGTACTGGCGCTGCTCGCACCGTCCACGGACGGCGTCGAGATGATGATGAGCTGGTCGGCGAGGTCGAGCACCCCGCGCATCGCGCTGTACAGCAGACCCGTACCCGAGTCGGTGAGGATGACCGGGTACTGCCGGCCGAGCACGTCGATCGCGCGCCGGTAGTCCTCGTCGTTGAACGTGGTCGAGACGGCCGGGTCCACGTCGTTGGCGATGATCTCCAGACCGGAGGGCGCCTGCGAGGTGAACCGGCGGATGTCCATGTACGAGTTGAGGTACGGGATCGCCTGGACCAGGTCGCGGATGGTCGCACCGGTCTCCCGGCGCACCCGTCGGCCGAGCGTGCCGGCGTCCGGGTTCGCGTCGATGGCGAGGATCTTGTCCTGCCGCTCGATGGCGAGGGTCGAGCCGAGGGCGGTGGTGGTGGTCGTCTTGCCGACACCGCCCTTGAGGCTGATGACCGCGATCCGGTAGCAGGACAGCACCGGCGTGCGGATCAGCTCCAGCTTGCGCTGCCGCTCGGCCTCCTCCTTCTTGCCGCCCAGCTTGAAGCGGGACGAGGCGGCCGTGGGCCGGCCGCTCTTCGCCTTCTGCTTCTTGGAGTTGAGCAGCCGGTCCGAGGACAGCTCCACGGCCGCGGTGTAACCCAGCGGCGCCGCACCCGGGTTGGTCATCTGCCGCTGGTCGTGCTGCACGGGCTGCGGCCAGGCGGCACCGGCACGGGGGTCCACGGCCGGCTGCGGGGCGCCTTGAGCGGAGTCGGGGTTCTGCGGGGGCTGGGGCTGCTGTCCGGGCTGGGGGAAGCCGTAACCGCCGGGCTGGGCCGGGGGGTTGGGGGCACCGGGCTGCGGGGAGCCGTAGCCGGACTGCGGGTTGGGTCCGCCGGGGGTCGGCTGCTGTCCGGGCTGGGGGAAGCCGTAACCGCCGGGCTGGGCCGGGGGGTTGGGGGCACCGGGCTGCGGGGAGCCGTAGCCGGACTGCGGGTTGG